>NZ_PCOW01000003.1:0-271409 GCF_002979495.1 Microbacterium sp. MYb64 | reverse complement strand
GGCCCCCCTTGTCGCACCCCACTTCCGAGTCGTCCCCCTCAGCGGAGCCCATAGCGTCCGCTGACGGGGACGACTCGGAGGTGGGCTTTGCGTCGTCCCCGCCAGCGGAGGCCCCCGGGTGCGCTGAGGGGGACGACTCGAAGCAGTAGTTGGCCACATCCTGGATTTACCTCTTGTCATTACCTATCATCATAGGTATTCTGACGGCAGGCCCGTTCAATGCCGAACAGGGCCTGACCGCTCCGCTCGCACTGCCGCGCGCGGACCCGCCGAAAGGATGCCGATCCGTGTCACGCACCACACCCGTCGCGAACCCGATCGCGGCGCGCGCGCTCGTCGACGACTTCTCCCTCGAGATGACCGGGAAGGACGTCCCCGGCCTCCAGGAGGCGCGCGACACGATCCCCGCGGGGACCAAGATCAACGTCACGTTCCTCGGCAATGAGGATCTCGAGATGCGCGTGGCCGCCGCCAAGGCGGTCCGGGATCTGGGCTTCGTGCCGGTCCCGCACATCTCGGCCCGCCGGCTGCGGTCGCGCGCGCAGCTCGAGGAGTTCCTCGGGCGACTGCAGGAGGTGGGCGCCACGGATCACGTCTTCGTCGTCGGCGGGGATCCCGCCACGCCGGACGGGCCGTACGCCTCGGCCTTCGACGTCATCTACACGGGTCTGCTGCTCGACTACGGCGTCCGCGAGGTGTCGATCGCCGGCTATCCCGAAGGGCACCCCGACATCGCCGATGACGAGCTGTGGCGCCATCTCGAGAACAAGTCGGCGGTGCTCGCGGAGCAGGGGCTGGACGCCGTGATCCTCAGCCAGTTCGCCTTCGACACGGATCCGGTCCTGGCCTGGATCGACCAGGTCCGCGCACGCGGGATCGCCTCCGAGATCCGGGTGGGCACGCCGGGACCCGCGGGCGTCAAGCGGCTCCTCGGGTTCGCCCGCCGGTTCGGCATCGGTGCGAACGCGATGATCGTGAAGAAGTACGGCTTCTCCCTCACGAACCTGATGGGGACGGCGGGGCCGGATGCGTTCGTCTCCGACCTGTCCGCGCTGCTCGCGGCCGACGCCGAGACCGGCGCCGTCAAGCTGCACTTCTACACGTTCGGCGGCCTGCTCGCCACGTCGGCATGGGCGCGCGACTTCGTCGCCGCCCGCCGCTGAGGGGCCGGGATGACCATCCACGTCGAGCGACTGCGCGATGACGCCTGCCTGATCGTGCACGGCCCGGATCAGCCCGGGATCGTCTCGGCCGTCAGCGCCCTGATCACCCGCAACCGGGGCAACATCGTGTCTCTGGATCAGTACACCGACGACCCTCAAGGCGGGGGTTTCTTCCAGCGCGTGGTCTTCCACCGCGCCGACCTCTCCGCGGCGATCCCCGAGCTCGAGGCCGACCTCGCCGCCACGCTCGGACCGCTCGGCCTGTCCTGGCGGCTCACCGACCGGTCGGTCCCGAAGCGGATGGCCGTGCTCGCCTCCACCAGCGACCATTGCCTGCTCGAGCTCCTCTGGCGGCACCGGCGCGGCGAGCTGCCGGTCACGATCCCGATGGTCATCAGCAATCACACGAACGTCGCAGAGGACGTCCGCGCCTTCGGCATCCCGTTCTTCCATGTGCCCTCGCAGGGGCCGGACAAGTCCGACGCGGAGGCCAGGATCCTGGAGCTCGTGAAGGGGAATGTCGACTTTCTCGTGCTGGCGCGGTACATGCAGATCATCTCCGAGGACTTCCTGGACGAGGTCGACGTGCCGGTCATCAACATCCACCACTCCTTCCTGCCCGCCTTCATCGGCGCGGCCCCGTATCGCAAGGCCAAGGAGCGCGGCGTGAAGCTCATCGGCGCGACCAGCCACTACGTGACCAAGGTCCTGGACGAGGGCCCGATCATCGAGCAGGACGTCGCCCGCGTCGACCACTCGATGAGCGCGGCCGGCCTGCAGGCCCGCGGCGCGTACGTCGAGCGCGCCGTGCTCTCCCGCGCGGTGCAGTGGCACGCCGAGGACCGGGTGATCCGGAACGGCAATCAGACCGTCGTCTTCACCGACCGCCCCTGACCCCCGACCACCACGAAAGAACAAGAGAGGGCTTCCATGGCCGACAACCTTCAGCAGCTGATCGACGAGACCAACCCCGTCGAACTCCTGCGCAACTCTCAGATCGGGTCGTACATCTACCCGGTCGTGCCCGCCGACTTCAGCAGCTGGATCAAGGAGCAGCGGGCGTGGCGCGACAGCGCGGTGCTGTATGACCAGTCCCACCACATGGACAACGTGTTCCTGAAGGGCTCGGACGCGATCCGTCTGATCAGCGACACCGCCATCAACTCGGTCGCGAACTTCCCCGTCAACCGTGCGAAGCAGTACGTGCCGACCACCGCGGCGGGCCACGTCATCGGCGACGGCATCCTGTTCCGCGAGGCCGAGGACGAGTACGTCTACGTCGGCCGGGCGCCGGCTTCGAACTGGCTGATGTACCACGGCGAGACCGGCGGCTACGGGAACCTCGAGGTGACCGTCGACCGGCGATCGCCGTCCCGCCCGTACGGGCACCCCGTCTCGCGCCGCTACTACCGTTTCCAGATCCAGGGCCCCAGGGCCTGGCAGGTCATCGAGAAGCTCAACGGCGGCCCGCTCGAGGAGCTGCGGTTCTTCAGCATGTCCACGATGGCGATCGAGGGCGCGCAGGTGCGCACCCTGCGCCATGGCATGGCCGGCGCACCCGGCCTCGAGGTCTGGGGCCCGTACGAGGACCACGACCGCGTCCGCGACGCGATCGTCACCGCCGGTGCCGAGTTCGGGCTGCTGCCGGTCGGATCCCGCGCGTATCCGTCCAACACTCTGGAGTCCGGCTGGATCCCCTCGCCCCTCCCCGCCATCTACACCGGTGAGGCCGAGCGCGGCTACCGCGAGTGGCTCGGCGCGGACAGCTACGAGGCCACCGGCACCCTCGCCGGCTCGTTCGTGTCGGGAGACATCGCGGACTACTACCTCACGCCGTGGGAGCTCGGCTACGGATCCTTCGTGAAGTTCGACCACGACTTCATCGGCCGTGACGCGCTCGAGAAGATCGACCCCACGACGCAGCGCCGCAAGGTCACCCTGGCCTGGGACGCCGAGGACATGACGAAGATCTTCGGCTCGCTGTTCGACGTGGACGGCCCCAGCTACAAGTTCTTCGATCTGCCGCTCGCGAACTACGGCTCGGCGAACTACGACGCGGTCGTCGATGCCGACGGCAACGTCGTCGGGTTCTCGATGTTCACCGGCTACAGCGCGAACGAGCGCCGCGCGCTCTCGCTCGCCACCGTCGCGCCCGACGTTCCGGAGGGCGCAGAGCTCCGCGTGCTGTGGGGCGAGGGGCCGAACACCGCGAAGGCGACGGTCGAGCCGCACGAGCAGCTCGCGGTCCGCGCGGTCGTCAGCCCGACGCCGTACTCCTCGGTCGCCCGGCAGACCTACCAGGGCGGGTGGCGCACCGGCTACGCGAGCTGAATCCCGTCATCCCGGCAGTAGGCTCGACGCGGGAGGAACCGCATGAGTCTGCGCTACGCAATCCTGGCGATCCTGCGCGTCGGGCCGCTGTCGGGATACGACCTGCAGAAGCAGTTCTCGCAGTCGGTGGGGCACGTCTGGCACGCCCCCGACTCGCAGATCTACCCGGAGCTGCGCAAGATGGAGGCCGCGGGGCTCATCGAGGGCGAGGAGCAGGCCCGCGGCCAGCGCGGCACCCGGCGCATGTACACCGTGACGCCGGCCGGCGACGCCGACTATCTCGCCTGGATGCAGACGCCCCTGGATTACCAGCGCGTCCGCGACCCCGCGCACCTGCGCGCCGCCTACCTGGAGAACACCACGCCGGAGGCGGCGCGCGACTTCCTGCGCCGGCACATCGCGCAGTGGGAGGGCGAGCTCGAACAGTGGCAGGGCGAGCTCACCCACATCGAGAACCTCAGCAATCCGATGCTGACGCGTCGGCTGAACGTCACTCCGGACAGCGAGCGCGAACGCACGATCGCATACAAGAGGTTCGCGTACGAGGGACTGGTCGAACGGGCGCGGCTCGAGATCGCCTGGGCCCGCCGCGGCCTCGACCTCGTCGACAGCCTCGGCGACTAGCGCGGGCGACCGGCCTCACCGCGATCCGGCCAGCGCCTCGCGATCGATCTGCTCCTGGTTCTCCACGTACGGCGTGCCGTGCGTGTGGAAGGTGGCGACGGTCTTCATGCCCCAGGCCTGCCCCTTGGCGCGCTCGGCCTGGCTCCACTCGACGACCGGCCAGTCCGGGTCCAGGAGGAGCCTGGCCTGCGCGTTCGCGAACTCGATGCGGTTGCCGCCCGGCTCCCAGACGTAGAGGAAGAAGGTCTGGTTGATCGCGTGCTTGTAGGGTCCGTACTCGATGTGGATCCCGTTCTCGAGGCAGATGTCCGCCGCTTTCAGGATGTCCTCCCGGGAGTCCGGCGCGAACGCGAAGTGGTGGAAGCGGCCGCGGCTGCCCGTCCAGTCCGCGGAGTAGACGACGTCGTAGGACTTCTGATGGAACCGGAACCACCGTGCCGCGAACCGTCCATCGTCCTGGCGCACCCGCTCGGACTCCCTCGCGCGCATGACGTCGGCCCAGAACTCCCCCGCGGCGGTCACGTCGCTCGCGAGGTAGTTGATGTGGTCCATGCGGCGGGCGTTGATGCCTCGCCCGGGATAGGCGGAGGCCTGGTTCTTCAGCGCGGGCCGGTCCTCATCGTCCGGCACGTAGAGCTCGGTCTCGTAGTGCAGCGCCATGAGGTGCCCGTCCGGATCCTCGAACTCGTAGGACCGTCCGACGCCGACCTCGGGATCGCGCCAGCCGTGGCCGAGGCCGGTCGCCTCGATCGCGGCCACCCGGCGCTCGAGCGCCTCCTGGCTCGTCGTGCGGAACAGCGTGCGCCCGACTCCGTTGGTATCGGATGCCGTGAGTTTGAGCGTGTACCTCTGGTACTCGTCCCAGCAGCGCAGGTACGCGGAGTCGCCGACGCGGGCGACCTCGCGCATCGCGCAGGTGTCCCGGAAGAAGTGCAGACTCTCCTCGAACTTCGGGGTGTGCAGCTCGACCGCGCCGAGGTGGGCGAGGTCGAAGTTGTCGCTGGTTGCCATGGGGTCCGTCCTTGCTCTGGTTGTGTGGGGTCCGGCGTCAGCGCCGCGGACGCGGGAAGACGATGCCGTCGAAGATCTTGCGCGCGGTGCGCGTCGAACGGGACGATGCCCGCCAGGCGCCGTCGGCGCCGTGCGTGACGTCGACGCGGGTGCGGAGCACTCCGGCGGGATGCTCGATGTCGTGCTCCGGCCCCGCCGGCAGGCGGGCCAGATCGTGTCCGATGGCGCCGGGGATCCGGATGCCCGCAGCGACCGAGGCCGCCATCAGGACGCCGATCGACGCGTGCACGCGGAACGGGATGAACGCCCGCGTGGAGATCGTCCCGCCCTGCCGCGGTGACGAGAGCAGCACGACCTTGGGTACGGTCTGCTCCGTCACATCGCCCAGGCCGAACAGCGGACCGGCGGCTCGGCGGACCTCTTCGACGACAGCGCACAATCGCGCATCGGCCTCGAGCCCGCCCGGATCCTCGTCCCCCGACACCCCGAGCGACCCGGCGTCCATGAGCACGACCGGCAAGCCGTTGTCGACCAGCGTCACGCGGTGTCCGGCGACCGTCTGCGTCACCAGGCCGGTCGGGAGCACGGAGGCTTCGCCGACGCCGAGCCGGAGCTCGATCGGCCCCGCAGAGCCCGGCACGCCGTCGATCTCCGTGTCGCCGTCGTAGTCCGGCATCCCGGCCGGCGTCGCGAACGAGGCCGTCGCGATCCCGCCGGTGTTGCGCAGCCGGATGCGCGCCGTGGTCGTCTCTCCGCCGGCCGGCAGGATTCCTCGCTCGACCGCGAAGGGCCCCACCGCGGCGAGGAGGTTGCCGCAGGTCTGCGCATCGCCCACCGTGGGACGGTCGACGCCGACCTGCAGGAACAGATAGTCGAGATCCGCGCCGGGATCCTCGGAGACCGACACGATCGCCGCCTTGGAGGTCAGCGCGTGCCCGCCCCCGAGCCCGTCGATCTGCCGCGGATCCGGGCTGCCCAGAAGCCGGAGCATCAGCTCGTCGCGCTCCTGGGGATCGGCCGGCACATCCGTCGCGAGGAAGAACGCCCCCTTCGACGTCCCGCCGCGCATGAGCATGCAGCGGATGCCTCCGGGGTGCGCGCCTCCGGCGGCGTCAGCGCGCATCGCCGCTCCGCTGGGCGACGTGCTCGACGCCGAGCCCGTCGAGCACTGCCCGGAGGCCACCGACGTCCATCGAGATCTCACCGGCCCGATAACGCTCGCGCGCTGCGGCCTCGCGCTCCGCCCGCCGCCGCGCCGCCTCCAGCGCCTCGGCCGCACGTGCGCGGGGCACGATCGTCACGCCGTCGTCGTCGGCGACCACGATGTCGCCGGGTTCGACAACGACGCCGTCGAGCGCGATCGGCACGTTCACCGATCCTGCCGCTTCCTTCAGGGTGCCCTGCGCGGTGATGTGCGCGGTCCATACCGGGAACCGCATGGCCCGCAGCTCCGCGACGTCGCGCACCCCGGCGGACGTGACGTAGCCGCCGACCCCTCGGGCCTGCATCTGGGTCGCCATGAGCTCCCCGATGAAACCGTGCCGCGACTCCGACGCCGGCGCCACGACGATGATGTCACCCTCCTGCGCCTGCTCGATCGCGACGTGCACCATGAGGTTGTCCCCGGCGGCCGGGAGCACCGTGATCGCGCTGCCGGAGACCACGACACCCTCCTGGATCGGGCGGATCCGCGCCCCCGCGCAGCCGATCCGGCCGAGCGCCTCGTGCACCGTGGCCGACCCGAACGCGGCGAGCGCGTCGACGAGTGCGCGCTCAGCGCGGGCGATGTCCGTGACGACGACGGGGCTCATGCCAGCACGTCCGTGACCTGGGGGTAGTAGCGCATGTACGCCTCGGCCATCGTCTCGTGGGCGAGGCCGAGATTGGGGCCCGCATTGCGCTTCAACTGAACACCGCGTCGGACGGCGAGATCGGTGTAGTAGGACCACATGTGCTGCTGAGCGGGGAGGCACTCCATCGCTGCGCGCTTGCGCGGGAACGCGGTGGTGATGTCCAGCAGCACGCCGGGGGTGAAGCCGGACTGCTCGCTCTGGTGCGGCTCGAAGAAGAAGACGGGCGGGGCGCCGATGACGTCGTCCGGTCGCGGATAGCCGCCATCCGCGTTCGCGACGCCGATCGCCTGCGCGAGAACTCTCGCCTCCAGCGCCATCCGCGCCGCTGCCGGATGGTCGCCGTTGTACGGGTCTGCGAGAGGGTGGGTCAGCAGCACCGTCGGCTGCAGGCGCCGGAACGCGTCGACCAGCGTCGCCACCACCTCCGGCGACTCCCGCAGCGGGTAGTCGCCGAGGTCGAGGAACTCGATCTCGGCGCCGAGCGCGTTCGCCGCCTCCGTCGCCTCCGCCCGGCGGATCGCCTTGATCTCGTCGAGCCCCCTGCCTGCGAGCCACTGGCTCGCGGACTCCCCTCGCTCCCCGTAGGACAGGCAGATCACGACCGCGCGCTCTCCGCGGAGCGCCGCTGCCGCGATCGCGCCTCCGGCCCGCCACACGAAGTCGCCCGCGTGCGCACTGACCACCACCAGACAGGGCGTGCGCTGCGACATGGGACTCCTCGGGTTCGCGCCGGATCCGGCCGGCCGGCGCCGCTCGTCGCCGCGCCGGGCCCCACACAAGCACAGCGTCCCCCTCGTGGTCAAGGATTGTCGCCAATCTTGTCGCCAACTACTTCCCTCTTCGCTTTACCTATGGACAGAGGGATTGATCTTCCGTACCATCGGGCCTCAGATCGAGCCGACGACGGCGACGATCAGCCGGATCGATGTCGAGGGAGACACCATGGCCAGCACCCTGCAGGAACTGCTCGACGAGAAGGGCGATGCGGTCCGGATGCTGCGCGACTCGCCCCTCGGCACGTACATCTATCCGGTCGTGCCGGCCGAGTTCACGAACTGGCGCCGCGAGCAGAAGGCGTGGCGGGAGACCGCTGTGCTGTACGACCAGACGCACCACATGGTGAACTTCTTCGTCTCCGGCCCCGACGCTCTGCGCCTCCTCTCAGAGACCGGCATCAACTCGTTCGCGAACTTCCCCGTCGACACGGCGAAGCAGTTCGTCCCCACCGCGTCCCACGGAGGCGTGATCGGCGACGGGATCCTGTTCCACGAGGCCGAGCAGGACTACGTGTACGTCGGCCGGGCCCCCGGCGCCAACTGGCTCCAGTTCCATGCGGAGACCGGTGGCTACGACGTCGAGTTCCGCTACGACGACCGATCGCCGTCGCGCCCCTACGGTCAGGCTGTGCATCGCGAGTACTACCGCTTCCAGATCCAGGGCCCGAACGCGTGGGCGATCATCGAGAAACTCGCGGGCGGGCCTGTGGAGCCGGTGCGGTTCTTCCGGATGGGGCACATGACGATCGCCGGCGAGCAGGTGCGCACGCTCCGGCACGGCATGGCGGGAGCACCCGGCCTGGAGCTCTGGGGCCCGTATGTGCAGCATGGGAAGATCCGCGACGCGATCCTCGAGGCCGGCCGCGAGTTCGGCATCGAGCCCTGCGGATCGCGTGCGTACTCGTCGAACACCCTGGAGTCGGGCTGGATCCCGTCCCCGCTGCCGGCCATCTACACGGGCGAGGCGGAGCGCGCCTACCGGGAGTGGCTGCCGGCGACCAGCTATGAGGCCATCAACGCCGTGGCGGGGTCGTTCGTGTCCGAGGACATCGAGGACTACTACCTCAACCCGTGGGAGCTCGGATACGGCTCGTTCGTGAAGTTCGATCACGACTTCATCGGGCGCGACGCGCTCGAGAAGATCGATCCCGCACAGCAGCGCAAGAAGGTGACGCTCGCCTGGAACGACGAGGACCTCGCGAAGATCCTCGCGAGCGCGATCGACCGGAACGGTCCCGGCTACCAGTTCTTCGACCTCCCGAACGCGAACTACGGATCCTCGAACTACGACGCGGTGATCGACGCTGACGGCGAGACCGTCGGGCTCTCCCTGTTCACCGGCGTCACCGCGAACGAACGGCGGGGTCTCTCTCTCGCGACCGTCGACCACGATGTGCCGATCGGCGCCGAGGTGCGGGTCGTCTGGGGCGAACCGGACGGAGGATCGCACAAGACCACGGTCGAGCCGCACGAGCAGTTCGCGGTGCGCGCCGTGGTCAGCCCCGTGCCCTACGCCGCGACAGCCCGCACCGAGTACCAGGGCGGCTGGCGCACGACCAGCGCTTGAGAGTCGGCGACGGGGACGGCATCGCGGGGCCGCGGGGATCGCGGCCCCGTGGAGTCACGCCCCGCGGAGTCACGCCCCGCTCAGGGCACGAGGTCCGTGGCGCCCGCCCGGAACTCGGCCAGCGTGTGCGATTCGAGAGTCCGGCGCGCGCGCCGGAGGTAGTCCGCCAAGGCCGCGGTCTCCTCCTCCGCGAAGCCCGTCGTCAGGAGCCGCTCCAGCTCGGCCAGGCGCGGCGCGGTGCGGTGCACGGCCGCCACGCCCTCATCGGTGAGGAAGAGCAGCAGCCGTCGGGCGTGCTCCGGGTCGCGCTCACGTCGCACCAGGCCGGCGTCCAGGAGCGGATCCATGGTCTGGGCCATCGTCTGCGCACGCACGAAGGAACGCCGCGCGAGTTCGGAGCTCGTGATGCCGGGGCGCCGTTCCAGCACCGTGAGCGCCGTGAACTGGGCGATCGTCATACCGGCCTGAGCACAGACCTCCTCGAAATAAGGACGGAGCGCGAGCTCGAGCTGCTTGATGACATAGGTGAAGTTCGTGCCTTCCATCAAGACCTTTCGTCGCGACCCCGGATACAGGCTAGCTTTCGTGCGACCGCCGCGCACATGCCGCACCGGCCCATCGGCCGGCGATCACGGTGGACGCCCCGTGCGGCCATCCGACGGTGCGGCCCGCTCGGCCCAGACGCGCACCCCTTCCTCCGCCTGCGACACCAGGATCATGCCGCGCTGATCCGTGCGCAGGACCGGCGCACGCAGCGCCTGCAGCATCTCCAGCGTTGAGGCGCGCGGGTGTCCGTAGTCGTTCCCCTCGCCGACGGAGATCAGGGCCAGCGCGGGATCCAGATCCTCGTAGAGCTGCGGATCCTGATCGGCGCTGCCATGGTGGGCGACCTTGACGACGCTCTCATCGTGCGGGCGCGCGAGCCGTCGCAGCGCGCCCTGCGCCGCGGCCGAGAGATCGGCCAGGAACAGGCTTCGCGGAACGCCTCCGCCCTCGATCTGCAGGATCACGCCGGTCTCGTTCCCGGGAGGGAAGACCTTCTCGCCGCGGCGAGGCCACAGCACGCGCCAGTCCGCATCTCCCAGACGCCCCGCCATGCCCGCCGCTGCCTGGACCACGTCCGCTCCCCCGGCTTCGAGCCGCTCGAGTGACCGCTGATGGGCTGGAGTGTCCACCGGCCCGTGCAGCACGGTGCCGACGCGCCCGACCACCACGTCGGCGGCCCCGGCGTGATCCCGGTCGAAATGGGTCAGCACCAGCAGGTCGAGCCGCGCGATCCCCAGCGTGTCGAGGCAGCGCCGCAGCGGTTCCGGCTCTGGCCCGGTGTCGATGAGCATCGTGCGTCCGGCCGAGCGCACCAGCGCGGCGTCCCCCTGCCCGACGTCGCACAGGGCGATCGCCCAGTTCGCTGGGCGCTGCAGCAGCGCGACCGGACCGGCGACGATGCCCCAGCCCGTGCCCGCTCCGATCACGACCGCGAGGACGCCGCCCACGACGGCGCGCCAGGGAGCGCGGAGCGGGCGATGCGGCGCGACGACCCAGAAGACCCCTGCGCTGAGCGCCGCCACCACGAGCGCCGTGCCGACGCCGGCCGGCGCCTCGATCGTGGCCATCGGCAGCGCTGCGGTCGTCACCGCCGTCTGCGCGATCCACGCCGAGGGCAACCAGGCCGCGGCTGCGAACAGGTCGGCCAGCGGCGGGATCGGCATCGCGAGGCAGGCGAGCAGCCCGAGCACCGTCGCGATCGGCGACGCCGGTGCGGCCAGCAGGTTGGCCAGTACGGAGACCAGGGACTGCTGCGCCGCGAACAACGCGATGATCGGACCGCAGGCGAGCTGTGCAGACAGCGGGACCGCGATCGCCAGGGCGACCGGTCGCGGCAGCCGACGCGCGAGCCCCCGCGCCAGTGGCGGGGCGAGCACGATGAGACCGGCTGTGGCCGCAGCCGACAGCGCGAACCCGGGCGCGGCCGCGAGATGCGGATCGACGAGCAGGAGCACCGTCACCGCGAGCATCAGGACCGAGAGGCCCGCACGCGGGCGCCCGAGCAGCAGCGCGGTCAGGGCGACTCCAGCCATGGCCGCGGCCCTGATGACGCTCGGCTGCGGCGTGACGAGCACCACGAATCCGGCGAGGGCCAGCACGGCGATGGCGACGCGGAGCACCCTGCCCCCGCCGCACAGCGCCACGATCCCGAACGCCGCCGCGGCCACGAGCGCGAGGTTGCTGCCGGACACGGCTGTCAGATGCGAGAGCCCGCTGGCCTTCATCGCGGCATCGAGTTCGTCGCTCACGGCTCGCACATCGCCGACCGCAAGCCCCGGAAGCAGCTCTGACCCGGGTTCGGGCAGACGTCCGGCGCGCTCGATGAACGCCGCGCGCACGTCGCCGGCGAGCCGCTCGACCGGGCCGCCACGCGACAGCTGCACCGCCGCCCCGCTCGAGAACAGCACGAGTGCCGCACGCTCGCCCGGATCCGTGCGTTTCGTCTGCGCCGTGAATCGCAGCGCCGTCCCCGGTCCCAGGGTGGCGGATTCGGCGTCGGGCGGGATCCCGATGCGCACCGGCACCCGCAGCGGATCGGGTCGGTCCCCCGGACCGAGCCGGAACGCGTCCGCGTCGGCCCAGAGCCGGCCGTCCGCGCCGAGCGAAGGAAGCGATCGCACGCTCACCTCGGCGGTCACCGCGTGCCCTGCCAGGGAGGCGGCCTGCTCTCGGGCCGGCGTCGCGGCTGTCGCGGCGCCGGCGATCGCCGCGGCGACGGTCAGGCAGACGATCGAAAGAGGCCCGGCGCGGGCGACCGCGGTGCGGGTCCGGGAGCGGCACACGATGAGCAGGATCCCGGTCCCCGTTGCCGAGAACGCGATCACTGTCCCGGCCGTCCAGGGCAGGAACGAGACCAGGAGCGCGATCGCCCACGCGATGACAGCGACCGGCACCATGCGCACGTCGCGCAGCCGGCCTCGCGGAGCCCCCGGAG
This sequence comes from Microbacterium sp. MYb64, assembly GCF_002979495.1. Classification (NCBI taxonomy): domain Bacteria; kingdom Bacillati; phylum Actinomycetota; class Actinomycetes; order Micrococcales; family Microbacteriaceae; genus Microbacterium; species Microbacterium sp. MYb64. The sequence goes on along the minus strand of NZ_PCOW01000003.1, from coordinate 259,104 downwards.
CCCGCCGATCCAGAGCTGTCATACCCGCACCAGGTCGCGGATCCCGGCCAGCATCTTCTCGCCGATGCCGGAGACTCCGAGGAGATCATCCACGCTCGTGAAGCGCCCGTTGGCCGTGCGCCAGTCGACGATGCGCTGGGCGAGCGCGGGGCCGATCCGGGGCAACTGGTCGAGGGCGGCGACATCGGCCGTGTTGAGGTCGACGAGTCCGCCCGCTGCTCCCCCGCCCGCCGCACCGGATGTTCCTGCCGCCGCGCCCGGTGCAGCACCTGCCGCACCGATCGCCGGCACCAGGATCTGCTCCCCGTCGGCGACCGTACGGGCGAGGTTCACCGCGGCAAGGTCCGCCGTCGGCAGCGTGCCTCCGGCCGCCGCCAGAGCCTCGGCCACCCTCGCACCATCGTCGAGCACGTACAGGCCCGGCTTCGAGACCTCCCCGAGCACGTGCGCGTAGACCGCACCGGCGGAGACCCCCGGCCCACTGGTGCGCGGTGACGGCGACACGACGACCTCCTCCGGCACCGCCGACCGGCCGAGCAGGCCGATGCCCACCGTGACCGACACCGCCACGAGCCCCACCACCACGGCCGCACCGAGCCCCAGCCGGAGCCGCCGGGGCGCACGCGCGACGACCGTCGACCCCGCCTCCTCCGTCTCCGACTGCTCGCTCACACGCCGACGCTAGGCGTGCACGATCGTGTCCGGAGACGACTTCACGCAACCGGTGCGGAGCCTGGTCGGAGCGGGCACTGTGGAGGACGAAAGCGAGCTGTCGCACGGAGCCGCCGCCGCACCGAGCGTTACGCTGGCCTCATCCCACGATCGACCCGGAGCCGCCATGCGCCTGCACGATTTCCTCCCCCCTGACACCGCTGCAGCCCGCGGGGCGCACGAGCTCGTCACCCGGTTCCAGTCCCCCGCCCTGGTCAATCACGTGCTGCGCAGCTGGCTATGGGCGGAGGCCTTCGCGATCGTGGAGGGTCACCGCGGGATCGACCACGAGCTGCTTTACACCGGAGCCGTGCTGCACGACATCGGGCTCGCGCCGGCCTATGACAACCACGTGCTCGGCTACGAGGAGGCGGGCGGCTTCGTGGGCGAGGCACTGACGGCCGGAGCCGGATGGTCCGTCGAGCGGCAGCGCCGCGTCAACGAGATCATCGTGCGGCACAACTGGCCCTCCGTGGATCCCGCCCAGGACGTCGAGGGATACCTGCTCGAGACGTCGACCGGGCTTGACATCGCCGGGCGCCGGGACGAGGAGATCCCCCTCGAGTTCCGCCGCGAAGTGCTGGCAGCGTACCCCCGGCTCGGCCTCGCCGCCGAGTTCGGCGACTGCGTGCAGCAGCAGGCGGAGCGCAAGCCGTACAGCCAGGCGCGACGTCTCGTCGAGGGAGGACTCGTCGGGAGACTCGCGGACAACCCCCTCGAGCGGATCTGACCCGGCCTGGCGACCGCCGGGCCGCGCGCCGCGCGGAGGAACCGGTCAGCGTCCGAGCACCGCGCGCAGCGCGTCCGCGTAGTGCGGGGCGATCTTGTCATGCCCCGCGGGCGCCAGGTGCACGTTGTCGACCTGGGGAGCCGTGTAGTCGCTCACCCATCCGGCGACGGAGATCGCGTGGACGCCGAGCCGCTGCGCCTCCTCGGTCACAGCCGCGTCCATCGCGCGGCGCGCCGCGTGCGCGGCATCGTTGCGGCTCATCACGCCGTCCACGACGATCGCGGCGTTCGGGTAGGCCTGCCGCAGCATCCCGATCAGCTGCTCCTCGGCGGCCGTCACATCGGAGACAGGGCGCTTCTGCGCCGCGTCATTGCCTCCGAGGGTGATGATCACGACGCCCGGATCCCCGTCCGGAAGCAGCAGGCTGTTGCGCGACACGCTCTCGGTGAAGCCGGTCCCCAGCCCGCTGATCGGCGCGAGATATCCCGACCCGCCGTATCCGAACTCCACGATGTTGGAGAACCCGGCCCGCCGCGCTCCCTGCTTGATCCAGGAGTTGCCGCTGCACTGCGAATCGCACAGGAGCACGGCCGTCGAGGCGTCCACCGGTGTCGATGGCACCGTGAGCAGGCGCCCCTCGCGCAGCACCGTCTGCGTCTTCTCCCAGTCCTGATGCACCCCGCGCTCGTCGGTGCGCGAGTCCTTCGTCGGCCATCCGAACCGGGCAGGATCCGCCACCCAGAATGCGAAGTTCGCGGCATCGAGGCGGAAAACCCCTGCCCCTTCATGCCACAGCAGCGCGCCTCCGGCGAACGCCTGATAGCGGCCCCCGGCGACGTCGATCTTCTCGCCCATCGGCAAGCCCAGCTCGCCTCCTGGCCCGCCCAGCTCCTCGTACCGCTGCTGGATGACGCCGGCGGTCGTGGCACGGATCGACCCGTCCTCGTCCGAGCGATACAGAACTCCGCCCTGGAAGGGCTGCATCGAGCCGCCCTCGAGTCGCGATGCCTCTGCGGTGGGCAGGCCGAGCGCCCCGTCCGCGCCACCGCGTTCGTGGAAGGCGGCGAGGAACGGAGCTTGCACCGAAGCGGCACCCGTGTCGCCGGACCACCACACCTCGCCCCCGTCGAACTGCTGCACGAGACGATCGCCGACCGCGCGTTGCGTGCCCTTCGGGTATCCGAGCGGCCCGTACGCCCCTCCGGCGCGACGGTGGGCGGCAGCGATGTCCGAGATCGTGGGCACGGGGGCGCCATCGCGCAGGTAGATCACGCCGTTGATGAAGTTCTGGACCGGATTACCGTGCCTGTCCTTGTGTTCCGCGTCCTTCGGGAACCCGAGGCCGCCGCGCTCTTCGGCGAAGCGCAGCCATGACTGCCAGAACACACCGCGCACGAGGGTCGGGACATCGTCCTCGCTCGCGAAGATCCCCGCGCGCTGGAACGCCTGCCACGGCCGGTCGGCGGGTCCGCTCTGCTCCGCGATCGGCAGACCCAGCCTCGCCACGCCTCCGAGTTCGTCGAACGCCTCGCCGACCGCGCCACCATGAACGATGTGCGCGTCGCCCTTCACCGCGGCGTAGATGGTGCCCCCGCGGTAATTCTGCCGACACACCCCTTCCGCGCACGTCTCGCGGTTCCACGCGGCGCCCAGCTCATCGCTGTGCTTGTGCCAGAGCACGCCGATCGCGCTGGTGTCGCTGATGGGGCGCGGCAGCTGCCAGACCAGCAGCAGCCCCCCGCCCGCGACCAGCGCGACGATCACCGCCGTGCCGAGCACGCGCCTCATCACCCGGAGGGCGCGCGCTCCTTTCCCCCCGGAGCGCAACGGAACTCAGCCCTTGACGGCGAAGTTCACGATCTTCGGAGCCCGCACGATGACGCGCACGATCTCCTTGCCGTCGAGTGCCCGCTGCACCTTCTCGTCCGCACGGGCCAGCGCCTCGAGCTCGGCGTCGCCGATCTTGGCGGGCACCTCGAGCGTCGTGCGCACCTTGCCGTTGACCTGCACGGCGCAGGTCGCCGTGTCCTCGACGAGCAGCAGCGGGTCGGCCTGACGCCAGGTGACGAGTCCCACGGACGGCTCGTGACCGAGGATCTCCCACATCTCCTCCGCCGTGTGCGGCGCGACGAGGTCCAGCATGACGGCGACGGTCTCCGCAGCCTCGCGCACGGCGGGGTCGGCGGGGCCGGAGCCGGCGTCGATCGTCTTGCGGATCGCGTTCACCAGCTCCATCAGGCGCGCGACCAGCACGTTGAACTTGGTCTGCTCGACGAGCGCGGGGGCGTCGGCCAGCAGATGGTGGGTGATCCGGCGCAGTGCCGCATCGCCTCCATCGAAGACGACGTCGACGGCGCTCGAGACGTCCTGCGCCGCGCGCAGCGCACGAGCCAGGAACTTCTGCGCGCCGGTCGTCGAGACGTCCTTCCAGTCCTTGTCGTCCTCCACGGGACCGGCGAAGGCCAGGGCGACGCGCAGCGCGTCGGCGCCGTAGGCATCGAGCTCCTCCTGGAAGAGCACCAGGTTGCCCTTGCTCTTCGACATCTTCGCGCCGTCGAGGATCACCATGCCCTGGTTGATCAGGCTGGAGAACGGCTCGGTGAAATCGATCAGCCCCATGTCGAACAGGACCTTGGTGATGAACCGCGCGTACAGCAGGTGCAGGATCGCGTGCTCGACGCCGCCGATGTACGAGTCGATGGGCGCCCAGCGGCGGGCCTCGTCCACGTCGAAGGCCACGGTGTCGCTGTTCGGCGAGAGGAAGCGCAGGTAGTACCAGGAGCTGTCCACGAAGGTGTCCATGGTGTCCGGGTCGCGCAGCGCCGGCTCACCGGTTCCGGGCACGGTCGTCTGCACCCAGCTGGTCGCCGCGCCCAGCGGCGAGGCTCCCTTCGGCGACAGGTCCAGGCCCTCGATGCTCGGCAGGCGCACGGGCAGCTGCTCCTCGGGCACGGGCACGATCTCCCCGTCCTGCGTGTGCAGCATCGGGATGGGGGTGCCCCAGAACCGCTGGCGCGAGATCAGCCAATCCCGCAGACGGTAGTTCTTCGCAGCGCGGCCGGTGCCGGCCGCCTCCAGCTGCTCGATCGCGCGGGCGATCGCGTTGCGTTTGGAGAGGCCGTTCAGCTCGCCGGAGTTGATCATGCGGCCGTCGCCGGTCAGGGCGATGCCGGTCTTCACCGGGTGCTGGTCGTCGAGCGACTCCAGGGGCTCGATCGGGACCCCGTCCTCGTCGACCTCGATCACGGGCAGCGCGCCGGTGATCGGCGCGGTCGTGTCGACCACGACCTTCACGGGCAGGTCGAACGCGCGGGCGAAGTCGAGGTCGCGCTGGTCGTGGGCGGGCACGGCCATGACCGCGCCGTGGCCGTAGTCGGCCAGCACGTAGTCGGCGGCCCAGATCGGCAGCCGCTCGCCGTTCACGGGGTTGATCGCGAAACGGTCCAGGAACACGCCGGTCTTCGGGCGGTCGGCGGACTGACGGTCGATCTCGCTGGTCTTCTGCACCTGGGTCAGGTAGTCCTGGAAGCGCATCCGCACGTCCTCGGACGATCCGGCGGCCAGCTCGGACGCCAGGTCGGAGTCGGGCGCGACGACCATGAAGGTCGCGCCGTGCAGGGTGTCGGGGCGCGTGGAGAACACGGTCACAACACCCTCGCGGCCCTCGATCGCGAAGTCCACGTCGGCGCCGATCGAGCGGCCGATCCAGTTGCGCTGCATCTGCAGCACCTTGTGCGGCCAGAAGCCCTCGAGCTGGTTCAGGTCGTCCAGCAGGCGGTCGGCGTAGTCGGTGATCCGGAAGTACCACTGGGTCAGGTTCTTCTTCACGACCTCGGCGCCGCAGCGCTCGCAGCGCCCGTCGACGACCTGCTCGTTCGCGAGCACCGTCTGGTCGTTCGGGCACCAGTTCACCGGGCTCTTCTTGCGGTAGGCCAGGCCCCGCTCGTAGAGCTTCAGGAACAGCCACTGGTTCCAGCGGTAGTACTCCTCGTCGGAGGTGTGCAGCACGCGGCTCCAGTCGAAGGAGACGCCGTAGGACTGGAAGCCCGCCTTCTGCTGGGCGATGTTCTGGTACGTCCACTCGCGCGGGTCCGCTCCGCGACGGATGGCCGCGTTCTCGGCGGGCAGCCCGAAGGAGTCCCAGCCGATCGGATTCAGCACGTTGTGTCCGCGGTGACGCCAGAAGCGCGCCACGATGTCGGAGTAGAGGTAGTTCTCGGCGTGCCCCATGTGCAGGTCGCCCGACGGGTACGGGAACATCGCCAGCACATACTTGCGAGGGCGCACGTCCTCGGCGCCGCCGGCCTGGAAGGTCTCGTTCTCGGCCCAGTACCTCTGCCACTTCTCCTGAAGCCGCTGGGCCTGGCGCGCCTGAAGCTCGTGCACCGGCAGCGACTCGTCGATCGACGGGGATGCGGTGTGGGACGGGTTCTCAGACAACGCGACGACCATTCTCTGCAGCAGGGGAAAAGAATGCCCCGAACAGGGCAACCTCCAGATTATCCCAGCCCGCGAGGCCCGGCGTTCCGCCCCTGAGCCTGCGTCAGGGCGCGGACGTGAAAGACTAGAGGCGCTATGCCCTCGTCCTCAGCCCGACCGGAGCGGATCCACTGGTTCGCCCGCCTGGAGCACCGCTTCCACGCGTGGCGTGAGCGGCGTGCCCGCAAACGCGGCCGCACCGCGAGCATCGTGCCCTTCCCGGGCTACGGCGGCGCGGGCTGGGTGCGCGTCGTCGGCCGCGTCCTGATCCTGCCGAAGACCCGTCGCGGCGGCAAGGACGCGAGCGTCCGGGGCTGGCGCAGCTTCGTCGGCATCCCGGTGAGCTTCGCGACCGTCACGATCACGGTCGCCGGTCGTGCGCACGAGGTCGCGGCCGATCGCGGCGGCGTCGTCGACTGCCGCATCGAGGCCGACCTCGCCCCGGGCTGGCAGCAGGTGACGATGTCCGTCGAGGGTCAGGATCCGACCCCTGCGCGGGTGTTCGTCGTCGCCGACGACGTCCGCTTCGGCGTGATCTCCGATGTCGACGACACCGTCATGGTGACGGCCCTGCCGCGGCCTCTGATCGCCGCGTGGAACTCCTTCGTCGTCGACGAGCACGCGCGCACCCCGGTCCCCGGCATGGCGGTGCTGCTCGAACGGCTCATGCGCGACAACCCCGGCTCGCCGATGATCTACCTCTCCACGGGCGCCTGGAACGTGGCTCCCACGCTCAACCGCTTCCTCTCCCGTCACCTCTTCCCCGCCGGATCCATGCTGCTCACCGACTGGGGGCCCACGCATGAGCGCTGGTTCCGCAGCGGGCGCGAGCACAAGCTGCGGAACCTCTCCCGCCTCGCCGAGGAGTTCCCGCACATGCAGTGGCTGCTGATCGGCGACGACGGGCAGCACGACGAGGCCATCTACGGGCAGTTCCTCATCGACCACCCCGAGAACGTCGCGGCCGTCGCGATCCGTCGCCTGCTCCCCGCGGAGGGCGTCCTCGCCGGCCGTCGCGCCTCGGCCCGTGCCGACGGCGACGGCGCAGACGCCGAGGCGCGCGACGAGGACCTCGCGCCGTGGGTGAGCGCGGAGGACGGCGCCGGCATCCTCGACGAGCTCATCGACGCGGGCGTCGTGCGCTCGGAGCCATGACCGGCCCCGCCGGCGCGCCGGCCTCCGCTCTCGCCTCGGCGCCGGGCTCTGCCGCGGCGGCGGTCCCTCGCGCGCGCCTGGATCGCGCGACGTGGTCGGCCCGCGCGGAGGCCCACGCGGAGCGCGCCGACGCGCTGACCGCGGAGCACCGTGCCCGCCAGGCGCGTCGCGAGAAGCACCCCGTCCACGACTTCCTCTTCACGTACTACGGCTACAAGCCGGGTCAGCTGCGCCGCTGGCACCCCGGGGCGGGAGTGGTGCTCGAGGACGCTCCGGAACGGGCGGGCTGGCGCTGGTACTCCCCCGCGCCGCATCAGGACGCCGCGTCATCCGGATCCGGATCCGATGCCGTCATGCCGGACGCGGACGCCTTCGCCGCCGACAAGCCGGAGCTCGCGCGCCTCGTGCACGCGATGCTCGCGCGCACCGCCGCGCGTCCCGGGCAGTTCGGCTGCTTCGGCCTGCACGAGTGGGCGATGGTGTACCGCACGCCCGAGCACCGGCACGCCGTGCCGCTGCGACTGGGGCAGGCGGGAACCGACGCGGTCGTGGAGCAGGGCGAGCTGCGCTGCACGCACATCGACGCGTACCGCTTCTTCACGCCGGACGCGGTGCCCCGCAACCGGCTCGCGCCGACCCGCGAGACGCAGCCCCTCCTCGAGCAGCCCGGCTGCCTGCATGCAGGCATGGACGTCTACAAGTGGGCCATGAAGCTCGGACCGCTCGTGCCCGGCGAGATCCTGCTGGACGCGTTCGAACTGGCCCGCGACATTCGGGTCCTCGACATGGAGGCAGCGCCCTACGATCTCTCCGACTGGGGCGTCGTCCCGGTGCGGATCGAGACCGCGGAGGGCAAGGCCGAGTATGTGCGTCGTCAACGCGAGTTCGCCGAGCGCGGCAACGTCCTGCGCACTCGGATCCTCGAGGGCTGGCAAGGCGCAGCGGGCTGACGCACGGGGCCTGTGACGGGCTCAGTGCCGTCGGTCTGCGATGTCCAGGCGGAGCGCGACCACCCGGGACGCCGCCTCGCGGAGGCGATCGGCGGGAAGGGCGCCGCTGCGGACCGCCGCGACGAGCCCATCGGCGATCTTCTGCGCGGTGTCGGGTCCCGCGCCGTCGAGGGCGAGCACGAGGTCGCTCCCCGCGACGACCGCCTGCACGGCGTCGGACACCTCGTCCGCGTACGCGGGATCGCCGGAGTCGACCAGCATGTCGAGGTCGTCGGTGACGATGACGCCGCGGAAGCCGAGGTCGTCGCGCAGGATCTGATGCCAACGAGGCGACAGGGACGCCGGCTGCGCGTCCACCGCCGTGTACGCGAGATGCCCCATCATCACGATCGGCGCACCCGCCCTGATCCCAGCCAGGAAAGGCGGAGCCACCTCTGAGCGCCAGGTCTCCAGATCCATCCCCGTGCTCGGGATCATGTGGTGCGAGTCGCCCTCGGCCGCACCGTGTCCCGGGAAGTGCTTGAGGGTCGTGGACACCCAGGACGCCTCCCCGCGCACAGCCGCGTCGACGCGCTCGGCCGCGGCGGCCGGATCCGTGCCGAACGAGCGGTCGTAGATGAACGAGTCCGGCGACGACGCCACATCCGCGACGACGCCGAAGTTGACCGTCACGCCCGATTGCGCGAGCAGCATCCCGCGCCGGGCGAACGCGGCCCTGGTAGCGCCGGCGGGCTGCGCCTTGAGCACGTCCGCTCCCGGCTGATCGTCCCAGGGCAGGCGGACCACGTCGCCGCCCTCCTCGTCGGTCGCGATCAGCGGCGGCAGCGCGGGGTCGATCGTGAGAGCCTCGGACATCGCATGCAGGTCACCCGGGGTGGCGGGCACGTTGGATCCCATCAGGATGAACCCGCCGAACCCACGGCTCATCATCGCGCGCATCGCCACCGGATCCGCACCCGGCGTGTTGCCCATCACCACCGCGGACGCCTGCTGCGCGAGATCCATCTGCGTGACGATCTCCTGCACGCGGGAGCGCGGGGACGCTGTCGGCGCGGGTGCGGGCTCAGCGCTCGGTGTGTGCGCGGAGGGCACGGACGCGCCGGATCCCCCCGCGGACGAGGAGTCCGGTGCACAGGCGGATGCAGCGAGCAGCGTCGAGAGCAGCAGGGCCACCGCGCCCGCACGCCTGCCGACCGCGTGCGACGCGTGGGCTCGCCTCGTGAACACCCGCATGCCTCCAGCCTAGGTCGGCGCGGCTGGGCGTCTCTGCGGCGACGCCGGTCGCCGCTGACCGTTCCGAACCGCGCGGGGCCGCCGCACGTTCTACGATTTCAGGTGATGTCCCCTTCCGAACCCGTCTCCCCCGACGTCGCTCTCGGCGACCTCGGCGCGCTGCTGCTCGATTCCGGCGTGTCCGTGACCGACGTGCGCGGCACGCTCGAGCGCGCCCGCGACGCGACCGCTCCCGGCGCCGACCTCTCTTTCGCCGTGCTCCCCGAGCACGTGTTCGTGAGCCGTCCCGGCATCCCGGGAGCGACCACGATCTCCGCCGGCGGAGGGCCGGGGCTGACCTTCCGCCAGACCGCCCACGCCTCGCGTCTCGCACGGCGGCTCGAGGCGGGACGCGTCACGCTGGACCAGGTTCCGGCGCACATCTCGCACATCCGCGGTCTGCAGCGCCGGCATCCGGTCCTGCAGACCGCGCTCGGCGGCGCGCTCCTGGCGGCGGGACTCGCGATACTGTTCCGCTGCCCGTGGTGGGCGATCGTGCTCGCGCTGCTGGTCGGCGGGCTCGTCGCCGCGATCGTGCTGGCCACGGAGCGGATCCGCGCGGCCGCCGCCGTGGTCCCGTTCGTCGCATCGCTCATCTCGACCCTCGTCGTCGGGGTGGTCGCCGATCGCCTGGATCTGGGCGCCGTGCCGCTCTTCGCGGTGTGCGCCCCTGTCGCGCTGCTCGTGCCGGGCGCCCTCATCACGAACGCCCTCCTCGAACTGACCGCGGCCGACATCGTCACCGGCGCATCGCGGCTCGTGTACGGCCTGATCATGCTCACGTTCATGGCCGCGGGGATCTTCACCGGCGCGGCGGCGACCGGCTTGCGCGTGGATCCGCGTTCCGCGGCCCTCGTCGGTGAGACCTCGCTCGTCACGGGGCACGGCGGGTGGGAGGCGGTACCGCCGCTGGCCTGGAGCTGGGTCGGTGTCGTGGTGCTCGCGATCGGGATCGGGCTGAGCTTCGGATCCGGATTCCGCCTCACGATCGCGACGGTGATCGTGATGATCTGCACCTACGCAGCGCTGATGCTGCTGAGCCCGTACACCGGCAGCACCGTCGCGACGGGGATCACCGCCGGGCTGCTGTTCCTCGCGGCGCGCGTGCTGGAGAGGATGACGCTCGCGGTCCCCGCGACGGTCTCGTTCCAGCCGGCTTTCCTGCTCCTGGTCCCGGGCACGGTCGGGCTCGTGGCGCTCGCGTCGTTCGACGCCGCCGCGCTCGCGGCCGCCCCGATGATCTTCATCAGCCTGTGCATCGGGACGAAGGTCGGCGCGCTGATCGCCGACGCGCTGCGGATCACGCGGCCCGTCTCCCCGTCCACCGCGACCGGCTCGATCCGCATCATCCGCTGACCCCCGCGCCCTCTTCCTTCTCCTGGCGCACAAGTGCTCCGTTTGGGGCGCACCCCACCGTTTTGGGGCACGCCACGCCCGGTTTCGACGACGTGGTGCGCCCCAAAACGAGAGAACGCGCCCCGAAGGGTCACGTCGGCCGGATCCGGATCCGACACCGTCCTGACTCAACACCCTGCCGCGCGCGGTCGCTCCGTTTGGGGCGCACCCCCTCGTTTTGGGGCGCACCGCACCCCGATTCCACGTCGTAGCGCGCCCCAAAACCGGAGAACGCGCCCCGAAAGCGGGCGCCCGGAGCCGCGCGGACCCGAGCGGCTCAGCCTGCCTCGACCGCGGCAAGCGCCCGCGCGAGGTAGCGCTGCACGCCGCGCGCCGCGGTGCGGCCGGCCCGGTTCGCGCCGATCGTGCTCGCCGAGGGGCCGTATCCCACGAGCTGGATCCGCGGATCCTTCACCGCCGTCGTTCCGCGACCGTCGCGATCGAGCTGGATCCCGCCGCGCTCGCTGCGCAGGTGCAGCGGGGCGAGGTGCCCGATCGCGGGCCGGAACCCCGTGGCCCATAGGATCGCGTCGACAGGCTCGAAGGAGCCGTCCGCCCAACGGACGCCGTCCGGTTCGATGCGCTCGAACATGGGCCGGCGCGCGTCGTAGACGCCGAGCCGCGCCGCCGCCTGCTCCTGCGGCCGCAGCATCAGGCCGGTCACGCTGACCACACTCTGCGGGGCGAGACCCTGAGCGACGCGCTGTTCGACGAGCGCCACGGCGGCGGCGCCCGCCTCGGGGGTGAAGTCGTCGTCGCGCCAGACGGGCGGACGTCGCGTGACCCACACGACGCCAGCGATCGGTGCGAGCGCACCCAGGAACTGCACGGCCGACGCCCCGCCGCCGACCACGAGCACGCGCTTGCCTCGGAGGTGCTCAGGTCCCGGGTAGTCGACCGTGTGGAACTGCTCCCCGAGGAAGGTCTCCATACCCGGGTAATGCGGCAGGAACGGCTGCGTCCACGTGCCCGTGGCGTTGATGAGGGTGCGGGTGCGCCAGCTCCGATCGCCCGCGTGCACGACGAGGATCCCTTCGTCGTCGGTCACCCGGTCGACGTGGACAGGCCGGATCACCGGCAGCTCATGGGCGCGCTCGTAGCCGGCGAAGTAGGCCGGCACGGCACGGTTCGCCCGCTCCGTCGTGCGCGGAGGCGGAACGGACCCCGGCAGCTCCGCGACGCCGTGCACGTCCTGCATCGTGAGCGCGTCCCAGCGGTGCTGCCACGCGCCGCCCGGCGCATCGTCCGCGTCTAGGACCACATGCGCGATGCCGAGCCGGCGCAGATGGTGCGAGCTCGACAGGCCGGCCTGGCCCGCGCCGATCACGATGCTGTCGAGGATGTCCACGGCCGGTGCAACATCTCGAGTGCTCCCGGTGTTCCCCACCTTTCCCGTGTTCCCCGTGCTCCCCGTGCTCGCCGCAACGATCTGCGGACGCCCTCGGGTTTCTTCACCGGAGCGCGTCACTATCGGCCGGTTGCCGACTCTCTACATCGACGACCCCTCACCGGGTCGGATGATCGGCTCGCGGTGGGCCGATGCACGAGTGAGGATGACATGCGCAACCCGGAGACGCCACCCGAAGGATCCACCCCCGATTCGGAGGAGGTGGGCGAGCGCACGCTCGACCGCAGAAGAGTCCGGCCCAGCGCTGCGTGGAACCTGACCGTCATCACCGCGATCGCCGCCGCCGACGATGCCGCCGCGGCCGCCGCGGCAGTCCCCGCCGCACTGGCGGAACCAGAGGATGAGAGGCCGCGCTGCGCTCCCCACGACGTCCGCCCGCATGACCACCCGCGCCGGAATCTGCGCAAAGGATCGGCCCCTGCCCGCGGCTAGACGTCAGGGAAGCACGACGCGCAGTTCCAACGAGAGTCCCAGGACGCTGATCTGGGACGTCGCGACGAGCTGCGCACTCGTCGGCGGCAGGTCGACGACGGGCAGCGACGCGTCCGGGAGAGTCATCGACCACAGTTCCGCAACACCATCCGGAGGCACCTGCACGGCGGGAACCGGAGGCACCGGCACGGCGGGAACCGGAGGCGCCGGCACGACGACATCCGGAGGCACCGGCGCGGCGGGAACCGTAGGCACCGGCACGACGACATCCGGAGGGAGCGGTACGGCAGGATCCGGAATCACGGCCGCAACGGGATCCGGAGTCACCGCGGAGAGATCCGGAGCCACCGGAGCAGGATCCGGTGCCGCCTCCACCGGAGGATCCGGCGCGGGCGCAACGGGCTCGGGCACCTCGGTCCGAGCTGCCTCCGCGTCCGCGGAGGGGCCCGGAGACGGCGTCGCTGTCGCCGTCGGGGCGCGGAGGGCCTCCGCCGGCGGCGCGACCGCAGGCGCGACGGTGAGCAGCGCCGTCGCCACGAGACCGCCGACCGTGGCGGCGGTGACGCCGCCCGCGAACAGCCAGGCCAGTACACCCGCGCCCGCCGTGGTCGTGGCCGCGGCGGCCGTCCCGGCGCTCAGCGACGCGGTGACCGGCACTCCCGCTCCGACCGTCCCGAGCAGCACCGCCGACAGCGCCCCGCCCTGTGCCCGGGCGACGGAGGCATGCATGCCGCGCAGCAGGTCCGTGCAGAGCATGCAGGTCACGAGGTGCGCGGCGACCTCCGCGGCGAGAGCCGCATTCCGGGGGTGCGCCAGGTGCTGCGGCAGCAGACGGGCGACGTGTGCGGCATCGCCGCGAAGTCCCGTCGGAACCTGCCGGACCAGCCATTGATACTTCATGCCCGCGCGGGCACGACGTTGCAGCGCCGACACCGCATTCGGTCTGATGCCCAGCTCGCGCGCGATCGCGGGACGCCCCGCCTGATCCACCTCTGAGAGCCAGAGCACCCGCTGCCAGCGGTCGGGAAGCGCTCCGAACGCGGCGAGGACATCCGCCGCACCGGACTCCCGTTCGACGTGGCGGAGGCCATCGCGAGGATCCACCTGATCGATGTCCTCGGTGTCGAGCATCCGACCGGCGTCCGCATGCCATCGGGCGGAGGTGTTGCGGATCACCGTCTTCAAGTAGGCACGGAAAGACGAATCCGGCCCGTTGTCCCGCGTTCGCAGCTGCTGGTAGATCGCGAGGAACGACTCCGAGACGAGATCCTCCGCCCGCGACCAGTAGAGGCGCCGGGCGTACCGGAGAGCGGAGTCGTAGTGACGGTGCCACAGGAGCTCCCAGGCGCCACCGTCGCCGCCTCGCACCGCGCGGAGCAGCTGCGCATCGCTGCGGTCGTCGTGCATGCTCGCTCCCCCCGCAAGACGTCGGACCAATATATTCAGTCTGTCATCCCGACGCCGGATCCCGGCGAGCGGATGCCTCCCGCATCCGATCCGCACCCCTGACCGTGCTCAGGCGACACCGGGCGCAGTCATAGCCGAGCCTCAGCCCACCGACCTACGCTCGCCGGATGGCGACGCGGAACGGCGGCAGACGACATCGCAGGCGGACGGCTGCAGAGCGCGGATATCGGACGCCGTGGATCCTCCGAGATGTCTACGGAGCGCCGGTGTGGAGCATGCTCGCGGTCGCGCTGGTGATCATCGGCGTGCTCGTCCTCTATCTGTCGACGCGGTAGCCCCGCGCTCCGAGCAGACCGGCCAGGCGCTACCCGAGAGACAGCAGCTCTCGCTCCGCCGTCTGCTCCGCGAGGTCGCAGGCGTAGGTGCGACGGTACGCGCTCGGCGCGATCCCGACCTCCCGCGTGAAGTGGTGCCGGAACAGCGTCGCACTGCCGAATCCGCAGGTGGTCGCGATCTCCTCGATCGATGCATCGGTCGTCTCGAGGGCGAGCCGCGCATGCAGCACCCGCTGAGCGGTGAGCCACTGCATCGGCGTCACCCCGGTCTCCGCGACGAACCTCCGCGCGAACGTGCGGGTGGACATGTGCGCACGCTGTGCGAGCGACGCGACGGAATGCGCGGCGCCGAGACGATCGCCCAGGTACGCCAGGACGTCGCCCATGGCATCCGAATCGGCCTGCGGGACCGGGCGCTCGATGTACTGACGCTGCCCGCCGTCGCGCTGCGGCGGCACCACCATGTTCCGGGCGATGACGTTGGCGATCGCGCTGCCGAGCTCACGGCGCACGAGGTGCAGACTCGCGTCGATGCCCGCCGCGGTGCCGGCGCTCGTGATCAGATCGCCGTCGTCCACGAACAGCACGTCCGGATCGATACGGGCCGTCGGGTAGCGCCGCTGCAGTTCCTCGGCATAGCGCCAGTGCGTCGTGCACGGCCTCCCGTCGAGCAGACCCGCGGCTCCCAGGATGAACGCCCCGGAGCAAGCGCTCAGCAGGATCGCCCCGCGATCCGCGGCGCGGCGCAGCGCATCCAGCAGCTCGGCCGGGTACTCCTCGGCGGGACGGACGCGTGCCGCCGGCACCGCGATCACGTCGGCATGTTCCATCGCCTCGAGCCCGTAGGCGGGGATCACCTGCGCCCCGACCTCGGTGCTCACGGCTCGCCCGGCCTCGAGGCCGCACACGCGGAAGTCGAAGGCGGGGACGTCCGAATAGACGCTCCGATCCAGTCCGAAAACCTCGCTGAGCAGGCCGAACTCGAAGACGGCGAGCCCGTCGATCACGGGAAGGGTGACGCTCTGCAGCATGCTGCGATCATACTGGCTGAATCTTTATGGCGAAAGTCTTTCCGCCATCTGGTGGCAGGATCCTGGTGCTCGTAGCTTTGAAGCCATGACCGAGACCGCTACGACCCCCGCCCCCTTCCGGATCCCCCTGGCCCGCACGGACGCCTCCCCGCGTACCGCTGCGGACACCGCGCCGTCGCCGCAGCGACGCGCGCGTCTCGCGATGCCGACGTGGCTGCCCCGCCGGATCCTGCAGCGCGGCGGCGTGCCTACCCGCGAGGATGCGCGCGCGATGCGCGACCTGCAGGCCGCGCTCGACCGCAGCGACTGGTGACAGGTCGCCTCTGCGCGAGGATCCGCGCCCCGAGGCTCAGCGAGCCTCGGGCAACGCGACCTTGAGCTTCGCCCAGGATCGCCCCTGGGTGTCCTTCAGGATGTCGTACTCCACGTCGACGTGCGGTTCGATCGCACTGTACTTGTCGTTGGGCGCCCCGATCACGAGCTGGAACCCGAGACCGCGCCATGCGCCGATCGCCCGCTTGGTGAAGTGCGCATCGGCCTTGATGAGGGCCTCGTCCATGAACACCGGGGCGTAGCGCGGGCGCTCGGCTCCGGCATCGCCCAGCTGGTAGCGGAGCGCCGCGCCCACGATGAACGCGATGAGCTCCTGCGACTCGCCGCCGGACTTCTCGCCGATGTGGTCGTAGAGCGCGACGTGCTGCTTGGTGTCGGCGGTGACGCGCTCGGCGCTCACCCGCACGTGGTTGCGCACGTCGATGAGATCGGCGAAGTCCGGCGCGCTGCGCCGCAGGTGCCCGATGAGACGCGACATCCGGCGGTAGGCCTGCTCGCGTTCCTGATCGCTGGACGCGCCCTCGATGAGCCCCCGCACCTCGCGCAGGTCACGCCGGAAGCGCTTGCGCGCCTCGGACTGGCTCTCGCGGGTCGTGATCTGCAGGCGGTGGTGGTCGTCGTAGAACGGCAGGTCCTGCATGATCCGGTTGATCGGCTCGATCCGTTCCCGGATGTCCCGGAGCGCCCGGCCGAGCGTGGAGTCGAGGTTCGTGAGGTCGTTCCCGGAGAGGTGGACGAGGCTGTCCCGCCACTCGCTCTCGAGCTGATGGAGTCCGCTCGTCTCGAGCGCCGCGAGGATGCTCTCGAAGTCGTCGACGTACAGATCCGGATCGGCGACCAGGTTCGGGTTCTCCCAGCGCTCCAGGAATCCGGCCATCAGACGGCGCATGCTCTCGCGCTGTTCGTGGTGAGCCTCGAACGCCGTCGCGCGGTCCTCGTTCAGCCGGTTGCCCGCGGTCTGCAGCGCACCGTCGAAGCGCTCCAGCAGCACCGAGGGCCCGGCCTTTGCCGATGCGGGCGAGGCGAAGCGGTCGTCGAGGTACTGCGCCTGCTCCGCGCCGACGGCGCGATCGGATCCGGTCGCCTCGTCGATCAGCGCCTGACCGGCGTCGACGTCGTCCGTGATCTCGCCCCAGCGCTGCTCGACCTGCTGACGTTCGGCCGTGGCCGCGCCGATCTCCTCGCGGAGTCGTCCCGCCAGCGCCTTGGCCTTCTCGATCTGCGCCGCGATCCCGGCGATGTCCGGGTTCTTCTCCGCGACCTCCGACTCGACGCCGCGCCAGCGCTCCTGCACGGCGACGAGGGCGTCGACGTCGACCTGGTCCCACACGACGTCCACGATCCGCGCGAAGGCCGCGCGCTCGGCGTCGAACCGGTCCAGCGCCGTCTCGGCCGCCGTCACGGCTTCCTCCGCGCGATCGAGGGCGGGTCGCAGCTCCTCGACCGCGGCCTCCAGCTCGCGCAGGCGGGCGCGGTTGGAGAAGCCGAGCACGTTGGCCCTGCCGTGGCCGCCGTGCGCGCCCTGGTCCCCGCGGGAGACCTGGCCCGTGATCGTGAGCGCCTGCTCATGCGCGGCGAGCTCCGCGGAGGAGTTCACGCAGACGAAGCCGAACCGCTCGGCCAGACGCACCTGCAGCCAGCCCGTGAAGGGCGCGTCCGCGTACTCGAGACGTCCCGGCAGGCGGTTCTCCGCTCCCCCGCCGTTCGCGGGGAGACCGGTGTGCACCCCCTGGTACGTGAGGCGACGCGGAGTGCGCACGCCGTCGATCGCGGTGCGGAACCGGTCGAGGTCGGCAACGTCGAGCAGCACGGTCGTGGCGAAGCCGCCGAGGGCGAGGTTGAACGCCTCGCGCCACGGCTCGTACTCCGTGCGGACCTCGATGAGCTCGCCCACGAAGGGCAGCTGGTGCGGTTCGAGCCCCGCCGCCTCGGCGAGCAGCTCCCGGGAACGGTACAGGTCGCCGGGGATGTTGCCCGCGAACGCCGTGGCCTCCTCGGCCGCACGCTCGCGCTGCGCGAGTTCGATCTTGAGGCCGTCCCTGGTGCGACGTGCATCGGCCCACGCCTCGCGCGCGTTGCCCTTGGCGTCCGCGTCGCCGAGCACCGCGCGGGCGCGCCCGACGAGCTTGTCGAACTCCGCCCTGCTGTGCACCTCCGCGCCGAGCGCGCGCAGGTCGTCGTCGAATCTCGCACGAAGGACTCGAGCGTCCTCCAGACGCCGCTCGACACCGCGCAGCTCCCGCTGCGCCGTCTCCAGCCTGTCGCCGCCGCGCTCGCGCAGCAGATCCCGCAGGCCGTCGTGCTCGACCTCCGCGGCCTCCGCCTGCACGCGCTTCTCCCGCACGAGGACGTCGAGCACGCGGGTCCGGTCGCGGAGCTCATCCTCGACCGTGCGGAGCAGGTCCATGCGCCGCTCGGCACGCCAGAGGGAGGCGACGGACGTCGGATCCTCAAACACGCCCACCGCGTCGATGAGCGTCATCCGCCCGGCCGCGGTGTCGATGCGCTGGCGCAGGTCTCGGATCGGCTCGAGGGCGGCGACCTGCTGGCGTGCGACGAGCATGCGCTGCTTCGTGCTCTCGAGTTCATCGAAGTGCACGACCACGGCGTCCGCGGTGCGCATCGTCTCGGGCTCTTCGAGCACCAGGCGCTTGTAGAGGTCGTCGACCGTCGTGATCTGCTGTCCGGCCTGGATACGGGCGAGCAGGCTCATCGCATTCGCGCCGGATCCCGCGGCTCCGATGCCCAGCACGGAGTGCAGCCGTGCCGAGAACTCGCGGTCCGTGCCCACGGGTTCCAGCCCGGCGGCGCGCACGGAGGCGTCGGTGAGGCGCTGCGCGGCCGCACGTTCGAGTGTCGCGAGGTCGAACCCGGTGTTCGCGGTGGCGCGCACGCGCACCGTGTCCTCGAGCACGCGCGCGCCGGCCGGGATGTACCAGGCGCGCACGGCCGTGAAGCGCGAGTCGTCGTGGTCGCGCCACGTCACCGCGATCGCTGTCCAGGTGTCCTCGCCGTCGCCGCGGAGCACCTGCACCTTCGTGCCCTCCTCGGTGCGCGTCTCGTCGAGCTTGCCGCGCCCGTAGGAGAGCACGTTGCGCTGTTCGTCGCCACGAGGGCGCCCGGTGACGCCACCGTTCGACGCGCCGTTGAACGGTGTCGTGTGCGGCATCATGAGCGCGATGTACGCGTCCATGAGCGTCGATTTGCCGGATCCGGATCCGCCGCAGAGCAGGGTCGCGGCAGGAGAGAACCGCACGCGGTGCGGTCCCCCGTCGTAGCCGCCCCAGTTCACCAGCTGCAGATCCTCCGCGACCCACTGCTGGCCGCGGGACGCTTCGGGGATCAGTCCGAAGAGAGTGTCGACCATCGTCATGACAGGGCGTCCTCCAGGGCTTCCTCGGGGGCGTCGGCGTCGAGCGCGACGCCGCCTGCGGCGGCACGTCGTTCGGCGGCGGTGTCGCGCAGCCAGTCGCGCAGCTCAGTGAGCTTCTCCGCGCTCAGCACGACCTCGACGAGAGGACCGATCCGGTAGCGCCCGGTGGTCTCCTCGCTGATGATCCCGTCGTTCGAGAGCTTGCGCATCGCATCGCGCACGGCCTTCTGGCGCCGCGAGATGTCGCCGTCGGCATCGGTGAAGTAGCTGAGCACGGTCTGCTCGACATCCTCGATGTCGATGCGCGGCGCGGCCTCGCCGGCGACGTTCTCCCGTTCGTAGACGGTGCGCAGGTGCACCAGCACCAGGGTCTCGGAGCGGGTGTAGGGCGTATCGCGCAGGAGGATCGGGATATCGAGCTCGTCGATGCGGATCTGCTGCTTGTAAGCGAGGCCGTGCTCGTGATCGACGATCAGCCGGATGTACAGATCGTTGAGGCGCGACTCGATCACCGTCTGGTGGTCGAGCAGGGTGCGCCACTCGGTGCGATTGCGGTCGGCGAGCAGGAAGCGCCGATGCAGGATCAGCGCGAGCGTGCGCCGCACCTCGGGATCGAGCACCCCACGGTCGCCGGGGAACAGCTCGGCGAGGTCGTCCTCCATCGCGACGGGCTCGATGAACCCCGAGGTCTCTGTGGCATCCGAGGTCTCGGCGGCATCGGAGGTCTCTGCAACATCGGAGGTCATCGTTCCTCTTCCTTCCTCGCATGGGCGGTCACGGATCCGAAGGCGAATCGGCGCGCGGTGCCGTCGGGGCGCACGGTCTCCACGATCGAGACCCCGTCCGCCTCTGCCAGCCCGTTGCGGTGGGCGATCTCGAGCAGTCCGAGCAGATCGACCGGGCGGCGGGTGCTTTCCGCGACGATCGCCTGGAACGCTTCGCCGAGGTCGAACACGTCGCCGAGTCCTGAGACGTGCGCCTCGAGTTCGGCGTAGTGCGGGCCGCCCCAGGCCCGTGTGTCGGCGTCGACGAACTCGGCGTCCTGACCCTGCGTGACCAGAGCCACCGGCGATCCGGGCGGGCGGATGTCGCCGAGCGATTGGCGCAGGTGGCCGATGCTCGCGACCGGCAGGCGGCGGAGCGGTTCCACCGGGGTCTCGGGGGTCCGCGTCTGCGTCCAGGCCTGCATCCCCGCGATGACGTCGCGCAGCAGCTCATCGACCTGGCGATCGCGCGCGGGGTCGTGCGTGCGCACCTGACCCGCGATGACGTGCGACGCGCGGCGCTGTGCGGTCAAGACCTCCTGCACGCCCAGCTCCATGCGGCGCCCGATCATGTCGAGCTCCGTGCGCTGCGTGCCGTCCAGCAGTTGCGCGAACGGGCGCGAGAGGAGTCCGTGCAGTTGATCCGTGAGCTCGTCGATCCGCTCCGGGTCGCCGATGAGGCGCAGCGCGCCCGCGAACGCCTGCCCCTCGCGCGTGGACTGCATAACCTGCTGGCCGCGCAGCAGATATTCGCGCAGCACCTCCCCTGTCGGGCGCTCGTCGCGACGGAGGTCGCGGATCACATCGCGCTGCATCGCCTTGATCGACTCCGCGACGCGCGTGAAGTCCGCCGGCAGCCCTCGCGAGAGGTGCAGCACGTTCTCGGCCTCTTCGAGCAGTTCGTCCTCCGGCACCGGATCGGCCGCCCCGCTCTCGAGCGCCGTGATCTGGGCGTCGAGCGCCGCCCGCTCCGCGCGCAAGCGCCTCAGCCGTCGCGCCGGGTCGTCGTCCGCGTTCCCCGCGAGGCGCTCCACGGCCTCGAGCAGGGTGCGCACCCGGGAGTTGGAGACGCGCGCGCCGCCCCCGGTGAGGTCGGCGATCTCGAGCGCGCGCACGGCGTGCGCGGTGAGGCGGTAGACCTCGCTCTCGCCCTCGATCTGCTGGCCCAGCCAGCCGACCTTGATCCAGTACCGGCACACCTCACGACCGGTCGTGGCGGGCAGCCGGCGGTCGTCGCGCCCATAGCCCGCCGCGCGGAGCTGATCCAGCATCTCGCCGACCTCGACGTGCGCATCGGCGATGGCCACTGTCGGCCGGTCGGCAGAGAACATCTGGCTCAGCACGGCGACGACGAAGGGCGCGTACCGGCCGTGCAGCAGATCGAGCGTCGGCGTCTTGAACGCCGCGAGAGCGCGCAGATAGGCGCCCTCTGCCCTGCTTCCGGTCACGATCGCTCCCTACAGCTGTGGAACGCGCCGTTCCCAAAGGCCTCAGCTTATCAATGCCGGTCGCCGCGTGACGTCGTACCCGGGCGCCTCAGCTCATCGCCGTGATCACGGCGGCAGCCACCAGCCCCAGAACGATGACGAGGGCCCCGATGGCGAAGCCGCGGCCCGACCGGGGCACTGCGAAGAGAGCGTCGCGCTCGACGCTGCGGCTCCTCCATCCCGATGCCGTCCCGGCCGGCACCGGCGCCTCCGGCCGCGAGAAGAGCGAGACGAGACGATCGATGTCGCCGACCCAGCGCCAGAACACGGGGTCAGTGAACGGGAGTGCCTTGCGGGCGATGATGTGGATCCGGCCGCCGTCCACCTCGATGTCGCACTTCCCGGCGACCTCGAGCAGAGCGTCGCGCACCTGCGGTGTCAGCTGTCTCCGCACGGCATCGTCGTCCTGGGGCTCGCAGTAGACCCGGACCCGCTCGTCGAAGTCCTCGTTGATGCTGACCTGATGCTGCGTGCTGCCGCGGGTCGACGGCTGGCTCCAGACGTCGCCGAGCTTCGTGGCCATGGTCATCGACGGCGCTGCGCCCCGGAGATCCAGCGCGACGTAGCTCGAACTGTGCGCGACCGTCGAGCGCCCCATGCTCCGCACGTAGTAGTAGGTGCCCGCTTCGAGCCCGGATCTCTCAGGCGCGCGCAGCAGATCCCTGATCGCGAGCGGCCCGCCGGTGCGGAATCGGGCGACGGGATGCTCTACCGCAGGCTCGGCGGCGACGTGACTCATCCGGTTGTCTGCGGCGAAGCGCGTGAGCCGGTAGGTGCGCTCGTCGAGCTCCCGGCGGCGGGATCCGAACGCTCTGATCTGCGCGATCGCGGCGAACGGTGAGACCATGAACGCCGCGATGATCCAGGTGAGGGCGTTCATCCCATCCCCGCCGAAGATCAGCTGCACGAACACCACCATGATCGCGGCCAGCACCCCGAACCCGAGAACCTGGATGACGACGCTGATGACGAGTCGTCGCACCGACAGCTCTTCCGCAGCGCTTCCGTGGATCGCGCTCTCCGGCGGGCGGACGGGCGTCGATCGGTCGACCGGTCCCCGCAGGGCGGCGGTGTCGAACTCGAAGGAACTCACGCCATCCATTGGTCCTCCCTCACGAAGATCGCTCAACGGAGCAGTCTGCCATCTCGCCTGCGCAGTGGCCGGCCGAGTCTTCGCGTAGTCGGCACACGCGGTAGCGAGGTCAGAGTCTCACTGAGGTCCAGTCCACTCGCCGTAGCGTTCGGTCATGCCCGTGAGGCCGACGCCCCCTGTCCCCGCATTCGTCACGCCCAGTGGAGCGAGGTCGTCCGCCGCCGCCCTCAGATCGACCACTTCGTGACCGTCGGTCGTGTCCGCTCCGGCCGTGATCTCAATCGCGTTCGGCTCCCACGGCACCGCACCCCAGATCGCTTCGACGACCGCATCGAGTTCGTCTGCGGAGAACGGTTCTCCGCTATCTGTGACGAGCGACAGGTCGAGCCGGTAAGCGAACCCGTTGAGCGATTTTCCGAGGTCTTCCACTGCCAGCACTCTGGGAGACGCGGCCACGACAGCCTCAGCGATGCTCCCATAGCCGGTCGTTTCACCGGCGCGGTGGTCGATCTCCGAGGCGATGACGGAGCAGCCTGTCGCCGCTCCGCACAGCAGCACGCTCGCGAGCGCGACCGCGATCGCCCTCTGACCCATGTTTATCGATCGCATCCGTCCACGATCCCACAGCTCGCGGAATCTCGGCCCGATGGCGAGCGGCACTGAGACCCGCGAACGCAGCGCGTTCAGTAGCGTGCGTCGCATCTCGGGAACAGAGTGTTTCCCACCCCATCCGAATACACGAAAACCCCTGGGTGACCAGGGGTTTTTCGTGGACCTGAGGGGACTCGAACCCCTGACCCCCTGCATGCCATGCAGGTGCGCTACCAGCTGCGCCACAGGCCCAGACGCTGTTCGCGGCTTCCCGCGACAACTCATTCAGCCTACAACATGGCCGTCTCACTACGCCAATCGTGACGCCTGATACGCGCCGCCGGGCGTGTCATCCCCTCCCCTGGTCACGCGGCCGGCAATGCGCTGAAGGCGTCGCGGATCGCGAGCACCAGCTGGCGGACCGCGGTGGACGGCCCGCGCGTCGACCCCTCGGCCGAGGTCGCCACGAGGATGGAGCGCACGAACGACGGATCCGCGATCGGTCGCAGGACGATCCCGGGATGGGATCCGCCGACCGCGAGGCTCGGCAGCAGGCCCACCGCGAGACGGGCGGCGATCATCCCCAGCATCACCTGGAAGTCGTCGGTGCGGATCGCGACGTCGAGCGCGTGCCCTCTGGCGGCGAAGGCGTCGATCACGATCGTGTCCATCGGATCGTTCCCCGCTGCGGCGAAGAGCCAGCGCTCCTGCCACAGCGTGAGCAGCGTCGGCACGTCGATGGGCCTCGGCGTCGCGAGCGGATGCCCGACGGGCAGCGCCAGCAGGAGCGGATCGCGGTGCACCTCCCTCGTGGCGACGTGCGCACGGAACGGCAGCTCGTACCCCGGCACGGTATAGACCAGCGCGGCATCCAGGCCTCCGCGGTTGATCCGGTCCACGAGCGTCGGCACCTCCTCGAGCATCGCGTCGATCTCGATGCCGAGATCGTCGACGCGCGTCACGACCGACGGCAGGATCTTCGCCGCCGCCGTGGGGAAGGTCCCGAAGCGCAGTCGCACCCGCCCCATCGACGTCAGCTCCCTCGCGTCGCGGATCGCGCGTTCGCCCAGGGTCAGGATCTCCTGAGCCCGCTCCAGCAGCAGCGATCCGACCGGGGTGAGCCTGCTGCCCCGCGACGAGCGGATCAGCACGGGAGAGCCGACGAGGCGCTCGAGGTTCTTGAGGTGGTAATCGACGGTCGGCTGCCCCCAGCCCAGCCGTCGCGCAGCCGCAGTCACCGACCCCTCGGCATGCACCGCGCGGAGCGCTTCCAGCTGACGCAGATCGAGCATGGAAACCAACCTCCTATGTCGGCAGACACCGGTTGCTGGCATGCCGTCACATACAGGATATGTGGGGCAGGAGAATTTCCGGGGATTCCTCCTTCGCCCGAAAGGTCGCACCATGGACCAATGCCGTTCCCCGAGTCCCTCACCCTCGACCCGTCCCCCGCCGCATCGTCCGGCTCGCCGATCGTGGATCCCCGCCACCGCGAGACCCCGTATGCCGACGCTCTGGAGCGGCACGCGGAGCGCGCGCCGATCCAGCTGATGGTCCCGGGACACGGCGGCACCGGCCGCGGACTGAGCGCCCGGCTCGCGGAGTTCCTCGGCGAGCGCGTGCTGCAGCTCGACGTGCCCATGCTGCTGGAGCGCATCGATCTCGGCGAGGACTCGCCGCTCTCCCAGGCGCTCGACCTGGCCGCCGATGCCTGGGGTGCACGCCGCACCTGGTTCCTCACCGGAGGCGCGTCTCAGGCCAACCGCGTCGCCGCTCTCGCGGTGCGCGGGCTCGGCCCGGGGATCCTCTCCCAGCGCAGCGCCCACTCCAGCTTCAGCGACGGCGTCCTCACCGCGGGACTCACCCCGTCGTTCGTGCTGCCCTCGGTCGACGCCCGGCACGGCATCGCCCACGGCGTCTCCCCGGCGGCCCTCGACGAGGCGATGACCTCCGCCGCGCGCGACGGGCACGCCGCGAGCGCCGTGTACATCGTCTCGCCCAGCTACTTCGGCGCGGTCGCCGACATCGCCGGCCTCGCCGAGGTCGCCCATGCGCACGGCGCTCCGCTCATCGTGGACGGCGCCTGGGGCCCCCACTTCGGGTTCCACCCCGATCTGCCGGAGTCGCCCACGCGACTCGGCGCCGACCTCGTCGTCTCGAGCACGCACAAACTCGCCGGCTCCCTGACCCAGTCGGCGATGCTGCACCTCGGGGACGGCCCGTTCGCCGATCGTCTGGAGCCGCTGGTCGAGCGCGCGGTCACGCTCACCGCCTCGACCTCGTCCTCCGCGCTGCTGCAGGCGTCGCTGGACATCGCCCGCCACTCTCTGATGACGGGCGAGCACCACATCGGGCAGTCGATCGCGGCAGCGGAGTCGTTCCGCGACGCGCTGCGCGAGGACCCGCGCTTCGCCGTCCTCAGCGACGGCTTCGATGCGTTCGAGGACATCGTCGCCGTTGACCCGCTGCGGGTTCCCATCGACGTCTCCGCCACCGGCGTGAGCGGTCACTGGCTGCGTCAGCGACTCATCGAGCGCGACGGCATCTACTTCGAGATGTCCACCGCCACCTCCCTCGTCGCCCTCATCGGCGCGGGAACGACGCCGGATCTCGCGACCGCGCACCGCGCGCTCGTCGCCGCCGTCGACTCGGCGGACGCTCACGCCGAGCGCACCGCGGGCGACGCGGCCGGCTTCCCGGCGCTCCCGCCGTCCGGACCGCTGCGGATCCTGCCGCGCGACGCATTCTTCTCCGCCACCGAGCTCGTGCCTGCCGCGGAAGCGGTCGGCCGCATCTCCGCAGACACCCTCGCCGCCTATCCGCCCGGGATCCCGAACGTCATCCCCGGCGAGCAGATCACGGCGGAGACCGTCGCGTTCCTGCAGGCGGTCGCGGTGTCCCCCAGCGGGTACGTCCGCGGTGCCGTGGACGCGCAGGTGTCGCGCTTCCGGGTGACGAGAGAAGTCTGAACAAAGGTTCCCGCGGCGCACCGCGTCGCGGGTCGGCCCCACCATTCGAAGGAGATTGGTCCATGCCCACCATCGCCCAGCAGTTGCTGCGCCGGAAACCCACCGCGCCGGTCGCGACCGGGGAGGTGCACCTGAAACGGAGCATCGGCCTGTTCTCGCTGACCATGATCGGCGTCGGCGGAACGCTCGGCACCGGCATCTTCTTCATCCTGTCGCAGGCCGTGCCGATCGCCGGTCCCGCCGTGATCTGGTCCTTCGTGATCGGCGGCGTCGTCGCCGGGCTCACCGCGCTCTGCTACGCGGAGATGGCCGGTGCGGTGCCGGTGTCGGGATCCACCTATTCCTATGCCTACGCGACCCTCGGCGAGGGCACCGCGATGGCGGTCGGCGCCTGCCTGCTGCTGGAGTACGGCGTCTCGACCGCGGCGGTCGCCGTCGGGTGGTCCCAGTACGTCAACCAGCTGCTGCAGAACCTGTTCGGCTGGCAGATCCCGGTCCAGCTGTCTCAGGCGCCCGAGCAGGGCGGCATCGTGAACATCCCCGCCGTGATCGTGATCGTGCTCTGCGCGCTGCTGCTCATGCGCGGCGCCCGCGAGTCCACGCTCGTGAACAGCATCATGGTGGTCATCAAGATCTCTGTCGTGCTGTTCTTCTGCGCGGTCGCGTTCACCGGCTGGAACACCGACCATTTCCACAACTTCGCCCCCGCCGGCCTCGCGGGCGTCGTCGGCGGAGCCGGAATCATCTTCTTCTCGTTCGTCGGACTCGACGCGGTCTCCACCGCCGGTGACGAGGCGAAGAACCCGAAGCGCAACCTGCCGCTCGCGATCATGTTCGCGCTCGGGATCATCATCACGCTGTACGTGCTCACCTGTCTCGCGGCGCTCGGCGCCCAGGCGCCTGAGAAGTTCAAGAACCAGGACGCCGGCCTCGCCGCGATCCTGCAGAACATCATCGGATCCACCTGGCCCGGCACCGTCGTCGCGATCGGGGCGATCATCTCGATCTTCTCTGTGACGCTGGTCTGCCTGTACGGGCAGACGCGCATCCTGTTCGCGATGTCCCGCGACGGGATGATCCCGCGGGTCTTCGCGAAGGTCAACCCGCGCACGATGACGCCGATCCCCAACACGGTCATCGTCATGATCGCCACCGGCGTCCTCGCGGCGGTCGTCCCGATCGACTTCCTCGCGGAGATGACGAGCATCGGCACGCTCGTGGCGTTCCTGGTGGTGTCCCTCGGCGTGATCATCCTGCGTGTCCGCGAGCCCGAGCTGGAGCGGGGCTTCCGCCTCCCGCTGGGCTGGACGATCCCGATCCTGTCGATCCTCGGCTGCATCGCGATCATCACCCAGCTGCGCCTGGTCACGATCCTGGTGTTCCTGGCCTGGACCGCCGTCTTCCTCGTCTTCTACTGGTTCTACGGCCGTCGCCACTCCGCGCTCCAGGTCGGGCACCCCGTGATCGAGGCCGAGGCGCCGTACACGACCAACGTCGCGCAGCCCAGCACCGGAGCCGTACGAGAGGCGGCCGAGGCCCGCCGCAAGGCGGACCGGACATGAGCCTCGTCGTCGGGCTGGATCCGGCGCACCGCTCCACGGCGGTGCTGCATCTCGCAGCGATGCTGGCCCGCTCCGCCGACACCGACCTCGTGGTCGCCACGGTGCTTCCGCAGACGTGGCCGTTGGCCGCGGGCAGCGCCGACGCGGAATGGCGCGGCTACACGCGCGACACCGCGAATCTCGTGCTCGATCATGCCGCCGCCGTGCTGGGCGGCAGCGTCCGCGCGGAGTACCTCGTGCACGAGGCGTCGTCGGCACGGCGCGGGCTCGCCGAGCTCGCGGTCGACCGCGGCGCCGCCCTCATCGTGATCGGCTCGTCCTCCGCCGCTCCCGTCGGCCGGATCGCTCTGGGGTCGGAGAGCGACGCTCTGCTGCATGCCTCGCCCGTGCCGGTCGCGATCGCACCCCGCGGTTTCCGCGCCGCCGAGGACGCCCGCGTGGGCCGTGTGACCGCGGCGTTCCGCGGGACCGACTCCTCGGGCGACCTCGTGCTCGGCGCGGCCGGCGTCGCCGCCGCGGTGGGCGCCGATCTGCGTATCGCCTCGTTCGCCGTCGTCCCCCCGGAGTCCGGGACCTCGGGAGCGGGTCTCGACGCCGAGAAGCGCATCGCCCGGCAGTGGGCCGAGGACATCGCGCATCAGGCGAGCGGCCTGCTCGCTCAGGTGTCACGACTCGAGGAGGCGCCTCGGATCGCAGGCACCGAGATCGGCGTGGGCGATAACTGGGATGCGGCGATGACACAGGTCGAGTGGCGCGCCGATGAGGTGCTCGTGGTGGGCTCGAGCACGCTCGGGCCGATCGCCCGGGTCTTCCTGGGCTCGCATGCGGCGAAGGTCGTGCGCCACTCCCCTGTTCCGGTGGTCGTGGTGCCCCGTGGCGCCGCGGTCCCCGACCTCGACTGACCCATGGGTGCGGCGGATCCCCGATCCTCCGCACGGCAGGGGCCGCGGCTCTCGAGCCGCGGCCCCTGCGTAGACTCCGAACCGAACGAAGGGCCAACCCCATGTCGCACCCCCTGCTCGAGCTCCTCCCCGTCGGCACCGAGGTCGATGCCGACGGCACCCTGCGGATCGGAGGATGCCGCGTCGACGATCTCGCCCGGGACTTCGGCACACCGGCGATCATCGTGGACGAGGCCGCGCTGCGCGCCCGCGCGCAGGAGTACCGCACTGCTCTGACCTCGCGCCGGCCGAACGCCCGCGTGGTGTTCGCGTCGAAGGCGTTCCCGGCCACGGCCGTGCAGCGGGTCATGGTCGAGGAGGGCATCGGGCTGGACGTCGCGGGCGAAGGTGAGATCCTCAGCGCGCTGCGCGCCGGCATCGACCCCTCGCTGCTGGTCATGCACGGCAACGCGAAGACGACCGAGGAGCTGCGGATCGCGGTCGACGCGGGTGTCGGCCTGGTCGTCGTCGACAACGCCGACGACGTGGACCGCCTGGAGCAGCTGGTGCCAGAGGGACGCGACCAGGACGTGCTCGTGCGCGTGATCCCCGAGGTGGAGTCCTCCACGCATCCGCACGTGCAGACGGGACAGGTGGGATCCAAGTTCGGCCTCACCGCGGCCGCCGCGAAGGCCCTCATCGCCCGGATCGAGGCGAGCCCGCGGTTGCGGATGCGCGGTGTGCACGCCCACGTCGGCTCGCAGATCATGGATCCGGCCGAGCTCGCCGCCGCGGTCGCGCCCCTCGCCGCGCTCGGCACCTTCCCCGTCTACGACCTCGGCGGCGGGCTGGGAGCGCGCTACACGTACGACGAGCACCCCGCCTCGGTCGACGCCTACATCGAGGCGCTGCTCGCCGCGGCGGCGGAGCACCTCCCCGCCGAGGCCGAGATCATCATCGAGCCCGGACGCAGCATGGTGAACGCCTCGGCGCTGACCCTGTACACCGTGACCACGGTGAAGCGCGACGCCCGCACGTTCGTGGCGGTCGACGGCGGGATGGGCGACAACCTCGAGGTCGCGCTCTTCCAGCAGCGCTACGAGGCCGCGCTCGCTCAGCGCCTGCACGAGGACGCCGTGGAGGACGTGGTCGTGGTCGGTCGGCACTGCGAGTCCGGCGACGTCCTCATCGATCCCCTGCGCCTCCCCGAGGTCCGCGTCGGCGACCTGCTCGCGGTGCCCGCGACGGGCGCCTACACGCACACCATGGCGAACAACTACAACGGCTACCGCCGCCCGCCCGTGGTGTTCGTCCGCGATAGCGCGGCCAGGGCGGTGATCCGCCGCGAGACCTGGGACGACCTGTTCGCCCGAGACCTCTGAGCGCGAGGGCGACGGGCCCGCTCACCCCACGGCAGAATGGCGGGATGCGCCATCACGACCTGCTCCGCGACCTGACCGCGCTGCCGCCCTCCCCCGTGCGGGACGCCTATCTCGAGTTCGTGCGCGCCGGCGACGATGACGCACTGCGCCGCGACGGCGGAGCGGAGCACGTCACGGGATCCTGCTTCGTGTTCTCCCCCGACTTCGCCCAGGTGCTGCTGTGCTTCCACGGCAAGGGGCGGTTCTGGGTGCAGTTCGGCGGGCACGTGGAGCCGCAGGACCGGTCGGTCTCCGCGACCGCGCAGCGGGAGGCGCGGGAGGAGTCCGGGATCGGCGATCTGCGCCTGCTCTCGGCCGCGATCCTCGATCTCGACCGGCATGCGCTGCACGGAGGCTTCGCCTGCGCCGCGCACTGGGACATCGGCTTCGCGGCCCTCGCGGATCCCGCGGCGCCCATCGCCGTCAGCGACGAAAGCGAGGATGTGCGCTGGTTCCCGGTCGACGCCCTGCCCGCGGAGGTGCCGCACGGGTTCGGAGAGCGCCTCCGCGCGGTCCGACAGGCGGCGTTGCAGCTCGCGGACGCCTGAGGACGACCCCCGGCAACGCGGCGGCGCTCAGGCCGCGCGCGCCGCGGACCGGGTGACGGTGACCTGAATGCTCTTCATGAGCGGCTGGTCGCTCTGCGCGCTGAAGTCGGCGTGCCCGATCAGCACGTTCAACTCCGGCATGTAGCCGGCCGCGCAGCCCTGCGGGAGGTCGTAGGGCACCGCGCGGAAGGAGCGCACGACACGGGTGGATCCGTCCTTCGAGGTCGACCGGATGTCGACGAGATCCCCCTCAGCGATCCCCCTCGAACGCATGTCGTCCTCGTGCAGGAAGATCAGCTCGCGCAGGTTCTTCACGCCGCGATAGCGGTCGTTGCTCGAGTAGATCGTCGTGTTCCACTGGTCGTGCGAGCGCATGGTCTGCAGCACCAGCGTCTCGGCGGACGCGGGGATCACATCGGGCAGCGGCGCGTGCGAGAACTCGGCCTGCCCGGACTCCGTCTCGAACACGCGCTCGCGGGCCGGCTGCGGGATGCGGAAGCCGTGACGGTTGCGGATCAGGTCGTTGAAGCCCTCGAAGCCGGGGAGGACCTGCGCCATCACGTCCCTGATCCGGTCGTAGTCCGCGATGTAGTCGTCCCATGGCGTCTGCGACGCCGGCAGGGTGGCCTTCGCGATCCCGGCGATGATCGCGGGCTCAGAGCGCAGGTAGGCCGAGGCCGGCCGCTTGCGTCCCACCGAGAGGTGCACCATGCTCATCGCGTCCTCGACCGTGACGCCCTGCGGACCGGCCTGCTGCTGGTCGCGCTCGGTGCGTCCGAGGCAGGGCAGGATCAGCGCCTTCTCGCCGTGGACGAGGTGGCTGCGGTTGAGCTTGGTGCTGACCTGCACCGTCAGCAGGCAGCGGGTGAGCGCCTCGGCGGTGTACGCCGTGTCGGGGGCGGCGAGCACGAAGTTGCCGCCCATGCCGACGAAGACCTTGACCGTTCCGTCGTGCATGCCGCGGATCGTCTTGACCGTGTCCAGGCCGGGATGGCGCGGCGGGTCGATGCGGCAGACCTCCGCGAGCCGATCCGTCCACGCAGGCGGGCGGTGGTCGATGCCGCAGGTGCGGTTGCCCTGCACGTTGCTGTGCCCGCGCACGGGCGACGGCCCGGTCCCCGGGCGCCCGATGTTGCCGCGCAGCAGCAGCAGGTTCACGATCTCGCGCACGGTGTCCACCCCGTGCTCATGCTGGCTCACACCGAGGCACCAGCTGATCACGGTCCGCTCCGAGCCGAGGTAGACCGCCGCGGATTCGCGGATCCGCTCCTCGCTGAGGCCGGACTGCCGCACCAGCTCCGTCCAGGGCGTGGCCTCGACCAGCGCACGGTAGTCCTCGAGACCGTTCGTGCAGGCGCGGAGGAATGCGGTGTCGAGGACGGTGGGATCCGTCTCTGCCGCCTCGAAGACGACTTTCGCCATCCCGCGGATGAGCGCGAGATCGCCGCCGAGGCGCACCTGCAGGTTCATCGTGCTGGTGGCGGTGCTCTTGAACAGGGCCATGTCGACGAAGTCGTGCGGCACGATCGTCCTCGTCGCCCCGACCTCGACGAGCGGGTTGACGTGCACCACCTGCGCGCCGCGGCGGACGGCATCAGACAGCGCTGTCAGCATGCGCGGGGCGTTCGATGCGGCGTTCACGCCCAGCACGAAGAGCGCGTCGCACTCGTCCCAGTCACGCAGATCCGCGGTTCCCTTGCCCGTGGCGAGCGAGGCCTTCAGCGCACGCCCCGAGGCCTCGTGGCACATGTTCGAGCAGTCCGGGAGGTTGTTGGTGCCGTACTCGCGCACCATGAGCTGATACAGGAACGTCGCCTCGTTGCTCAGGCGTCCCGAGGTGTAGAAGCTGGCCTCGTCTGGGCTGGCGAGACCCTGCAGCTCTTCGCCGATGAGCGCGAACGCGTCGTCCCAGGAGATCGGCACGTACCGGTCGCTCGCGGAATCGTAGCTCATCGGCTCGGTGAGGCGCCCCTGATCCTCGAGGTCGAAGTCCGTCCATGAGGACAGCTCGGCGACCGTGTGCGACGCGAAGAACTGCCGGTCGACGCGCTTATGCGTCATCTCCCACGTGACGTGCTTGATCCCGTTCTCGCAGATGTCCAGGCGCAGATTGCCCGGATCGTCCGGCCAGGCGCAGCCGGGGCAGTCGTATCCCGAGACGCCGTGGTTCATGATGAGCATCGCGCCGGAACCCGCGATCGGCTCGCGCTCGCGCAGCAGCACCTGACCGACCGACTTCGCCGCGCCCCAGCCCGCGGCCGGGTGATGGTAGGGCTTCCGCGACCAGGCCGCCGTCGTGCGCGGCCCGTAGCCGCCCTGCCTGGGCTCGTCCGGCATGAGCCCGAAGGCCGTGCCTCCGCGCGCGTCCACGTCGTCGCTCATCGCTCTGCCTGTCCTTCCCGCACGGGTTCCCCGCCCTGCGTCGCCGCATCGATCAGCACGCGCTGCGCATGCGCGTACACGTTCATGGATCGTCCTCGCACGAAGCCGATCAGCGTCAGCCCGGTCTGCTCGGCGAGTTCCGCCGCCAGCGAGGACGGCGCGGAGACCGCCGAGAGGATCGGGATACCCGCCATGACGGCCTTCTGCACGAGCTCGAAACTCGCCCGTCCCGACACCTGCAGCACGGTCGAGCGCAGCGGGAGCCGCCCCTCCTGGAGCGCCCAGCCGACCACCTTGTCCACGGCGTTGTGCCGGCCCACGTCCTCCCGGATCACGAGCAGCTCGCCGCTGACGGCGTCGAAGAGGGCGGCGGCGTGCAGTCCCCCGGTCTTGTCGAAGGCGGCCTGTTCCGCGCGGAGCCGGTCCGGCAGCTCCGCGATCCATCCCGCCTCGACCTCGACGTCGTCCTGTGCGACGTCGTGGTGCGACACCGTCCGCACCGCGTCGATGCTGGCCTTGCCGCACACGCCGCATGAACTGGTCGTGTAGAAGCGGCGCGCCTCGTCGGCGCCGGGCAGCCGCACCCCGGGGGCGAGCGACGTGTCGAGCACGTTGTAGGTGTTCTCGGCGCCGCCGGTGCCGGGACCGCCGCAGTGGATCGCGGCGCGGAAGTCGGACCTCTCCGAGATCACGCCCTCCGAGACGAGGAATCCGATCGCGAGTTCGACGTCATGGCCGGGGGTCCGCATCGTGACCGCGAGCGGCGCGCCGCCGATCCGGATCTCGAGCGGTTCCTCGACCGCGAGCGTGTCGGCGCGACGATGCACGCCCTCCCCCAGGGCGATCCGGGTGACCGGCCGCAGCGTCGTGATCCGTCCCACGGCTCGACCCTACTCGCGGATCGCGGATCCTCGCCGGATCAGTCCCGCTCGGCGGGCACGCCGAGCGGCGCGGGCTCGGCGATCGGCACGACAGGGCAGTCCTTCCAGAGGCGCTCCAGACCGTAGTACGTGCGCTCCTCCTCGTGGAAGACGTGCACGATGAGGTCGCCGAAGTCGAGCAGCACCCAGCGTGCCTCGCTGCGGCCCTCGCGACGGACGCGCTTGTGGCCCGCCTCGATCATCTTGTCCTCGACCTCGTCGGCGATCGCGGCGACGTTGCGCTCGCTGTTGCCGGTGACGAGGAGGAAGATGTCGACGAGCGGCAGCGGCTCCGACACGTTCAGCGCGAGCAGATCCTCTCCGCCCTTGGAACGGGCCGCGTCGGCGGCGATCTGCAGCATGTCTGCGGCGGACGGCGACTGCATCATGAAGAGAACGCTCCTGTGGTGATGGCGACGATGAGCGCGCCGACCAGGGCGACGGCGAGAGCGCCGGCGGTGATGGTCAGAGCGAGCATGAGCTTGTTGCCCTTTTCGGGCTCGGGCGGGCGGATGACCTCGCCGGCGGGCTTGATCGTGCCGATCGCCGCGCTGGCGGCGATCGGGGTGGGCGAGGACGCGGGTGCGAGCTCGCCGTCGACGAGCACGGCGTCGACCTCCTTGCCGTCGGCGACGCCGTCGGCGTGGCCGCGCGAGCCGAGGCCCGAAGGAAGGTCGTAGCTGCCGGTGACGAGGATCTCTCCGGTGGAGGCGACGGGACCCGACAGCGACAGACCAGCAGGCGCCTGCTGGAAGATCAGGGCGTTCGGTGCGGCGTGGTGCGAGCCCGTGGAGTCGCCGATCAGCGCGTCGAAGGAGTCGGCCTGCGGGGTGCGCGCCTGCTCGGCGAGCACGCGCTGGCCGAAACCGGCGTTGACCGTGGACGCGGAACCCGCGGCGGGCGCGGTCTGCGGTACGGGGCGCGGCGCGGCCTCCGCGGGTGCGGCAGGCGCCTGCGGAGCCTCGGGGGCGGAGTCCGCCGACCAGAGCGCCGTCTGCTCGGACGAGAAGGGCAGGCTCACCGGGTCGGAGTCCGGCGCGGGCGTCGGGCCCGCGACGGGGACCGCGGGCAGCAGCGAGGCGGAAGACGTATCGGCCGGACGGGAGGACCGCGTGCCCTCGACCGACTGGGGCGCGGCGGCGACGGGATCCGCCTGCCACGTGCGTCCGGTCTCCTCCTCGGCGCGCATGACCGAGGAGACCGAGACCGGGGCGACGCCCTGTTCGGCGTCGTCGACGCCGTCCTGCTCGTCGGACTCAGGGGCAGACGCGGGCGCGGTGGATTCGAACGACTGGCGACGGCTCGGGTAGCTGGGCCGCGGAACGTCGGTGATCATCTCGGACGCCGCGGGCGCCGCGGGCACGGCCGGCGCGGGCTCGGGGGCGACAGGCGCCGCGGCCGGGACCACCGGCGGGGCGAACGAGGGGGCCGCCGTGGCAGGGGCCGCAACGGGTTCGGGTGCGAGGGCAGGCGTGTTCGGAGCACCCTGGGCTGACGGATCGGACACCGGCAGCGCACCGGTGCGGAGCCGCTCCTGCTCGCGCTTCTGGCGACGAGTGAGCGGCTCTTCGCCCTCGGCGGAGTCCTGGGGGTCGACGTCCGCCGGCGCGGCCGGTGCAGCAGGCTCAGCGACAGGGGCCTCGATGACAGGTGCCTCGGCGACGGGCTCCGCAACGGGGGCCTCGAGAACGGGCTCCGCCACCGGCGCGTCCGCCGCAGTCGCCGCAACGCTCTGCAAGCGCGATGCTTCGGCCTCCTCCGGAGTGACGATCGGGGTCGATCCGGTGAGGCGCACCTCCCGCAGCTGCTTGCGGGTGAGTTGGGTGCTGCCGGCTGACTGATCAGCAATGTTCGCGTGCTGATCCGATGTGCTC
The DNA here is from genome assembly GCF_002979495.1 of Microbacterium sp. MYb64. Classification (NCBI taxonomy): domain Bacteria; kingdom Bacillati; phylum Actinomycetota; class Actinomycetes; order Micrococcales; family Microbacteriaceae; genus Microbacterium; species Microbacterium sp. MYb64. The sequence goes on along the minus strand of NZ_PCOW01000003.1, from coordinate 223,601 downwards.
ATGACGTGCTCCGATAGAGGTGATGCTTCGCGATGTACTGGACCACACCGTCCGGCACGAGGTACCAGACGGGATCCCCCTCGCGGACGCGGGATCGGCAATCGGTCGACGAGATCGCGAGGGCGGGGACTTCGAGTTGGCTGACGTCGTCGCTGGGCAGACCGTCCGTGCTCAGCACGTGACCTGGTCGGGAAACCGCGACGAAGTGGGCCAGATCCCACAGTTCATCATGATCCCTCCAGCTGAGAATCTGCGCCACGGCGTCTGCGCCGGTGATGAAGAAGAACTCCGCATCGGGGCGCTGGGTCTTCAGATCCCGCAGCGTGTCGATCGTGTAGGTCGGGCCCTCACGGTCGATGTCCACGCGGCTGACGGTGAACGACGGGTTCGAGGCCGTCGCGATGACCGTCATCAGATAGCGGTGCTCGCTGTCCGACACGTCGCTCTTCTGCCACGGCTGACCCGTGGGCACGAAGACGACCTCGTCCAGTCCGAACGAGTGCGCCACTTCGCTGGCGGCGACGAGGTGACCGTGATGGATGGGGTCGAAAGTTCCGCCCATCACGCCGATCCGCGGCGCAGGAGTGGTCGTCATCGGATCAGCTCAGTGACCGTGACCGGCCCCGTGTCCTTCGTGACCGTGCTCCGCCGCCCACGCCTGAGCCTTGCGGTCGTGGCGGTTGGCGACGTTGCGGTAGGAGAGCGCGACCAGGCCGAGCAGCGCGAACACGCCGGCGGCGATCAGACCGAACGGAAGGGTCTCCAGCGCCACGTTGCCGTGGTGCTCGGTGGTCTCTGCGGCGGTCTGCACGAGCTGTGCGACGAGGTTCATCGATTCTCCAGAGTGATCAGGGTGGATCTCAGCTCCTCAGTCTAGCCCTCAGCCGCGCGTCTGCCCCGCTCCGCGCGCGAGCCACTTGGTGCTGGTCAGCTCGGCGAGACCCATCGGGCCTCTGGCGTGCAGCTTCTGCGTGGAGATGCCCACCTCGGCGCCGAAGCCGAACTCGCCCCCGTCCGTGAACCGCGTCGACGCGTTCGCCATCACCACGGCCGAGTCGACCTCGGCCAGGAAGCGCTCGATCGCGAGGGCGTCCGTGCTGATGATCGACTCGGTGTGCCCCGTGCTGTACTGCCGGATGTGCGCGAGAGCGCCGTCGAGATCGTCCACCACGCGCATCGACAGGTCGAGGCTCATGTGTTCGGTGTCCCAGTCCTCGTCGGTCGTCGGGACCGCCGCGGGCACGAGCCGGCGGACGTCCTCGTCGCCGTGGATCGTGACGCCCTGCGCGATCAGCGCCTCCGCGACCTCGGGCACGAGCCGGTCGGCGGCGGCGCGGAGCACCAGGACGGTCTCCACCGCGTTGCACACGCTGGGGCGCTGCACTTTGGCGTTCACGACGATGTCGCGTGCCCAGTCCAGCGGAGCGGTCTCGTCCAGCACGATGTGCACCACGCCGGCCCCCGTCTCGATCACGGGGACCGTGGATTCGGTCACGACGGTCTCGATGAGCCCTGCACTGCCGCGCGGCACGAGCACGTCGATGAGACCGCGGGCGTGCATCATCGCCGTGGCGCCGGCGCGGCCGAAGTCGTCCACGGTCTGGATCGCCTCTGGGGTCACCCCTGCCGCGGCGAGGGCGTCGCGCATGACGCGCACGAGCACGGTGTTGCTCTCCTTGGCGGCGCTGCCCCCGCGCAGCACGGCCGCGTTGCCGGAGCGCAGCGCGAGCGCGGCGATGTCGACCGTGACGTTGGGGCGGGCCTCGTAGATCGCGCCGACCACGCCGAAGGGCACTCGAACCTGCTCGAGGGCGACGCCGTTGGGCATGCGATGCCCGCCGACGACGCGGCCGACGGGATCCGGCAGGGCTGCGACCTCGCGCACGGCCGCCGCGAGCGCATCGATCCGCTTCTCGTCCAGGCGGAGCCGGTCGAGGAGCCCGTCGCCGATGCCGTCCTCCGCGCCGCGCGCGAGGTCGAGCGCGTTGGCGGCGATGATGTCGGCCGACGACGCCGTGAGCGCGTCGGCGATCGCGTGCAGGGCGGCCGCCTTGCCTGCGCTCGTGAGTCGCGCGACCTCGCGGGACGCCTCCTTGGCGGCGCGCATCCGCGTCTCGGGCGATTCCGTCCCGTCCTGCGCGGAGGCGTCTGCGGGCACGGCGAAGTCGGCGATCACGGTGGACATGCGGTCAGTGTACCCATGCGCCGCACCCCGCAGGCCCGGATGACGGAATCAGACCGCGGGCTCGAACCAGGTGCCGATCTCGGCGCCGGAGAGCGCCTCTGCGACCAGATCAGCGCTGGTCACCAGCACGCCGATGCCGCTCGCGGCGGCCAGGCGGGCGGCGGAGACCTTGGTCGCCGCCCCGCCGGTGCCGACGCTGTTCACGACGGTCGCGCCGAACTCGAGTCCGGAAAGGTCCGCGCCCGCCGCGACGATGTCGAGCGGTTCGGCGCTCGGGTCGGATGGCGGCCTGGTGTAGAGCGACTCCACATCGCTGAGGAGCACGAGCGCATCGGCCCCGGTCAGCTGCGCCACGAGTGCGCCGAGCCGGTCGTTGTCGCCGAAGCGGATCTCCTGCGTGGCGACGGTGTCGTTCTCGTTCACGATCGGCAGCACGCGCAGGCCGAGCAGGCGCTCCATGGCACGGCGCGCATTGCTGCGCGATGTCGGATGCTCGAGGTCGCCGGTGGTCAGCAGCACCTGACCCGCCACGATGCCGTGCGGGTGCAGGGCCTCCTGGTAGCGGTAGATGAGCACGTTCTGCCCGACGGCGGCCGCAGCCTGCTGCGTGGCCAGGTCGGTCGGCCTGGCGTCGAGCTGCAGGAACGGGATCCCCGTCGCGATCGCACCGGAGGACACCAGGACGATCTCGGTGCCGCGCGCGTGCGCCTCTGCGAGCGCCTCCACGAGCACTGGGATCCGCCAGGCCGCCTCACCGCTGATCGAGGAGGATCCGACCTTGACGACGATCCGCGCCGCCGTCGGCAGATCCGCCCGGGTCAGCGCCGTCACTCGACGTCCTCGATGCCGGAGTCCTCCCCCGCTGCGGCGCCTCGGGCGAGGCGCTGCTCCTCGAGCTCGGCCCGGGCGGCCGCCTTCGCATCCATGCGCTCGTGGTACCGCTCGCGGCGCTCGTTCGTGGTGCGGCGGGTGTTCGGGTCGAAGCGCGAGTCCAGACCGCGCGGCGAGGTGATGAGCTCTGCGGCCGACGACATCTGCGGCTCCCAGTCGAACACGATGCTCTCTCCGGGGCCGATCACGACGGTGGATCCGCGCTCGGCGCCCAGGCGGAAGAGCTCGTCCTCGACGCCGAGCTTCTCGAGCCGGTCGGCGAGGTAGCCCACGGCCTCCTCGTTCTGGAAGTCGGTCTGCTGCACCCAGCGCACCGGCTTGTCGCCGAGGATCCGGTACACGTTGCCGTAGCTGCCGCCCTCGACGCGGATCTCGAACTCGCGCTTCGAGCCGCGCGGTCGGATGACGACGCGCTCCTTGGGCGCGGCGGCGGCCGCAGCCAGCTCGGCGCGGTGCTCGTCGACGATCTCGCCGAGGGCGAAGGTCAGCGGCCGCAGCCCCTCGTGCGACACGGTGGAGATCTCGAACACGCGGAAGCCGCGCTCCTCGAGCTCGGGACGCACGAAGTCGGCGAGCTCACGGGCCTCCGGCACGTCGATCTTGTTGAGCGCGATCACCTGCGGGCGCTCGAGCAGCGGGACCTGTCCCTCGGGCACCTCGTAGGCGGCGAGCTCGGCGAGGATCACGTCGAGGTCGCTGAGCGGATCGCGGCCGGGCTCGAGCGTGGCGCAGTCGAGCACGTGCAGGAGGGCCGAGCACCGCTCCACGTGCCGCAGGAACTGCAGGCCGAGGCCGCGGCCCTCGCTCGCGCCCTCGACGAGGCCGGGGACGTCGGCGACGGTGTAGCGCGACTCTCCGGCCTGCACGACGCCGAGGTTCGGATGCAGCGTGGTGAACGGGTAGTCCGCGATCTTCGGCCGTGCGGCGGAGATCGCCGCGATCAGGCTCGACTTGCCGGCGGATGGGTACCCGACCAGCGCCACATCGGCGACGGTCTTGAGCTCGAGCACGACGTCGCCCTCGAAGCCGGGCGTTCCCAGCAGCGCGAAACCGGGCGCCTTGCGCTTCGGCGTCGCGAGCGAGGCGTTGCCGAGGCCGCCGTGTCCGCCCGCGGCGACCACATAGCGCTCCCCCGGGATGACCATGTCGGTGAGGATCTCGCCGTCCGGTGTCTTGACGACCGTGCCCACCGGCACGAGCAGCTCGAGGTCCTCGCCGTCGTAGCCGGAGCGGTGATCGCCCATGCCGAATCCGCCGTTCTGCGACGTGCGGTGCGGCGAGTGGTGATACGACAGCAGCGTGCCGGTCTGCGGGTCGGCGACGAGCACGATGTCGCCGCCGTCACCGCCCTTGCCGCCGTCCGGGCCGCCGAGGGGCTTGAACTTCTCGCGGTGCACGGACACGCAGCCGTTGCCGCCCTTGCCCGCGCGCAGGTGCAGCGTCACCCTGTCGACGAACGTGACCATGCGGATCCTCCTGGATTGGGGGCGGGAAGGGACGTGCCCGGAAATATGGAAACGGGGCGAGCCGAAGCCCGCCCCGTTCCCGAACAGTGCCCAGCCGAGGCTGGGCCTGTGGAAGCCTTACTCGGCAGCCGCGACGATGTTGACGACCTTGCGGCCGCCCTTCGCGCCGAACTCGACCGCACCGGCGGCGAGGGCGAAAAGCGTGTCGTCGCCACCACGGCCGACGTTGACGCCGGGGTGGAAGTGCGTGCCGCGCTGACGGACGAGGATCTCGCCGGCGTTGACGGCCTGGCCGCCGAAGCGCTTCACGCCGAGTCGCTGTGCGTTGGAGTCACGACCGTTGCGGGTCGAGCTCGCACCCTTTTTGTGTGCCATTTCTCAGCTCCTCTTCGTGCTTACTTGATGCCGGTGATCTTGAGGCGCGTGAGGTCCTGACGGTGACCCTGGCGCTTCTTGTAACCGGTCTTGTTCTTGAACTTCTGGATGACGATCTTCGGGCCGCGGAGGTGGCTGACGACCTCGGCGGTGACCTTGACCTTCGCGAGCTTGTCGGCGTCGGTGGTGATCTTGTCACCGTCGACGAGGAGCACCGCGGCGAGCTCGACCTTGTCGCCCTGGGCCGCCTTCAGGCGGTCGAGCTGAACGATCGTGCCGACCTCGACCTTCTCCTGGCGTCCACCGGCGCGCACTACTGCGTAAACCACTTCATACCTGTTTCGTTGGGGAGCGGAACCGCTCCGTAATCTCACGGGAAGACTGTGCTTGCATCGCGCCACAGCAGAGGGATCCGCAGTGGCGGGCGCGAGTTGCATGATCCCGCGGCGGCCGAGTGGGGCGTCCGGCGCGGTGCACCAAGGAGCTACTTTACCGGATGCGGCGTCCCCTCGCAAAGCGAGCGCCGCCGTGTCGGGATCCCGGATCCGATCGCGGGGCGGATCGGCCTCCACGCCTCTCCCCGCGTCTAGGATCGCGGAATGGCGATCCTCGTGGACGACGCGATCTGGCCCGCGCACGGCCGCCTCTGGGCGCACCTCGTGAGCGACGCCAGCGTCGCCGAGCTGCATGCCTTCGCCGCACGCCACGACATCCCCCGCCGGGCGTTCGACCTGGACCACTACGACGTCCCCGCCGACGCGCTGGACCGGCTCGTCGCGGGCGGCGCCGAGCACGTGGGCGGCAAGGAGCTCACCCGCCGGCTGATCGCATCAGGCCTCCGCGTCCCGGCCCGCGACCGCACCGAAGGACACGACCACGACACGAGGCTCCCGCGATGACCTCGAGCAGGCTGGAGGCGTTCAGCGACGGCGTCCTCGCGATCATCATCACGGTGATGGTGCTCGGACTCGCCGTGCCGAAGGGGTCGACCTGGACCGACCTCGTGCACACTTCGGGACTGGGGCTGCTCACCTATCTGCTCAGCTTCGTGTACGTCGGGATCTACTGGAGCAACCACCACCACCTGTTCCAGCTGCGCCCCGCCGTGAACGGCACCGTGCTCTGGGCCAACCTGCACCTGCTGCTCTGGCTCTCGCTCTACCCGTTCACCACCGCGTGGCTGACCGAGACCCGCGTCGCCCAGGTGCCGACGATCGTCTACGGACTGAATCTGCTCGGCGCCGCCCTCGCCTACACGATCCTGCAGCGGACCATCGCGCGGCAGCCCGGCGGCGAGAGGTTCCGCGAGGCGTTCGGGCGCGACGTGAAGGGGATCGCGTCCGTCGTGCTGTACCTCTCGGGTCTTGCGCTGTCGTTCGTGGTGCCGTGGCTGGGTCTGGTGCCGTTCGTGATCGTGGCCGTGATCTGGCTCGCACCGGACCGGCGCGTCGAGCGCTACCTGCGCGCGCACCACGGCGCGGTCCCGGCGGGGAACGGCGAGGAGGACCCGGCGCCGTAGCGCCGAGCCCTCCTGACGTGGTCTTGCGGGGCTGTCAGCCCTGGTCCGCCTGCGGCGCGGCCTCGGTCGTGTGCACGATCGCGGTGCCCGCGGACAACGCGGCGGTGGTCACCCGGCGACGGTTGCGGCCCTGTCCGGGCGCCTTCGGCTCGGGAAGCGCGTCCAGCACGGAGTCGAGCAGCTGCTCCGCCTCCGTCTTGGGCGCCTTGCCGCGGTCGGAGCCGCGCTTCTTGCGCGGCTTCTTGGCGCGCTCCTGCCCCGCACGCTCGGACGGAGCCTCCGCGGCGGGCTCGACCGGAGTCTCGCCGGCTGCCGTCGGCGTCTCCCCCGCGGCGCGGCTGGACGCGGCGATCTGGGCGAGGGCGGACTTGGCGCCCTCGGGAATGACGTGCGTACCGCCGTTCGCCGGCGCCGCAGCCGGTGCCGGAGCAGGCGCGCCGGCGTTCGCGGAGCCGTTCCCACCGCGCTGACGACGGTTGGAGCTCTGCTGAGGCGCGGCCGCACGGTGCTTCACGACCGGGTCGTGGTGCACGATCACACCGCGGCCCGCGCACACCTCGCAGGGCTCGCTGAAGGTCTCCAGCAGGCCCAGGCCGAGCTTCTTGCGGGTCATCTGCACGAGGCCGAGCGAGGTGACCTCGGCGACCTGGTGCTTGGTGCGGTCGCGGCTCAGGCACTCGACGAGACGGCGCAGCACGAGATCGCGGTTGGACTCGAGCACCATGTCGATGAAGTCGACGACGATGATGCCGCCGATGTCGCGCAGACGCAGCTGGCGGACGATCTCCTCCGCGGCCTCGAGGTTGTTCTTGGTGACGGTCTCCTCGAGGTTTCCCCCCGAGCCGACGAACTTGCCGGTGTTGACGTCGACCACGGTCATCGCCTCGGTGCGGTCGATCACGAGCGATCCGCCGGAGGGCAGCCAGACCTTGCGGTCCAGCGCCTTCTCGATCTGCTCGGTCACGCGGAACACGTCGAACGGATCGCGGACGTCCTCGTACGCCTCGACCCGGTCCAGCAGGTCGGGGGCGACGCCCTCGAGGTAGGTGCGGATGGTGTGGCCGGCGTCGGCGCCCTGGATCCGCATCCGGGTGAAGTCCTCGTTGAAGACGTCGCGCACGATCTTGACGAGCAGGTCGGGCTCGGCGTGCAGCAGCGCAGGCGCCTGCTGGCTCTCGACCTGCTTCTGGATGTAGCTCCACTGCGCGGTGAGGCGCTGCACGTCGTTGGTCAGCTGCTCCTCGGTCGCGCCCTCGGCCGCCGTGCGCACGATCACGCCGCTGGACTCGGGGAGCACCTCCTTGAGGATGCGCTTGAGGCGCGCGCGCTCGGTGTCGGGCAGCTTGCGGGAGATGCCGTTCATGGATCCGTTGGGCACGTACACGAGGTAGCGGCCTGGCAGCGAGATCTGGCTGGTGAGGCGGGCGCCCTTGTGGCCCACCGGATCCTTCGTGACCTGCACGAGCACCCGGTCGCCCGCCTTGAGGGCGAGCTCGATGCGACGCGGCTGGTTGCCGGTCTCGACGCCGTCCCAGTCCACCTCGCCGGAGTACAGCACGGCGTTGCGGCCGCGGCCGATGTCGACGAACGCGGCCTCCATGCTGGGCAGGACGTTCTGCACGCGCCCCAGGTACACGTTGCCGATGAGCGAGGCGTCCTGGTTGCGGGCGACGTAGTGCTCGACGAGCACGTTGTCCTCGAGCACGGCGATCTGGGTGCGCCCGTTCTTGGATCGCACGATCATCTCGCGGTCGACGGCCTCGCGGCGGGCGAGGAACTCGGCCTCGGTCACCACGGGGCGACGTCGGCCGGCGTCACGGCCGTCGCGGCGGCGCTGCTTCTTGGCCTCGAGCCGGGTGGAACCCTTGATCGCCTTCGGCTCGGTGATGTACTCGACGACGCGCTGGCGCTGGCGCGGCTGCTCGCTGTCGCCGCCACGCCCGCGGGTGCGACGGTTGTCCTCGCCGTCCTGACCGCTGTCGCGCGTGCGGACCGGGAACGGCACGAACGCGGGAGCGTGGAAGTGCAGCTGCGTCGAGACGCGCGAGACGAAGATCTCCGGCAGCAGACCGAGGCTCACGGCGGTCGCAGCCTCCGGCTCCGCCTGGGGGGCGGGATCGGGCTCGACTGCAGGGGCCGGCTCGGGCTCTGCGGCAGCAGGCTCGGCCTCAGCGGACGCCTCGGTCGGGGCCTCGGGCTCGGTCTCAGCCTCGGGCTCCGCGACGCTCTCGGCGTCGGCGGATGCGTCGGCGTCCGCGACCTCGGCGGGAGCGGAGTCCTCGTCCGTCGGCGCGGCCGCCGGCTCTGCGGGCTCGGGAGCTACCGGCGCCTGCAGCGCGTCGAGATCGAGGGTGGGGGCGTTGTCATTGTTCTCGTCGGCCATCTCTGGCGTACTCCCTGCACGACGGCCCGGCCGTCGTGAATTCTCTCGTGCGGCGCACTCGGCGCCGCGAACTCAATCGGTCTGCGATCGGCATGTGCTCTGATCGCTGGGGGCCGGGGCCCCCGAAGTCTGTATCCGCCGACCGCCATCATGGTGGTTCGACCCGTCCATTATCGCACCATCAGGGCAAGATGCCCGACTCGACGCGAAGCGGAGCGCCGCATGCACGTCGCACAGAAGCGCGACTGCCATAATCGCGGCATGTCCGCACAGCGCACCCGTCCCGTCGGCTACGCCATCTGGCTCATCATCGCGAGCGTCGTGGGGTGGTGGGCCGCCTTCCAGCTCACCCTCGACAAGTTCGCCACCGCAGCCAATCCCAAGGCCGCCCTGGGGTGCGATATCAGCGCCTTCGTGCAGTGCGGCGCGAACCTCGATTCGTGGCAGGGCTCCGTGTTCGGCTTCCCGAACCCCCTCATCGGCCTCACCGGATGGATGGCCCCGCTCGTGGTCGGGGTCGCGATCCTCGCCGGCGCTCGCTTCCCGCGCTGGTTCTGGGGGCTCTTCGGCCTCGGCATCACGGGCGCGTTCGTGTTCATCTGCTGGCTGATCGGCCAGAGCTTCTTCGCCCTGCACACCCTGTGCCCGTGGTGCGGACTGACCTACATCGTGGTGATCCCGACGTTCCTGGCGACGGTGCTCCAGCTCTTCGCCAACGGGACCTTCCCGATCAGCCGCAGCGCGCAGGAGCGTGCGAAGCGGCTCGGCGCCTGGGTCCCGCTCGCCTCGATCCTCGCGTTCGTGATCGTCATCCTGCTGGCGCAGTCCGCCGGCGTGGACCTGGTCGGCGAGGTCGTCCGCCTGTTCCGCGGCTGACCTCGGGCTTCGGGATCCCGACGCGGACCTCAGCCCCTCGTCCAGAGCTTCTCGATGCCGACAGTCCCTTGAAGGATGCGCTCGGCGGCGCGGTGACCGGAGAGCATGGCGGCGTTGACGGTGGCGGGGTCGTCGGTCCAGGTCGCTTCGCCGGCGATGTGCAGCCTCCCGCCGATCGGTGTGGCGAGGTGGTCATGGTCGGACGTCGTCGATCCGACGGCCATGTAGGCATAGGCTCCCCGTGAGTAAGGATCGTCTTGCCACGCGGTGCGGTCCGCCCGCGTCGGGCCGACGGCACGATCGCCATAGAGGCGACGCAGTTGCGCCATGACGGACTCGACGACCCGGTCGTCATCCCACGTCCGCGTGGCGTGGGCCGCGCGCCCCGCGGCAAAGGTCAACAGCGTCGGCTCGCCGTGCAGCGCGGTGAGGTCGTACCAGCAATGCCACCAGTCGCCGGCAGAGCCCTGCTGCCGGATCGCGTACACGTCGTCGTCCCAGAACCTGACCGGGAACCTGAGGAAGACCTTCTCGAACGCGTTCATCCGGAGCCGGCTCAGGGCATCGCGGTTGACCGGCGGCAGCGGGGGCGTGATCGTCACGGTCCCGCTGCGGAGCACACCGACGGGCAGCGTGATGACGGCGTCGTGCGCGACGAAGTCCCGCTGGCTGCTCGTGACCCGAACGGCGTCCGACCAGACGATCTCGGTCACCACGTGGTTCATGCGGACATCGAGGCCCTCGGCCAGCCGCGCGGGCAGCACGTCGTACCCGTCGGGGAAGACGACCTCGTCGCCTTCTATCGAGTCGTCGTCGAGACCGTGCGCCGCGAGCTCCTCGATGATCGCGCCGTACTGCTCTTCCGACCGATGAGCGAGGTACTCGCGGACCCGTTGCGTGCGTTCCTGATCCCACCCTTGCGCATCCAGCGCCGCTTCGGTGACGTCGCGATAGGAGGCGTCCGGTGCCGAGCCCGAGATCGCATCTGCGAGAACGTGATCCACCAGATGGATATCCGCGACGAAAGCGGCGGTCGCCTCCACCGACAGACGATGCCCGTCCGGTCCGTAATAGGCGATCGGCCGGCTGTCCGGCTGGTAGCCGCCAACGGTGAACTCCTGCGTGCGCATGCCGAAGGCGGCGGCCGCATCCGCGACCGGACTGCCATCGATCCCGTGGATCCACGATGCGCCGAGATCGGTCGGCGACCCCGCGCGGTCGGTTCGCACACGCCCGCCGACGCGATCGCGCGCTTCGAGAACGATCACCGCTTTCCCTGCCAGGGCGAGGAGCCGGGCCGCCGTCAGTCCCGCTACACCAGCGCCGACGACGATGACATCGCACCGCTCCGTCACGACAACTCCTCTTTCCTTTTCGGAGGTCACAGGCCTCCGTCGATGGAACGCGGGAAGTCGGCCGGATCCTCGGGCACCATGACCTCGGTCTCCCTGTTGAGGCTCTCTCCGCGGAAGAATCTCTTGGATCTCGGGAAGAGATACCAGAGCAACATCAGAACCAGTCCGATCCCCAGGGAACCGATGCCCACGACGAACGTTCCGCCGATGCCCCAGATCACGGTGTTGCCGTAGTCGGGCTGCCACATGTCCACGGCCGACTGCACGAATGCGGCAGTGAGCATGATGCCACCCAGGAGCGGGAAGAGGCCCTTGAAGAAGAAGTCCCGGACGGAGTGGGTCAGCTCCTCCCGGAAATACCACACGCACGCGAATCCGGTGATGGCGTAGTAGAAGGCGATAGCGAGACCGAGCGACAGGATCGAGTCCTGCAGGATATTGTCGCTGATCAGCGTCATTCCCACGTAGTACGCGACCGCCACCACCCCCATGACGAGCGTCGAGAAAGACGGGGTCTTGTAGACGGGATGCACGTCCTTGAACTTGGCCGGCAGTGCACGGTAGACACCCATCGCGAGCGTGCCTCGCGCGGTCGGCAGGATCGTCGTCTGCGTCGAGGAGATCGCGGAGATGATGACCGCGACGACGAGCACCCAGCCGAACGGACCCAGCAGGCCGTCCTTGATCGCGAGGAAGAAGTTGTCGGCGTTGGCCTCGTTCCCCAATCCTGTTCCCTTGGCCCCCAGTCCGGCGTACATCATCGCCGCGATCGTCACCGACACGTAGGTGACGAGCAGGATCACCGTGGTCAGCAGTGCCGCACGACCGGGGATCCGCTTCGGATCCTTCGTCTCCTCGTTCAACGCGAGGCAGGTGTCCCAGCCCCAATAGATGAAGAGCGCGAGCAGGATCGCCTGCGTGAATCCGGACCAGGAGGTGAACGCGAACGGGTTCAGCCACTCCCAGGAGAACGGCGTCGCACCTGGTGCAGAGCCCGTAGCGAACTGCCAGACGGCCGCGATCAGGAAAACGGCGAGCGCCAGATACTGGACGCCGAGGAGGACGTTCTGGAGACGTTCGCCGATCTCGACGCCGCGCCAACTGACCCACGTCATCGCGGCGATGAACAGCACGGCGACGAGGATGACCCTCAGGTCGTTGTTGGTCACGTCCTGTCCCAACAGGGACCAGAAGTAGACGGAGGCGATCTGCGCGAGGTTCGCGAGCACCACCATCCCGGCGACCGCGACGCCCCACCCTCCCATCCACCCGACGACGGGCCCGAACGCCTTCGTTCCCCAGGTGAAGGTCGTGCCACAATCCGGAACCGCGTTGTTCAACTCGCGATAGGCGAAAGCGATCAGCAGCATGGGCACGAACGCAAGGATGAACGCGATCGGAGCCTGCGCTCCGACGGCGATCACCACCCAGCCCAGTGACGCGACCAGCGAATACACCGGTGCCGTGGACGCCAAACCGATAACGGTCGATCCCCACAACCCCAGCGTTCCTGCTGCCAGTCCTTTTCCCTCAGGATTTCCCAAATGGATCGGCGTCGTCGACATGCAAGTGACAGTAGGACCAATCCGCTCGGCCGCACAAGGCGCAGGCCGTCCCTCTCTGCGCGCGCATCGAGGCCCTGCGCTTCGTCACGGAAGCACCGGGCCTCGATGCGCTCGGATGCTCAGCCGAACCAGATGCCGAGCTCGCGCGCGGCGGACTCGGGCGAGTCGGAGCCGTGCACCAGGTTCTGCTGCACCTTCAGACCCCAGTCGCGGCCGAAGTCGCCGCGGATCGTGCCGGGGGCGGCGGTGGTCGGGTCGGTGGTGCCGGCCAGCGAGCGGAAGCCCTCGATGACGCGGTTGCCTGCCAGGCGGATCGCCACGGACGGGCCGGAGAGCATGAACTCGAGCAGCGGCTCGTAGAACGGCTTGCCCTCGTGCTCCGCGTAGTGCGCGGCGAGGAGGTCGCGGTCGGGGTCGACGAGGCGGATGTCGACGAGGGCGTATCCCTTGGCCTCGATGCGGGCCAGGATCGCGCCGGTCAGGCCGCGCGCGACGCCGTCGGGCTTGACCAGGACGAGGGTCTCTTCGGTGGGCATGTCAGTCACTCTCTGTGGTCGTTTCCAGGGGTGTCGGTGGAGGAGTCGGGGGCGGCGGGGGCCGCGGACGGCAGCGAAGCGCCGGCCGAGCGGGCGGCGCGGTCTGCGCGCCCGCCCACGATCATCGCGTAGGCCCACATTCCGCCGAAGACGATCGCGACCAGCAGGATCGCGGGCACCAGGATGGCGGACAGCAGGACGATGACCTGCAGGATCCATCCCATCACGATTCCGGCTCTGCTGCCCATGAGACCTGCCGCGACGAGCATCGCGACGCCGACGACGGCGCCGCCCACGATGCCCCACCACGGCTCGATGCCCGGGCCGAGTGCCTTCAAACCGAAGACGGTCAGCCCCGCGAGGCCCACGACGATGGCCTCGAACGCGAGGATGATCGATCCGAGCTTCTGGGCGAGGCCGCGCGGCGGGCGGGCCCGGCGCGGCTTCGCGGTCGCGGATCCGGATGCGGTCTCGTCGGTCACGCGCGCCATCCGCTCTTCCAGTCCTCGGCGGCGGCGAGCGAGATCGCCTCGCCCGCCAGCACCACGGATCCGGCGATGATCACCGCGCGGCGGTCGGCCGAGGCCGCCCATTCGCGCGCGGCGTCCGCCGCCTCAGCCAGGGTCGGGTGCACGGTGGCCCGACCGCCGGCGCGCTCCACCAGGTCGGCGAGGGCGTCGGGGTCGCTCGCACGGTCGGAGTCGGGAGCCGTCGCGAACACGTGCTCCACGGAGGGCAGCAGCGTCTCGACGATGCCCGTCGCATCCTTGTCGCCGAGCACGCCGAGCACGAGGCCCCACTCGTCGAAGTCGAAGCTGTCCTTCAGCGCAGCCGCGAGGGCGCGCGCGCCATGCGGGTTGTGCGCGGCGTCGACGATCACGGTCGGCGCGATGCCGAGCAGCTGCAGGCGGCCCGGCGAGGTCGCGCCCGTCAGGCCCTCCGCGAGCACGTCGCCCACGATCGCGTGCTGCGCTCCCCCGATGAGCGACTCCACGGCGGCGATCGCGAGAGCGGCGTTGAACCCCTGGTGCTCGCCGTACATCGGCAGGTACTCCTCGGCGTACTGCCCCGCGAGCCCGCGCACGGTGAGCTGCTGACCGCCGACGGCGAGGCGCTGCTCGACGAGGGCGAAGTCCTGACCCTCGAAGGCGATGCTCGCACCGCGCTCCGTCGCGACGCGGCGCAGCACGGCCTCGGCCTCCGGCGTCTGACGCGAGGAGACCACGGCGGCGCCGTCCTTGATGATCCCGGCCTTCACCTCGGCGATCTTCGCGATCGTGTCGCCGAGGCGGTCGGCGTGATCGAGGTCGATCGGCGTGAACACCGCGACGTCGCCGTCGGCCGTGTTCGTGGAGTCCCAGGATCCGCCCATGCCGACCTCGAGCACGAGCACGTCGATCGGGGCGTCCGCGCAGGCCACGAAGGCCAGCACGGTGAGCAGCTCGAAGAAGGTCAGCGGCGCATCGCCCGCGGCCTCGAGCTCGGCGTCCACGATGCCCGCGAAGGGCTCGATCTCCTCCCACGCGTCGGCCACGGCGGCGTCGGCGATGGGCTCGCCGTCGATCATGATCCGCTCTGTGAATCGCTCGAGGTGCGGGCTCGTGAACAGGCCGGTGCGCAGCCCGTGCGCGCGCAGCAGGCTCTCGATCATGCGCGCGGTCGAGGTCTTGCCGTTCGTGCCGGTGAGGTGCACGACGCGGTAGGTCTTCTGCGGGTCGTCCATGAGCTCGAGCAGGCGCGCCGTGCGCTCCTTGCGGGGCTGCACCCAGCGCTCTCCTGCGCGCTCCATGAGCGCGGAGTAGACCGCGTCCGCGCGCTCTCGGTCATCTGTCACTTCGTCTCGCTCCGCTCGCTCAGCGCATCGCACGATGCGTCTCCGATCCGGCTCACGGCGACGGCGAAGCCGCCGCGGTTGGCGTAGGTGCCGTTGTCGATGTCCGCCACGAACTCGGCGGCGGCGAACTCGGCGCCCGCATCCAGGATCCCCGCCTCGACGGCGAGCGTCTCCTCGGCGACGCCGGCGACGGCGAACGCCGCGCGGACCGCCGCGGCGTCCTCAGCATCCTCGAAGCGTAGCTGCAGGCGGATGCGGTCGCTCACGTCGAACCCGGCGTTCTTGCGGGTGTCCTGCACGGCGCGGATCACGTCGCGCGCCAGGCCCTCCGCCTCGAGCTCGGGCGTGGTGGCGGTGTCGAGCAGCACGAAGCCGCCGGTCGGGACGACGGCGAGCGCCTCGCCCTCCGGCCGGCCCGTGGTCTCCAGGGCGAGCTCGTACTCGTGCGGCTCCAGGGCGATGCCGTCGGCGGTCACCACCCCGTCCTCCTCGGTCCAGAAGCCGTCCTTCGCGGCGCGGATGACGCGCTGCACCTCCTTGCCGAGGCGCGGGCCCGCGGCACGGGCGTTGACGCTCAGGCGGTGGCTGATGCCGTACTCGGCCGCGGTGGCCTCGCCCTGCGCGACGAGCTCGACCGCCTTGACGTTGAGCTCGTCTCGGAGGATGTCCTCGAACGGCGCCAGGGCGTCCGCCTGAGGGGTGACCACGGTGAAACGCGCCAGGGGCAGCCGCACGCGCAGCTTCTCCTTCTTGCGGAGCGCATTGCCGACGCTGGACAGCTCGCGCACGGCGTCCATCGCGTCGCGCACGTCATCCGCGTGCGGGAACAGCTCGGCGTCGGGCCAGTCGGTCAGGTGCACGCTGCGCCCGCCGGTGAGTCCCTGCCACACGCGCTCGCCGATGAGCGGCACGAGGGGAGCCGCCACGCGGGTCAGCGTCTCGAGGACGGTGTACAGCGTGTCGAAGGCCTCGGTGCCCGAATCGGTCCCTGAGCCCGTCGAAGGGTCGATGCCGACCCAGAACCGGTCACGCGACCGGCGGATGTACCAGTTCGTGAGCACCTCGGCGAAGTCGCGCAGGCGCGAGGCCGCGGTGGTCGAGTCGAGCCCCTCGAGGTCCTCCTGCACGCCGCGGACGAGGTCGCCCGTGCGCGCCAGGATGTACCGGTCCAGCACATCGGTCGAGTCCGTGCGCCAGCGCGCCTGGTAGCCGGCGCCGTCGGGGCCGCCCGCGGCGTTCGCGTAGGTCGCGAAGAAGTACCACGAGTTCCACAGCGGCAGGATGAACTCGCGCACGCCGGCGCGGATCCCCTCCTCGGTGACCGAGAGGTTGCCGCCGCGCAGCACCGAGCTCGACATCAGGAACCAGCGCATGGCGTCGGATCCGTCCCGGTCGAACACCTCGGAGACGTCGGGGTAGTTGCGCAGCGACTTCGACATCTTGTAGCCGTCGGATCCGAGCACGATGCCGTGGCAGCTCACCCCGGTGAACGCAGGGCGATCGAAGAGCGCGGTCGATAGCACGTGCATGAGGTAGAACCAGCCGCGGGTCTGCCCGATGTACTCGACGATGAAATCGGCCGGCGAGTGCGAATCGAACCACTCCTGGTTCTCGAACGGGTAGTGCACCTGCGCGAACGGCATGGATCCGGAGTCGAACCACACGTCGAAGACGTCCTCGATGCGGCGCATCGTGCTCTTGCCGGTGGGGTCGTCGGGGTTCGGCCGGGTGAGCTCGTCGATGAACGGGCGGTGCAGATCCACCTCGCCCTCGGTGTTGCGCGGCAGCCGGCCGAAGTCCCGCTCCATGTCGGCGAGGGATCCGTAGGCGTCCACGCGCGGGTATTCGGGGTCGTCGCTCTTCCAGATCGGGATCGGGGATCCCCAGTACCGGTTGCGGCTGATCGACCAGTCGCGCGCACCCTCGAGCCACTTGCCGAACTGGCCGTGCTTGACGTTCTCCGGCACCCAGGTGATCTGCTCGTTGTTCGCGAGCATGTCGTCCTTGAAGTCCGTGACCCGCACGAACCAGCTGGAGACCGCCTTGTAGATGAGGGGGTTGCGGCAGCGCCAGCAGTGCGGGTACGAGTGCAGGTAGCTCTGCAGGCGCAGCAGGCGGCCGTTCGCGCGCAGCAGGCGCACGAGCGGCGTGTTCGCGTCCATCCAGAGCTCGCCGGCGACGTCGGTGACGTTCGGCAGGAAGCGTCCGCCCTCGTCGAGCGACAGGATCGTGGGGATCCCCGCCGCGCCGGCGACGCGCTGGTCGTCCTCACCGTAGGCGGGCGCCTGGTGCACGATGCCGGTGCCGTCGCTCGTGGTGACGTAGTCGTCGACGAGGATCTGCCAGGCGTTCTGCGTGCCCCAGGTCTCCGTGTCGGCGTAGTAGTCGAAGAGGCGGTCGTAGGTCACCCCGCCGAGCTCGGCGCCGGTCACGGTCGCGGAGACCGCGGCGAGCGCGTCCTCTGCGCTCTCGTAGCCGAGGTCCTTCGCGTAGCCGCCGAGGAGATCCCGCGCGAGCAGGAAGCGGTCGCCCTGCGCGCCCTCGGACGCGCCGTTCGGCCCCACGGGCAGCACGGCGTAGACGATCTCCGGTCCCACGGCGAGCGCGAGGTTGGTCGGCAGGGTCCACGGGGTCGTGGTCCACGCCAGCGCGCGCACGCCCTCCAGTCCCAGGGCCGCGGCTTTCTCCCCCGCGAGCGGGAAGCTCACGGTGACGGACGGATCCTGACGCTCCTTGTAGACGTCGTCGTCCATGCGCAGCTCATGCGCCGAGAGCGGCGTCTCGTCGCGCCAGCAGTACGGGAGAACGCGGTAGCCCTCGTAGGCGAGCCCCTTGTCGTGCAGGGTCTTGAAGGCCCAGAGCACGCTCTCCATGTAGCCGAGGTCGAGGGTCTTGTACCCGCGCTCGAAGTCGACCCAGCGGGCCTGCCGGGTGACGTAGTCCTGCCACTCGTGCGTGTAGGTGAGCACGGACTCGCGCGCCTTCGCGTTGAAGACGTCGATCCCCATCTGCTCGATCTCGTCCTTCTCGGTGATCCCGAGCTGCTTCATCGCCTCGAGCTCGGCGGGAAGGCCGTGCGTGTCCCACCCGAACACGCGGTCGACCCTCTTGCCGAGCATGGTCTGGAAGCGCGGGAACAGGTCCTTCGCGTACCCGGTGAGGAGGTGGCCGTAGTGGGGCAGGCCGTTGGCGAACGGAGGGCCGTCGTAGAAGACCCACTCCTCTGCGCCCTCGCGCTGCGCGATCGAGGCGCGGAAGGTGTCGTCGGCCTCCCAGAACGCGAGCACGTCGCGTTCGATCTCGGGGAAGCGCGGGCTCGGGGTGACGGCGGCCGGACCGAACGAGGATCCGGTGGGAGAGGTGCGCGGGTAGGTCATCGTGTCTCGCAGTGTCAGTGGCGGGCGGGAGCTGCGCGCCGGGACGATCCTGTGCTCGTCGAGCAACCGGGACCGCGGTACCACCCTGCATTGCCCCGCCTCGCGACGGAGCCACTCTCACTGCGGCTGTGACGGGCCTGCCCCGCTCGGTTCTACTTGCTCCGGTCGCTCAGCGGGTCGTGCATGCGCTGGGCTGGTCGAAGCTTTCTTCCGAGAGCTCCCCGGTGATGGCCGGATCGATGCTCGTGCCGTCCAGTCTAACGCCGCCGGATCCGCGTCCGCTCCGAACGGGTAGGGCATCGATCGATGAGGCGCTGTCGGCCGCCGGCCCTAGGGTCGTGGCATGGCCCGCAGCACCGAACGCCCCCAGCCGCCCCGCGTCTCGCCACCGGATCTGCCGGACGAACTCGACGACGGAGCGGGCCGCCGGCACGGCGACCACATCGGCCTGCGGATCCCGCTGACCGAGGACCTCGCGCATGCGCAGTTCGAGCAGTGCTCGCTGTCGGGCGCCGCAGACCGCGTCGACCTCGCCGGCTCCACCTTGCTGGACGTGGAGATCGTGGATGCGCGCACGCCCGTGCTGTCGCTCAAAGATGCCACGATCCGCCGGCTGCGCATCGCCGGCGGCAGGATCGGCACGCTCGACCTGTCCGGCGCGCACGTCGCCGAGCTGATCGTCGAGCACGCCCGCATCGACTACCTCTCCCTCGCTGCCGCGAAGATCCAGGACTCGCTCATCGCGGACTGCACGCTCGCGACCGTGGACGTCCCCGCGGCCACGGTCACCCGGGTGCGGTTCGAGCGCAGCAGCGCAGACGAGGTCGACACCCGCGGTCTTCGGGCCGACGCCCTCGACCTGCGAGGCCTCGACGCCCTCGCGTTCCTCGACGTGACCTCGCTGCGCGGGGCCACCCTGACCTCCCGGCAGGTCGAGCTGCTGGCCCCGGTCTTCGCCCGCGCCGCCGGCATCGACGTCCAGGACTGACCCTCTCCTACTTCCGAGTCGTCCCCATCAGCGCACGCCCTGGGCTCCCCTCACGGGGACGACTCGGAGGTGGAGGGCGCTCTGAAACAGGGGGCACGCTCAGACGGAGAGATCGGAGGCGGCGAGCAGTTCGCGCGTGAAGGGGTGCTGCGGAGCGTCGAGGACCTGCGCGGCCGGACCCTGCTCGACGATCGCCCCGTCCTGCATCACGAGCACGTCGTCCGCGACTGACGCGATCACTCCGAGGTCGTGCGAGACGAGGAGCATGGTCAGTCCGCGGTCGCGCTGCAGGCGATCCAGCAGCGCGAGGATCCGCGCGCGCACGGTCGCGTCCAGCGCCGACACCGGCTCGTCGAGCACGAGCACCTCGGGATCCGCGGCGAGCGCGCGCGCGATCGCGGCCCTCTGGCGCTGCCCGCCCGACAGCGCCGCGGGGCGCCGGGCCGCGAGCGCCGGATCCAGTCCGACCTCGCCCAGCAGGGAATCGGCGCGCGACGCCCGAAGCCCGCGGGGGACGCCTCCGGCCGCGAGCGCCTCCCGGAGTGAGCGTCCGATCGTCCAACGCGGATCGAACGCGCCCAGAGGGTTCTGATGCACGAGCTGGATCCGCGGTCGCACGCCGCCGGCCCAGGCGGCCGTGCCGGTGTCGGCGCGCTCGACGCCGAGCAGGATCCGCGCCAGCGTGGTCTTCCCGGATCCGGACTCCCCCACGACGCCGAGCGTCCGTCCTCTGCGCAGCACGAACGACGCATCGCGCAGCACCGGACGATCGAAGCTCTTCCCGACCCCGGTCACCGTGGCGAGCATGGGCGCATCCCCCGCGGGCGGGGTGCGCGGAGTCCGCGCGGATGCGAGCACCAGCTCCCGCGTGTAGGCGTCCTGCGGTGCGGCGAGCAGCTCTGAAGCCGGCCCCTGCTCGACCACGCGTCCGTCCCGGAGCACCACGACGCGATCCGCGATCCTGCGCACCGCCGCCATGTCGTGGCTGACGAACACCACAGCGGTGCCGTCGTCGGCGATCCGGCGCAGCAGCGCCAGCACCCTGGCCTGCACAGTGGCGTCGAGCGCCGTGGTCGGCTCGTCCGCGAGCAGCACTGCGGGGTCCGCGGCGAGCGCGCTCGCGATGAGCGCCCGCTGCCGCAGCCCCCCGCTCAGCTCGTGCGAGCGCTGCCTGGCTCGTCGCTCGGGATCCGGCATGGCGACGTCTGCGAGGAGCTCGCGCACGCGATCCGCGCGATCCGCGCGGGTGAGGGATCCGTGGATCTCGAGCGGTTCCGCGACCTCGGCGCCGATGCGTCGCAGCGGATCCAGGGACACGAGGGCGTCCTGCGAGACGAGGGCGATGTGCGCTCCCCGCAGCGCGCGCCACTCGCGTTCGGGCAGCCTCCTCGCGTCGACGCCGTCCACCTCGAGGGTCTCCGCCGAGACCTCGGCATGCTCCGGGAGCAGGCCGAGCAGGGCACGGACGGTGAGGGACTTCCCCGCCCCCGACTCCCCGACCAGCGCGACGCACTCCCCCGGCGCGACCGCGAACGAGACGTCGTCGACGAGGACCCGCCGGTCGATGCCGATCCGCAGCCCCTCCACGAGAAGCGCAGGTTGAAGAGCGGACGGGGAGGAGGGCCCGGGACCCGGCAGGCCACCGTCCCCGGACTCCGCGGCGCTCATGCGCGCCTCCCCTCGGCCCGGGCGCGCAGCGTGCGGCCGAGGAAGGTCGCCGCGAGCACGGTCAGGGTGATCGCGAGCCCGGGGAACACGGCGATCCACCAGGCCTGGCCCAGCACGTTCCGTCCGCCCGCGAGCATGAGCCCCCACTCCGGAGACGGCTCGGTGGGCCCGAGACCGAGGAAGCTGAGACCGGCGGCGGCGAGGATGCTGGAACCGAGCCCGATCGTCGCGAGCACACTGAGCGCTCCGAGCACGCCCGGCGCGACGTGCCGGCGGAAGACAGTGAACGGTCCGACGCCGAGGATCCGCGCCGCCTCCACATGCTCGGCGCGGCGCAGCACTTGCGTCTGGGCGCGGGCGAGTCGCACGTACACCGGGATCGCGGCGAGTGTCACGCCGATCGCGACATTGGCTGTGCCGGGGCCGAGGATCGCGACGACCACGAGCGCCAGCAGGAACTCCGGGAAGGCCATCAGCACGTCGTTCGTCCGCATGAGCGCCGCGTCCACCGGCCGCGGCGAGACCCCGGCGAGCGAACCGACCAGCAGGCCGACCACGAGGGCCAGTCCCGTCGCCAGGACGCCGATGCCGAGCGAGCGCCCGGCGCCGTGCACCACGCGGGCATACACGTCGCGCCCGCTCTGGTCGGTGCCGAAGGGGTGACCAGGACCGGGCGGCAGCAGTGCGTCGCGCACCTGGGTCTGCAGCGGATCCGCGGGCGCGAGCAGCCCCGGCGCGAGGGCGGCGATCACGACCGCCGCCAGCACCAGTACGGCGAGCGCGAGCAGCATGCGCCGCAGCAGCCTCATCGTCCGGCCTCCGGACGCGCGGGCGCGGCGTCTGCGACGGGCGTGGCCGAAGTGCGCAGCCGCGGATCCAGGAACGGCGCGGCGAGCTCCACGAGCGTGTTCACGATCACGAAGACGAGGGCGCTGAACAGGATGATCCCGGTGACGACCGGCAGATCGCGGCCCGTGATCGCCGCGAGCGCCACCCGGCCGAGGCCGGGCCGGGCGAACACCGTCTCCACGAGCACCGCGCCGCCGAGCAGCGATCCGACGAGGTACGCGCTCAGCGTCAGCGCCCCGAGCGAGCCGTGCCTCAGGGTGTGCCGTAGCGTCAGCCTGGCGTGGTCCGCGCCGCGGGCGCGAACGCTCAGCGCCCAGGGCTGGCGCTCCGCCGCCTCCACGCCGTCGCGCAGCACCTGGCCGAGCAGGGCTGCGACGGGCAGCGCGAGGGTGACCGCCGGCAGCACGAGGCCGGCTCCGGTCCGTGAGCCCGCCACGGGGAACCAGCCCAGCCCGAAGGCGAACACGGTGAGCAGCAGCAGCCCGATCCAGAACACCGGTGAGGACAGCACGATCAGCTCGGCCGCCGCGAGGAGCCCGCGGGCGAGCGGTCGGCGCGCGATCAGCACTCCGGCGAGCGCGAGCAGCACGGCGATCGCGAGGGCGGCTCCCGTGAGCTGCAGCGTCGCGCCGAGCTGACGCCCGATCACCTCGCTCACCGGCATCCGCAGCTGGTACGACGTGCCGAGATCCCCGCGGAGCAGGTCCCCCAGCATCGAGAGGTACTGCTGCCAGATCGGTCGGTCCAGTCCCAGGTCCGCCCTGATCCCGGCCTTGACGGCCTCGCTCACCTGCGCCTGGGGACCGAGCATGACGCTCACCGGGTCGCCTGGCAGCACGCGGAACGCGAGGAACGAAAGCGTCGCCGCGCCCCAGAGCACGAGCACGAGCGAGAGCGCCGCACCGCCGATCCGGCGCAGGAGTGCGCCGGATCGCGGCGAGGCGCTCGTCGGCGACTGCTCCGGACGATCCCTCACGAGCGGACGATACCGCGAACCGCGCTCACTTCACGCCGGCGCCGAAGAACAGCGGCCGCCCGTAGATGTCGAAGCCGAGGCCCGCGACCTTGTCGCCGACCGCGGTGATCGCCGAGGTGACGTAGAGGGGCACGATCGCGTCGTCCTTCGCGTTCCACTTCTGGATCTGCGCGTAGACGTCGGCGCGCTTCGCCGCGTCGGTGGTGGCGATGCCGTCCTTGAGGAGCTGGTCGAGCTTCGGATCGCTCACGGAGGACGCGTTCTGGAAGCCGTCCGTCGCGAGATGGCTGCGCAGCAGGTCGGGGTCGACCCCGGAGAAGTCCCAGTCCGTGATGTCGAACGTCTTGGGACCGTACTTCGCGTTGTACGCGCCGGGCTCGAGCGTTTCGCGCGTGACCTCGAAGCCGACGGCCTTGAGGTCGGACTGCACGGCGTTCGCAAGTGCGGCGTGGTCGTCGGAGACCGGGGTCCATGCGATCCAGTTCGCGGTGAGCCGCTGTCCGTCCTTGGTGCGGATGCCGTCGGCTCCGCGCTGCGTCCACCCCGCCTCGTCGAGGAGCTTGTTCGCGGCTTCCTTGTCGAAGGGCCAGCTCTTCTCGAGGCTCTTGTCGTAACCGGGAGTGGTCGGGCCGAGGATGCTCCACGCGCGCGGGAACTGGCCGAAGAAGATCTTGTCCACCGCGGTGTCGACGTCGATCGCACGGGTGAACGCCTCGCGCACCTTCTGGTCGGCGAACACTCCGTTCTTCTCGTTCAGGAACAGCGAGTACGGGAGCCCTGGCACCTGCACGGACTTCACGGTCGCGGATCCCTTGACCTGCGACACGAGGTTCGGCGGCAGCTGCGAGGCGAGATCGATCTCGCCCGACGACACGGAGCCGCTGCGCACGGACGCCTCCGGCAGGATCTGGACGCGCAGGGTCTTGAAGGCCGGCGCCTTCTCCCCCTCGGGGGCCCACGCGTACTTCGCGTTGCGCGTGTACACGATCTCCTGATCCGGCGTGTACGACGAGATCTGGAACGGACCGGTGCCGACCGTGATGTCCTTGCCGCCCGCGGCCAGGTCGGCGGAGTGCTCCTTGAGCACCTTCGGCGCGTAGAAGCCGAGCTGCGCGGTGCTCGCCGCCTGCAGGAACGGCGCATAGGGCTGCGAGAAGGAGACCTTGACCGTGGTCGGGTCGATCACCTCCGTGCCCTTGTACAGCTCGCCGCCGAGCATGCTCGCGGCCTGCGCCGACTTGGTCGCAGGATCCGCGATCCGGTCGAAGTTGGCCTTCACGGCGGCGGCATCGAAGGTCTCGCCGTCCGTGAACGTCACGTCGTCGCGCAGGTGGAACGTGTAGGCGGTGCCGTCCGCGGAGACCTCCCACTTCTTAGCGAGCCACGGCACGAAGGACCCGTCCGCCTTCTGGAACACGAGCGAGTCGAGCACGGCGCGCTGAACCATCGCCGTCACGTCGAGCTGGCTGGTCTGCGGATCCATCTTCCCGGACGACAGCAGGCTGCCGTCCACGCCCCAGACGATCTCGCCGTTCGCATCTCCGGATTCGGATCCGGATCCGGTCGTGGCGGAGCAGGCGCTGAGCGCGAGCGCGGCGGCCGCGGCGAGCGCGGTGAGGGGCAGGAGTCGACGCCGAAGCGGAGAAGGCATGAGGATCCTCGGGGTGCGGTGAGGGGGTGCTGAGTGCGGGACACTCCAGGCTACCGGTTTGTGGACAGGGTGGATCTATCGGTGGCCGGGCGCGCAGGCCTGCCCGGTAGACTGTCGCCACACCCCCACACTCAGGCACGCTCACACGGTGCCGCACACATCGCATGAGGAGAGACCCATGTCACAGGCGAACCCGATTCCCGACAAGCCGGCGCTGGAAGGCCTCGAAGCGAAGTGGGGTGAGCGCTGGTCGACGGATGGCACCTTCCTCTTCGACCGCCTCCGCGCCGCCCAGAGCGGCCGTGACGGCGTCTTCTCGATCGACACCCCGCCGCCGACCGCGAGTGGCAGCCTGCACATCGGCCACGTGTTCTCCTACACGCACACCGACATCAAGGCGCGCTTCGAGCGCATGCGCGGCAAGAACGTGTTCTACCCGATGGGCTGGGACGACAACGGCCTGCCGACCGAGCGCCGCGTGCAGAACTACTACGGCGTGCGCTGCGACCCTTCCCTGGGCTACGACCCCGACTTCGCTCCCCCGTTCGAGGGCGGAGACAACAAGTCCTCCCGCGCGGCCGACCAGCTTCCGATCAGCCGCCGCAACTTCATCGAGCTCTGCGAGAAGCTCACCGAGGAGGACGAGAAGCACTTCGAGGCGCTCTTCCGTCAGCTCGGCCTGAGCGTCGACTGGACCCAGACCTACCGCACGATCTCGAACGAGTCGATCCGCCAGAGCCAGCTGGCGTTCCTGCGCAACATCGAGCGCGGCGAGGCCTACCAGTCCCTCGCGCCGACCCTCTGGGATGTGGACTTCCGCTCCGCGATCGCGCAGGCCGAGCTCGAGGACCGCGACCAGCAGGCCGCGTACCACACCATCGACTTCCCGTTCGCGGACGCCTCGGGCCACATCACGATCGAGACGACCCGTCCCGAGCTGCTGCCGGCGTGCGTCGCAATCGTGACCCACCCCGAGGGTCCGTACAAGCACCTCATCGGCACGAAGGTGCGTACGCCCTTCTTCGACGCCGACATCGAGATCCACGGCCACCACCTCGCCCAGCCCGACAAGGGCACGGGAGCGGCGATGGTCTGCACGTTCGGCGATGTGACCGACATCGTGTGGTGGCGCGAGCTGCGCACGACCGACGGGCGCGACCTGCCGAACATGACCACGATCGGCCTCGATGGCCGCTTCCTGCCCGACGCCCCCGCTTCGGTGGGCGACGCGGACGCCGCGGCCTGGTACGTGGAGAACATGGCTGGCAAGACCGTCTTCTCCGCCCGCAAGGCGCTCGTGGAGAAGCTCCAGGAGACCGGCGCGATGACCGCCGTCGGCAAGCCCTTCAACCACGCGGTGAAGTTCTTCGAGAAGGGCGACCGCCCGCTCGAGATCGTGTCGACCCGCCAGTGGTACATCCG
The DNA here is from genome assembly GCF_002979495.1 of Microbacterium sp. MYb64. NCBI lineage: Bacteria > Bacillati > Actinomycetota > Actinomycetes > Micrococcales > Microbacteriaceae > Microbacterium > Microbacterium sp. MYb64. The sequence goes on along the minus strand of NZ_PCOW01000003.1, from coordinate 197,685 downwards.
CAACGGCGCCCGCGATACGGACCTCCGCGACCAGCTGATCGCCCACGGCGCCGAGCTGAACTGGCACCCTGAATTCATGCGCGTCCGCTACGAGAACTGGGTGGGCGGCCTGACCGGCGACTGGCTGGTCTCCCGGCAGCGCTTCTTCGGCGTGCCGATCCCGCTCTGGTACGCCTTGGACGAGAACGGCGAGCGCGACTACGACCGTGTGCTGACGCCCGATCACGCGAGCCTGCCGATCGATCCGACCAGCGAGGTGCCGGCCGGCTACACCTCCGAGCAGCGCGGTGTGCCTGGGGGCTTCGACGCCGAGGCGGACATCCTCGACACCTGGGCGACCTCGTCGCTCACCCCGCAGCTCGCGGGCGGCTGGGAGCGCGATGCCGAGCTGTGGGACGTGGTGTCGCCGATGGACCTGCGCCCGCAGGGCCAGGACATCATCCGCACCTGGCTGTTCTCCACCATGCTGCGCTCGACCCTCGAGGACGGCCGCACCCCGTGGCGCAACGCCGCGATCAGCGGCTTCATCGTCGACCCCGACCGCAAGAAGATGTCCAAGTCCAAGGGCAACGTGGTCACGCCGGCCGACATCCTCGACACGCACGGATCCGACGCGGTGCGGTACTGGTCCGCCTCCAGCCGCCTGGGCGCCGACGCCGCCTTCGACCCGCAGAACCCGACGCAGGTGAAGATCGGCCGTCGCCTCGCGATCAAGATCCTCAACGCGGCGAAGTTCGTGCTCTCGTTCCCCGTTCCCGAGGGCGCAGAGATCACGCACGCGCTGGACGCGTCCATGCTCGCGACCCTGGACGGCGTGGTGCGCGACGCGACGGCCGCGTTCGAGAACTACGACCAGGCCCGCGCGCTCGAGATCACCGAGGCGTTCTTCTGGACGTTCTGCGACGACTACCTCGAGCTCGTCAAGGAGCGCGCCTACGACCGCACGAACGTGGGTCAGGCCTCCGCGGCGCTCGCCCTGCGCCTCGCGCTGTCGAGCCTGCTGCGCCTGCTCGCGCCGGTCGTCTCGTTCGCGACCGAGGAGGCATGGAGCTGGTTCGAGGACGGCTCGGTGCACACCGCGGCATGGCCGGAGCCGCGCGGCGGCGAAGGCGACCCCGCGATCCTCGCGACGTCGAGCAAGGCGCTGATCGGCATCCGCCGGGCGAAGACCGAGGCGAAGGCCTCCCAGAAGACCCCCGTGTCGTCCGCGACGATCGCCGCCCCCGCAGCCGACATCGCGGCGCTCCAGGCCGCGGCCGACGATCTCCGTGCCGTGGGCCGGATCACCGAGCTCGGCTTCGTCGAGGCGGAGGAGCTCGTCGTCACCGCGATCGAGCTCGCGCCGGCCGTGGAGGCATGATGCAGCTCGGGACGCGCTGGGCCGCCGGATCCGAACCGCCCGCATCGGTTCCCGCGGCCCTGCGCCCCGGAATCGCCGACGCCGAGGCCCGGAGCGTGGCCGGCGGCACGCTGAGCCTGCAGACCGGAGTCCTGAACCTGCTCCGCGGCACGTGGACCCTCACCTGGCTGGAGGGCCGGCCGATCGCCGAGCTCGACACCGGCTGGGAGGTCTCGCGCACCGCCTCGGGCGAAGTCGTGGTCCGTCCGTTCGAGGACTGACCCACCCGGTCGTTCGCGCGGGGTCGCGCCCCGCTTGGCGTCAGCGCGACCGGGATCCGATCATCTGCAGCGCCTTCTCGAGGACGTACGGATCCGTCGTCTTGCGCGCCTGCTGCTCTCGCAGCAGGTCGATGGCGAGCGCGCGCCGCTCCGCGCGACGCTCCATGCGCCGGCGGACGTACCCGGTGATCGCATCGGCGATGCGGAGTCCCGTGCGCTCGGCGAACGTGGGCGCGGCGATGTGCAGCGTTGCGGCGGTCATGACAGCTCCTCGGTCTCGGTCGTGCGGTGTTCGGCGGCACCCTGCGGGCGGCCGTCGGGAAGGTCGAACAGATCGGCGCGGATCGTGACGCGGCGCACCCCGGGACCGGTCTGGTCCCGGTAGCGCAGCACGGCCGCCTCGACGAGCTCGTCGATCTGCTGCGCGAGTTCCTGCAGCTGGGGCGCCGTCATGTCGAGCATCGTCGTCATGTGGTGCGCCGCGTCGCGCCATTCCTGAGGCACCTCCGCCTGGGGCCGGTGCAGGTGGTCCATGAGGCGCTGGTGCCTGTTGCGGAAGAACTCGTCCTCCACGATCTGCGCGGCGGCCCGGCCCGACGGCGTCATCGCGTCGTTCGGCCCGGAGAACGACATGCGTCCACGGGGGCGCTCCCACCACCGCTCGCGCGCCGTGCCGCGCCCCGCGACCTCGTGGATGAGGTCACGCGAGGCGAGCGCCCGCAGGTGATAGCTCGTGACGCCGGAGCTCTCCCCGATCATCGACGCGAGCGAGCTCGCCGTCTGCGGCCCGCGCTCGGCGAGCAGATCCAGGATCCGAACCCGCAGCGGGTGCGCGAGCGCCTTCAGGGCGCCCGCGTCGAGCGTGCGCTCCTCGGGCTGCGCATCCCCTCGGGGTGTTTCGTTCTCGGTCATGATTGCAAAGATACCTTTGCAAGAGAGTCTTTGCAAGCACTTCTTTGCAACATTCGCGTCGACGCCCCCTCTGCGCACCGACGCCCCCTCGCAGGAGCGGCGCTCAGAGGGGGCGTCGGTGCTGCGAGGGGGCGTCGCGGGACCTCAGCGCGCTGTCACGCGCTCCATCCAGGTCAGGATGGTCTCCACCGCGGCAGGATCCAGCCGCGTCCCCTCCTCGTTGTAGTTGGTGCCCGGCACGATCTCGGCGCGCGGGCGGGGCTCGTGCTTGAGCACGTGGTTCGCGTCCGCCGGGAACGCGAACGTCACGAGCGGATTGTCCGCGGCCGCCGCCTGCAGCGGCTCCCCGTCGGCCGTGGCATCGATCTGCAGGTCCTTCTCCCCGATCAGCACGAGCGTGGGGATCCCGACGCCCCCGATGCCGTCCGAGGCGCTCTCGTTCCACAGCTCGCGCGCGAACGGGAGGTTGACCGGGCTGTCGAAGCTCCGCAGCACGTTGGCGACGGGGTCGGGGATGGATCCGTCCGGATCCATCGACCCGCCCGCCGAGAAGCGCGCCGTCGCTTCCCGCACGAGGGCGAGGATCCCGTCTCCCCCTGGCGCGGCGGCGAGCTGCGCGCTCAGCTGCATGTCGAGCACCGTGCCGACGCTGCGTCCAGGAGGCGCCGCCAGCACCAGCCCGCGGAGCGCAACCGCCATGTCCCCCGCCGCCTGCGTGAGTCCGTAGTGCAGCACGTGCACGCAGCCCTCGCTGTTGCCGAGGCCGATCACCCGGCCCCGATCGACGCGAGGATCCGCGACGAGCACGTCGAGCGCGGCGGTGAGTTCGGCGAGGTGCGACGCCATGCTGAACGTCCCCGCGAGGCGGGGCAGGTTCTCGACGACGTGCGGACCCGACGCCCGCTTGTCGTAGCGCAGCGAGGCGAAGCCGCGCTCGGCCAGGGATTCGGCGAGCAGCCGGCCGGATCCGTTCGTCCCTGGCAGCATCGGGGAGTTCCAGTCCCGATCGGTCGGCCCGCTGCCGGCGACCAGGACGACCGCGGGGAACGGCCCGTCCCCGTCCGGCGCCGCGATCGTGCCGAACATGTCGATGCCGTCGAGCGTCCAGCTCACCTCTGCAGAGTGCGTCATGAGCGAAGTCTGGCGCGCAATCCTCTCGGTTGCCCAGGAACGCGCGGAGAACTTCTCGTCGACGCCCCCTCTGCGCACCGACGCCCCCTCGCAGGAGCGGCGCTCAGAGGGGGCGCCGGGGCTGCGAGGGGGCGTCGAGGAAGAAGCTCAGGCGGCTGCGCGCGCGGCGACGAACGCGGCGACGCAGCGCTCGACCTGCTCCGGAGTGTGCGCGGCCGAGAGCTGCACCCGGATGCGCGCGAGACCGCGCGGCACCACCGGGAAGCTGAACGCCGTCACGTACACGCCCTGCTTCTGCATCTCCGCAGCGACCCGCGCGGTCAGCGCGGCGTCGCCGAACATCACGGGCACGATCGCGTGCTCGCCCGGGAGCAGGTCAAAGCCCTCCTCGGTCATGCGGCGGCGGAACAGCGCCGCGTTCTCCTGCAGCTGCGCGCGCAGGGATCCGGATCCCTCGACGAGATCGAGCGCGCGCAGGGTGCCCGCGACGATCGACGGGGCGAGCGTGTTCGAGAACAGGTACGGACGGGCGCGCTGGCGCAACAGCGCCACGATGTCGCGATGCGCGGCGACGTAGCCGCCGCTCGCGCCGCCGAGCGCCTTGCCGAACGTGCCGGTGTAGATGTCGACACGGCCCTCGACGCCGCACAGCTCCGGCGTACCTCGACCGTGCTCGCCGATGAATCCGACCGCGTGCGAGTCGTCCACGAAGACCAGGGCGTCGTAGCGCTCCGCGAGGTCGCAGATGTCGGCGAGCGGGGCGATGTAGCCGTCCATCGAGAACACGCCATCGGTCACGATCACCCGGAACCGGGCGTCGGCGGCGGCCTTCAGCTGCTCCTCGAGGTCCGCCATGTCGCGGTTGCGATAGCGCAGCCGGCGCGCCTTGGACAACCGGATCCCGTCGATGATCGACGCGTGGTTGAGCTCGTCCGAGATGATCGCGTCCTCGGCCGTGAACAGCGTCTCGAAGACGCCGCCGTTCGCGTCGAAGCAGGACGAGAACAGGATCGCGTCCTCCGTGCCGAGGAACGACGACAACCGTCGCTCCAGCTCGAGGTGCTGCTCCTGCGTGCCGCAGATGAATCGCACGCTGGCCAGGCCGTAGCCCCACTCGTCGAGCGCCCCCTTGGCCGCCTCCACGAGGCGCTCGTCATCGGCGAGGCCCAGGTAGTTGTTGGCGCAGAAGTTCAGGACCTCGGCGCCGTCCGCGACGATCTCCGCGCGCTGCGGACCGCGGATCCCGCGCTCGTGCTTGGTCAGGCCCGCCTCGTCGATCCCGGTGAGCTCGTCGGCGAGGTGCTGCTGGAATGATCCGTACATCGTCGTCTCCTACAGTTCGGTCCAGTCGAGGATGATCTTGCCCGTGCCCGCCGATGCGGCGGCCGCGAAGCCCTTCTCCCAATCGCGCGCCGGGAGCACCTCGGCGATGATGCGGGTGATGGAGTCGCGCAGCACCGGACTGGTCTGCAGCATCGCCCCCATCGCGTTCCAGGTCTCGAACATCTCGCGGCCGTAGATGCCCTTCACGGTGAGCATGTGCGTGACGATCTTGCCCCAGTCCACGCTGAACGGGCCGGTCGGCAGGCCGAGCATCGCAATCCGTCCGCCGTGGTTCATGTTGTCGATCATCGCGGGCAGCGCGCTCGGCGCCCCGCTCATCTCGAAGCCGATGTCGAACCCTTCGCGCATGCCCAGGGCCCGCTGCGCGTCCGCGATGTCCTCGCGGGAGACGTCGACGACCGCGTCGGCGCCCATCTCGCGGGCGAGCTCCAGTCGCGGGGCGCTCACGTCGGTCGCGGTGATGAAGCGGGCGCCCACGTGGCGGGCGATCGCGATCGCCATGAGCCCGATCGGACCGCAGCCCGTGACGAGCACATCCTCTCCGACGAGGGGGAAGGCGAGCGCGGTGTGCACGGCGTTGCCGAGCGGGTCGAAGATCGCGCCGAGTTCGGGCGTCACATCGGCGTGATGCACCCAGACGTTCGTGGCGGGCAGGGTGAGGTACTCCGCATATGCGCCGTCGCGCTGCAGACCGAGACCGATCGTGCGGATGCACATCTGCCGGCGGCCGGCACGACAGTTGCGGCACATGCCGCACACGATGTGCCCCTCGCCGGAGACCCGGTCTCCGACCGAGATGTCGTGCACCAGAGGGCCGACCTCGACGACCTCTCCGTAGAACTCGTGCCCGGGGATCAGCGGCGCCTTCACCGCGGAGGCCGCCCAGTCGTCCCAGCGCTGGATGTGCAGGTCGGTGCCGCAGATGCCGGTGCGCAGCACGCGGATGACCACCTCGTCGGGTCCGGCCACGGGGTCCGGCCGGTCGACGAGCTCGAGGCCCGCGTGGGGGCCGTCCTTGTAGAGAGCCTTCATGCTTCGATCCCACCGCGAACAACCCTGTAGATCAATCCCCACTGTCTGGACAGAGCTTTAAGCATCGCTACATGCTTGACTGGACATATGCAACTGCAGCAGCTTCAGATCCTCCGCGAGCTCGGCGCGCTCGGCAGTGTGACTGCCGTCGCGGAGGCCCTGCGCGTCACGCCGTCCGCCGTCTCCCAGCAGCTCGCGGCGCTGCAGCGCGGCGTGCGTGCGCCGCTGACGCGCAAGCAGGGCCGCACGCTCGTGCTGACGCCCGCCGGAGAAGCACTCGCCGAGGCCGGGGCGGCGGCGCTCGACGCGATGGCCGCCGCGCGTTCCGCGGTGGACGAGTTCGAGGCCGCGGAGGGCGGCATCGTCACGATCAGCGGGTTCCTCAGCGCGGCGCAGGCACTGTTCGGCCCTCTCATCCGCGCGCTCGGATCCGGCCCCGACGTCCCGGCGATCCGCTTCACCGACGAGGACGTCGCGCAGAGCGACTTCCCGGCGCTCACCGCCCGCTACGACCTCGTGCTCGCGCACCGCATGGAGCACAGCCCGCCGTGGCCGAAGACCGGGATCCGCGTGCTCACCCTCGCCGCCGAGCCGCTCGACGTGGCGCTCTCCCCCGAACACCCGCTCGCCCAGCGCGCATCCCTGCGCCCCGCCGACGTGGTGGGCGAGCGCTGGGTCACGAGCCGGGCGGGCTATTCCCCCGACGACGTGCTGCGCACGATCTCCGCCATCACCAACCGGCCGGCCGAGATCGTGCACCGGATCAACGACTACGGCGTCGCCGCCTCGGTGATCGCGACGGGAGACGTCATCGGCGTGCTCCCCCGCTACACGTCGCCGGGCACCGACGCCGTCGTGCGCCGCCCGCTGCAATACGTCAGCACCAACCGGATGATCGACGTGCTCGCCCGACCGGAGAACCTGCGCCGACGGTCCGTGCGCCTCGTCTCCGACGCACTGCGCACGGTCATGGCGGATCTGACCGGCTGAGCCGGCACCCCGCCGCCTCCCTCCCTCGGAGCGGAGCGATCTTCTAGGCTCGGAGGATGACGGTCGAGACGAACCCGCTGCTCACGCCCTCCGCCCTCCCCTATGCGCTGCCCGACTACGGCCGCATCCGTGCGGATCACTACCTCCCCGCGTTCCGGCAAGGGTTCGAGGAGCAGCTCGCGGAGATCCGCCGGATCACGATGGTGCGGTCGATGCCGACGTTCGAGAACACGATGGTCGCCCTGGAGCGCAGCGGAGAGCTGCTGGACCGGGCCTCGCACGCGTTCTACACGGTGGCCTCTGCGGATGCCACGGCTGAGATCCAGGCGATCGATGAGGAGCTCGCGCCGCTGATGGCGGCGCACCAGGATGCGATCCTGCTCGACTCCGCGCTCTACTGGCGGGTCTCGCAGCTCCACGACCAGATCGACGCCCTGCCGCTGGAGCCGGAGCAGCGACGCCTCGTCGAACGCTGGCATCGCGAGATGACCCTGGCCGGCGCGGCGCTCGACGAGTCGGCCAAGACCCGGCTCACCGAGCTGAACCAGCGGATCTCCTCGCTCAGCACCACCTTCGAGAAGAACCTGCTCGCCGACACGAACGAGCTGGCGGTCGTGTTCGACGACGCGGCCGACCTCGATGGCCTGAGCGCCGGGGAGCTGTCCTCCGCGGCCCGCGCGGCCTCCGAGCGCGGGCTCGAGGGCAAGCATCTGCTCGCGCTCCCCCTGTTCACCGGCCACCCGGCGCTCGCGGCGCTCACGAACAGGGAGAGCCGTCGCCGGGTCATGGAGGCGTCGCGCTCGCGCGGCGCACGAGGCGGCGAGCACGACAATCGCGGCGTCCTCGCCGAGATCGCGAGGCTCCGCGCCGAACGTGCGGCGCTGCTCGGCTACGCGTCCCACGCGGCGGCGGTGACGGCCGATGAGACGGCGGGCACGCCCGAAGCCGTGGAGCACATGCTGCGCGACCTCGCCGCCCCCGCTGCGCGCAACGCGGCCGCCGAGCGCGCGGCCCTGCAGCGGCTCATCGACGAGACCGAGCCGGAGCCCTTCGCCCTGGAAGCGCACGACTGGGCGTTCTACACGGAGAAGCTGCGCACGGCGCAGTACGACATCGACACCGCGGCGCTGCGGCCGTGGTTCGAGGCCGAACGCGTCCTGCACGACGGCGTGTTCGCGGCGGCCGGCCGGTTGTACGGGCTCTCCTTCACGGAGCGCGCCGACCTGCCGGTCTACCACCCGGGTGCGCGGACGTTCGAAGTGTTCCAGGAGGACGGATCCGCGCTCGGCCTGTACGTGCTGGATCTGTACACGCGCGACAGCAAGCGCGGCGGGGCGTGGATGAACCCGATCGTGAGCCAGTCCGCGCTGCGCGGCACGCTTCCGGTCGTCGCGAACAACCTGAACGTGTCGAAGCCCGCCGACGGAGAGCCCACGCTGCTCACGCTCGACGAGGTGAACACGCTCTTCCACGAATTCGGGCACGCCCTGCACGGTCTGTTCTCCGAGGTGACCTATCCGCATTTCTCCGGCACCAACGTGTTCCGCGACTTCGTCGAGTTCCCGAGCCAGGTCAACGAGATGTGGATGCTCTGGCCCGAGATCGTCGATGCGTATGCGCGGCATCATGAGTCCGACGAGCCGCTTCCCTCGGGCCTCGTCGAACGTCTGCGGGCGACGGAGACGTTCAACCAGGGCTTCGAGACCAGCGAGTACCTCGCGGCGGCCTGGCTCGACCAGGCCCTGCACGCGCTGCCCTCAGGCGACGCGATCGACGACGTCGCGGCGTTCGAGGCCGCGACGCTCGCCGACATCGGACTGGACGATCCCGCCGTGCCCACGCGGTACTCCTCCGCGTACTTCGCCCATGTGTTCTCCGGCGGCTACAGCGCGGGCTACTACTCGTACATCTGGAGCGAGGTCCTCGACGCCGACACCGTCGAGTGGTTCCGTGAGAACGGCGGCGCCCAGCGGTCCAACGGCGAGCGGTTCCGGCGGCGTCTGCTGGGTGTGGGCGGATCCAAGGATCCGCTCGAGGCCTACCGCGATTTCCGAGGACGCGACGCGGAGATCACCCCGCTGCTGCAGCGACGAGGTCTGGATCGCTGACCGGCTGCAGGCGATCGGCTGAGCCCCTGTCGGGGAGGAGTCTCCCGACCTAGGCTGGTGGCGGATGCGGCGATGGATGCCGCCCGCAGCGAGGAGGAACCGATGTCCGTGTTCTCGGAAGAGCCCTACGACGCCACGACCCCGCTCGATCTGCCGCCCGCCGCGCTCGCCGCGATCCACCGGACCGGCTTGCGCATCGACGGTCTCGGCTCCACGTTCGATCTCGCTTTCGGCGCGCTCGGAAAGGCGATCGCTGCGGGAGCCTTCACGCCCTCCGGTCCCGCGGTCGCGATCTATCGCGGCGATCCCATGGATGTCTTCGACCTCGACGTCGGATTCCCGGTCGATGAGGCGCTGTCCGCACCGCTCACCGTCGACGATGTCGAGATCGAGGCCGCGGAACTGCCGAGCGGACCCGCGGTGGCGACGACCGTGATCGGGCCGTACGATGGGCTGGGCGAGGCGTGGGGGCGCCTCGCCGGCGAGAGCACTGCGCTCGGGCACAGCCCCGCCGGCGTCTGGATCGAGGTCTACGTGTCCGACCCGAGCGTCACGGCTGCCGCCGAACTGCGGACAGACCTGATCCTGCCGGTTCAGCGCTGAGCGCGGGCGCCGCTCAGGCGCTCTTGCGCTTGCGCGCGAGGACCAGCGTGGGGGGCGCGCCCTCGTCGACGGCAGCGCGGGTTACGATGACCTTCTGCACGTCCTCGGTCGAGGGGATCTCGAACATGATCGGTCCGAGCACGTCCTCGAGGATCGCGCGGAGTCCGCGTGCCCCCGTCTTGCGGAGTACGGCGAGGTCGGCGATCGACTGCAGCGCGTCTTCCTCGAACTCCAGCTCCACGCCGTCGAGCTGGAACATGCGCTGGTACTGCTTGACCAGGGCGTTGCGCGGCCCGGTGAGGATGTCGATGAGGGCGGCCTGGTCGAGCGGCGAGACCGAGGCCACGACGGGAAGCCGGCCGATGAACTCGGGGATGAGGCCGAACTTGTGCAGATCCTCCGGGAGCACCTCGCTGAACAGATCCAGGTCCTTGCCCTTGTCGTGCAGCGGTGCGCCGAAGCCAACGCCGTGCTTGCCGACGCGGGAGGAGACGATGTCCTCGAGGCCCGCGAAGGCACCGGCCACGATGAACAGCACGTTCGTGGTGTCGATCTGCAGGAACTCCTGGTGCGGGTGCTTGCGACCGCCCTGCGGGGGCACCGAGGCGACCGTTCCCTCGAGGATCTTCAGCAGCGCCTGCTGAACTCCCTCACCGGAGACGTCACGCGTGATCGACGGGTTCTCCGCCTTGCGCGCGATCTTGTCGATCTCGTCGATGTAGATGATGCCCTGCTCGGCGCGCTTGACGTCGTAGTCGGCGGCCTGAATGAGCTTGAGGAGGATGTTCTCCACGTCCTCGCCGACGTAGCCCGCCTCCGTGAGCGCGGTGGCATCGGCCACGGCGAACGGCACGTTCAGGCGCTTCGCCAGGGTCTGCGCGAGGTAGGTCTTGCCGCAGCCCGTGGGGCCGATCATGAGGATGTTGCTCTTCGCGATCTCGATCTCGTCGGCCTTCTGCTCGGCCGGCTGCAGCGTTCCACGGGCGCGCACGCGCTTGTAGTGGTTGTAGACCGCGACCGAGAGGGCGCGCTTGGCCTGCTCCTGCCCGACGACGTACTCCTCGAGGAAGGAGAAGATCTCGCGCGGCTTGGGCAGATCGAATTCGGCGACCTCGCCGTTCGCGGACTCCGCCATGCGCTCTTCGATGATCTCGTTGCAGAGCTCGACGCACTCGTCGCAGATGTAGACGCCGGGCCCGGCGATGAGCTGCTGGACCTGCTTCTGGCTCTTGCCGCAGAACGAGCACTTGAACAGGTCGGCGCTCTCACCGATGCGTGCCATGTGCGTCCTCCTTCGAGACGTGGTCCGCGGTCGCCTGCGTGGCGTCACGACGGGCGATCACGGTGTGGGAACACCGTGCGGCGTTGCCGCTGTTCGAGCCTAACCGCTGCATCCGACATCCGGCCGCATCGCCACGGATCCCCCGAGACGCGCCGCTCCGCGCACGGCGAACACGCGCCGGATCCGGGCTTTCATGGCGAACGGCCCGCTCCGCGCGATGCGGGGCGGGCCATTCGGTACTTCGATGCGCTCAGGGGCCGCGCTCAGACCATGCTCTTCGGGTGCCACACCGTCTTCACCTCGGTGAACGCGGCGATCCGCTGCGGCGAGGCGACCACCTCGCCCGGGGCGAGAACGCGCTTGAGCGTGTCGGCGGCCGCGATCTGCAGATCGACCCAGTCGATCCCGCCCGCCCCTGCCAGGTCCAGCGCGTTGACGTCGGCGTGCGCCGCGAGCCACGGCGCGAGCTCGGCCGGGGAACCGGTCAGCACGTTCACCACGCCGCCCGGCACATCGCTCGTGGCGAGCACCTCGGCGAGGCTGATCGCCGAGAGCGGAAACTGCTCGCTCGCCACGACGACCACCGCGTTGCCGGCGACGAGCGCCGGAGCGACGACGGAGACGAGACCCAGCAGCGCGGACTCCTGCGGCGCGACGATCGCGACGACTCCGGTCGGCTCGGGCGCCGAGATGTTGAAGTAGGCCCCCGAGACCGGGTTCAGGTTGCCGGCGATCTGGGCGTACTTGTCGCACCAGCCCGCGTACCAGACCCACAGATCGATCGCCTCGTCGACCTGCGCGCCCGCGACGGCCGCCGAGACGCCCTGCTGGGCGACGATCTCTTCGACGAACTGGGCGCGACGTCCCTCCAGCACCTCGGCCACGCGGTACAGCACCTGGCCGCGGTTGTAGGCGGTCGCTTTGGCCCAGCCGGCCTGCGCGGTGCGCGCGGCCTTGACCGCATCGCGGGCGTCCTTGCGCGAGGCCTGGGCGGCGTTCGCGAGGAACACGCCCTTCGGACTCGTGACCTCGTAGGTGCGTCCCGATTCGCTGCGCGGGAAGACGCCGCCGATCGCGAGCTTGTAGGTCTTGGGAACGGTCAGACGCGCGCTCATGCCGCGGATCCCTTCTTCAGCGCCTTGGCTTCGGTCTTGGTCTCGTTCTGGCCGAGCGCCCTCGGGGCGACCGCCGCCGGACGCAGATAGGCCGCCAGACCCTGCTTGCCGCCCTCGCGCCCGTAGCCGGACTCCTTGTAGCCGCCGAACGGGCTGGACGGATCGAACCGGTTGAACGTGTTGGCCCACACGACACCCGCGCGCAGGCGGTCGGCGACGGCGAGGATCCGAGAACCCTTGTCGCTCCAGACCCCGGCGGACAGGCCGTACGGCGTGTTGTTCGCCTTCGCGATCGCTTCGGCCGGGGTGCGGAAGGTCAGTACGGACAGCACGGGACCGAACACCTCCTCGCGGGCGATGCGGTGCGACGCCTCGACGCCCGTGAAGATGGTCGGGGCGAACCAGAAGCCCTTCTCCGGGATCACGCAGTCGGCGGTCCAGCGCTGCGCGCCCTCGTCCTCGCCGACCTGGCTGAGCTCGCGGATCCGCGCCAGCTGCTCGGCCGAGTTGATCGCGCCGATATCGGTGTTCTTGTCGAGCGGGTCGCCGAGGCGCAGCGTCGACAGGCGGGACTTCAGCCGGTCGATGACCTCGTCGTGGATCGATTCCTGAACGAGCAGGCGGCTGCCGGCGCAGCAGACGTGGCCCTGGTTGAAGAAGATGCCGTTGACGATCCCCTCGACGGCCTGGTCGATCGGGGCGTCGTCGAACACGATGTTCGCGGCCTTGCCGCCGAGCTCGAGGGTGAGCGCCTTGCCGGTGCCGGCGACGGTGCGGGCGATCTCGCGGCCCACCGCGGTCGACCCCGTGAAGGCGACCTTGTCGACGTCGGGGTGGCGCACCAGCGCCGCGCCGGTGGCCCCGGCGCCCGTGATGATGTTCACCACGCCGGCCGGAAGATCGGCCTGCTGCAGGATCTCGGCGAAGATCAGCGCCGTGAGCGACGTGGTCTCGGCGGGCTTCAGCACGACCGTGTTGCCGGCGGCGAGGGCCGGCGCGACCTTCCACGCGAGCATGAGCAGCGGGAAGTTCCACGGGATGACCTGCGCGGCCACGCCATGCGCCGACGGGTTCGGTCCGGCACCGGCGTAGTCGAGCTTGTCCGCCCAGCCGGCGTAGTAGAAGAACCACGAGGCGACGAGCGGCACGTCCACGTCGCGGGACTCCTTGATCGGCTTGCCGTTGTCGAGGCTCTCCGCCACGGCGAGCTCGCGGGCGCGCTCCTGCACGAGGCGCGCGATCCGGAACAGGTACTTGCCGCGGTCGCGGCCGCTCATCTTCGACCACACCTTGGTGTGGGCGCGGCGCGCGGCGGCGACGGCGAGATCGACGTCCTCATCCGAGGCGTGCGCGATCGTGGCGATGCGCGACTCGTCCGCTGGCGAGATCGTGGCGAAGGAGGTGCCGCGGCCCTCGACGAACTCGCCGTCGATGAACAGCCCGTACTCGTCCTTCAGGTTGAGGATGCTCCGCGACTCGGGCGCGGGTGCGTAATCCAGGAATCCCATGCGTGGTCCTCCGTCAGTCGATCGTGACGTAGTCGGGGCCGGAGTAGTGGCCGGTGGTCAGCTTCTGCCGCTGCAGCAGCACGTCGTTGAGCAGGCTGGAGGCGCCGAAGCGGAACAGGTGCGGCTGCAGCCACTCCTCCCCGACGGTCTCGGCGACGTGCACCAGGTACTTGACCGCATCCTTCGAGGAGCGGATCCCGCCGGCCGGCTTCACGCCGATCTTCTCGCCGGTGAGCCGGTGCCAGTCGCGCACGGCCTCGAGCATGAGCAGCGTGACCGGCAGGGTGGCCGCGGGCGCGACCTTGCCGGTGGACGTCTTGATGAAGTCGCCTCCCGCCAGCATGCCGAGCCACGAAGCGCGCTTGATGTTGTCGTAGGTGTTCAGCTCGCCCGTCTCGAGGATGATCTTGAGCGAGGCGGACGTGCCGTCCCCCCGGCGGCAGGCGTCCTTGACCGCGACGATCTGCTCGAACACCTGTCCGTAGCGCCCGGAGAGGAACGCACCGCGGTCGATGACCATGTCGATCTCATCGGCACCGGCCTCCACCGCGTCGCGGGTGTCGGCGAGCTTCACGGCCAGCGAAGCGCGCCCGCTCGGGAACGCGGTCGCGACGGCGGCGACGGAGATGCCGCCGTCGTCAGGGTCGCCGTGTCGGGCGCCGAGCGCCTCGACGGCGTACGGAACCATGTCGCCGTACACGCACACCGCGGCGACCGAGGGGCAGGACGGATCGGAGGCGTCGGGCAGCTTGGCCTTGGACACCAGCGAGCGCACCTTGCCCGGGGTGTCGGCGCCCTCGAGGGTCGTCAGGTCGATGAGGCGCACGATCGTGTCGAGGGCCCAGGCCTTCGACGTCGTCTTGATCGAGCGCGTGCCGAGCGCGGCGGAACGCTGCTCCAGGCCCACCGCGTCCACGCCGGGGAGCCCGTGCAGGAATCGGCGCAGCGTGAGGTCGTCGGGTTCGCCGCCGAGCACCTCCAGCGCGGTGCGCCGTGCGAGTTCGGTCGTCGTCACTGGTCCTCCAAGAGGGTCCGGGCGGTCGCCTCGTCGGTGACCACCATCGTGCAGAGGTTCGCGGTCACGACCGTGCGGGCGATGTCGTGCTTCGCCTCTCCTGCCGTGACGAAGACGGCGGTGCGCGCCTCGCGCAGCCGCTCGAGGCTGAGCCCGACCGTGCGGGCGTCGAGCTCGGGATCCACGACGTTGCCGTCCGCGTCGATGTAGCGGCCCAGCACATCTCCGACCGCGCCGCGGCGGGCGAGCTCGTCGATGTCCCGGACGCTCAGATAGCCGTTCTCGACGTGCGCGGATCCGGCATCGCAGACGCCCGCCGTGAAGAGGTAGGCATCCGCCTGCGCGGCCTGATCGAGCACGCCCGCGACGGTGCGGTCCCGCTCGATCGCCTGCTTGGTCTCGAGCCGCTCCAGGATCGCGGGACTGGGCAGCAGCGCGACGTGCCCCGCAGCGCGCTGCGCGATCGTCGCCGCCAGCGAGGCGGCGCCTCCCGGGCGGCGGTTCACACTCACGCCGCCGTTCATCTGCACCACGGTGACGCCACGGGCCCACCCCTCGGCCATGCGGTCGGCGATCGCGGTGAGCGTGCGCCCCCAGCTCACGGCGAGGGTCTTGGGCACCGGACGGAGGGCTGCGAGATGATCCGCGGCGCCCTGTGCGACCCGGCCGAGGGTCTCGGTATCGCTCGGCCCGTTCGGCACCACGACCGCGTCGGCGAGCCCGAAGCGCTCGCGCAGCTCGCGCTCGATGCCGAGCTTGCGAGCACGCGGATGCACGATCTCGATCCGCACGATCCCGTCGATGCGGGCCTGCTGCAGGAGCCGGCCGACCTTCCAGCGCGAGATCCCGAGCAGACCGCCGATCTCGTCCTGAGTCTTGTCCTCGTCGTAGTACAGCTCCGCCACGCGGACGGCGAGCAGCTCGTCATCGTCGATGGCGGAACGGGGCATGCTCCGAGAGTACCCTTCACCACACGCACGCGCACGGATCTGCTCATATGAGCAATCGCCAACGCTCACCCGCGCAACCGGAGCGGGGACGCGAGAGGGCGGCCCGGAATCGGATCCGGGCCGCCCTCTCGAGGATGTCGGCAGGTCAGCTCAGCGACTGGCGCTTGCGGCTGGTCAGCACCTGATCGACGATGCCGTACTCCTTGGCCTGCTCCGCGGAGAGGATGTTGTCGCGATCGATGTCGCGGTTGACCTTCGCCACCGGCTGCCCGGTGTGCTTGGCCATCGTCTCCTCGAGCCAGGTGCGCATGCGCAGGATCTCCGCGGCCTGGATCTCGATGTCCGACGCCTGCCCCTGGCCGGCCTCGCCCATCGCGGGCTGGTGCATCAGCACGCGCGCGTTCGGCAGCGCGAGGCGCTTGCCTGGTGCGCCCGCGGCGAGCAGGACCGAGGCCGCCGAAGCGGCCTGGCCGAGCACGACCGTCTGGATCTGCGGCGCGACGTACTGCATCGTGTCGTAGATCGCGGTCATCGCCGTGAAGGATCCGCCGGGCGAGTTGATGTACATCGTGATGTCGCGCTCGGAGTCCTGGCTCTCCAGGACCAGCAGCTGCGCCATCACGTCATCGGCCGACGCGTCGTCGACCTGGACGCCGAGGAAGATCACGCGGTCTTCGAACAGCTTGTTGTAGGGGTCCTGACGCTTGAAGCCGTAAGCAGTGCGCTCCTCGAACTGAGGAAGGACGTAGCGGCTCGAGGGCAGGTCGCCGGCGGACCGGAACGTAGGTGTGTACATGGGTGTCCTCTCCAGCCCTTACTTGTCCGCGCCCGTGCCGCCGCCGCCGTGCACGTCACTGGCGTGCTCGCGCATGTGGTCGACGAAGCCGTATTCGAGCGCCTCGGCGGCGGTGAACCACCGGTCCCGGTCGCCGTCCTCGTTGATCTGCTCCACCGTCTTGCCGGTCTGCGAGGCGGTGATCTCGGCGAGGCGCTGCTTCATCGACAGGATGAGCTGCGCCTGCGTCTGGATGTCGCTGGACGTGCCGCCGAAGCCGCCGTGCGGCTGGTGCAGCAGCACGCGCGCGTTCGGCGTGATGTAGCGCTTGCCCTTGGTGCCGCTGGTCAGCAGCAGCTGTCCCATCGAGGCCGCCATGCCGATGCCGACCGTGACGATGTCGTTCGGCACGAACTGCATCGTGTCGTAGATCGCCATGCCCGCGGTGATGGACCCGCCGGGCGAGTTGATGTAAAGGTAGATGTCCTTCTCTGGGTCCTCGGCGGCGAGAAGAAGGATCTTGGCGCAGATCTCGTTGGCGTTCTCGTCCCGCACCTCGGATCCCAGCCAGATGATGCGATCCCTGAGCAGCCTGTCGAAGACGCTCGTCGCGACCAGGGGTTCAGCCATTTCCGCTCCTGCTTCCGTGTTCGGTGTTTCGAATCTACCGGCGACAACGCACGCGCCCGGCCGTGTTCGCCGTCGGCATATCAGGCGTCGTCGCCCGCGATCTCATGGGCGTACGCGGTCATGGACCGGTGATAGCGGGGCATGTGCGGCACGAGGGCCAGGATCGCGACGCCCAGCCCGCGCTCCGGGTGACCTGCGCTGGCCAGCGCGAGCGCGTGCATCGCCGCGATCGCGTCGCGGTAGACCGAGTCGGGGTGGGCGTCGCGCTCCGCCTCGATGAGCTCGAGCGCGCCCTGCACGTCGCCGAGGTTGCGCAGCGAGCTCGCGAGCTGGATCGTCGCCTGGGCACGGCGGTCGTCGTCGAGCCCGAGCCCGAGCGCGCGACGATAGAGCGGCACCGCCTCATCCGGCCGTCCCGCGGAGTCGCGGGCGCCGGCGCGTTCGAAGGCGGCCTCGGCGTCATCCGGGCCGCGCTCGGCCGCGATCGCATCGATCCGCGTGATCACCTCGTCGTCGACGAGACCGCCCGCTGCGGCCTCCCAGACGGCGTCGATCCGCTCCTGCCAGTCGTTCATGTCTGTCCTCTGTCTCGTGCGCGATGGATGCGAAGAGGGCGGGTGCATGATGCACCCGCCCTCTTCCGGATCGTGGATCCGATGCTTACTCGGCGTCAGCAGCCTTGTCGGCGGCCTTCTTGGCCGGGGCCTTGCGCGCGGCCGGCTTCTTGGCGGCGGGCTTCTCCTCGGCGGGGGCCTCGGCGACGGCAGCCTCGTCGGCCTCCGCGGCCTTCTTGGCCGGAGCCTTCTTGGCCGGAGCCTTCTTGGCCGGAGCCTTCTTGGCGGGCTTCTCCTCGGCCGGAGCCTCGGTGGCGTCCTCGGCGTCGTCGTCGGTGGCGATGAAACCGGTCAGGTCCACGGCCTTGCCGTTGGAGTCGACGACGGTGACCTTGCCCAGGGCGACCGCGAGAGCCTTGTTGCGGGCGACCTCGCCGACCAGGACGGGCAGCTGGTTCTGGGACTGCAGCGCCTCGACGAAGTCCTGCGGAGCCATGCCGTACTGCGCGGCGGACTGGATCAAGTACTGGCTGAGCTCGTCCTGCGAGACCTGAACGTTCGCGTCCTCGGCGATCGAGTCGAGCAGCACCTGGGTGCGGAACTGCTTGGTGCTCGCCTCGGTGACCTCGGCGCGGTGCTCGTCGTCCTCCAGGCGACCCTCGCCCTCGAGGTGGTTGTGCACCTCGTCCTCGATGAGCTGCGGCGGAACCGGGATCTCGACCTTCTCCAGCAGGGTCTCGACGAGCTTGTCGCGCGCCGAGGAGGCCTGGGTGAACACGCCCTGCTGCTCGACCGACTCGCGCAGGCTGTCGCGCAGCTCGGCGATCGTGTCGAACTCGCTCGCGATCTGCGCGAAGTCGTCGTCCGCCTCGGGCAGCTCGCGCTCCTTGACGGCCTTGACGGTGACGGAGACCTCGGCATCCTCACCCGCGTGGTCGCCACCGACCAGCTTCGAGCGGAAAGTGGTGTCCTCACCGGCGGTGAGCGAGTCGATCGCGTCGTCGATGCCCTCGAGCAGCTCGCCGGAGCCGACCTCGTAGGAGACGCCCTCCGCGCGGTCGATCTCTGCGCCGTCGATCGCGGCGACGAGGTCGAGCTCGACGAAATCGCCCGCCTTAGCGGGACGGTCGACGGGGACCAGGGTGCCGAAGCGGGCGCGCAGGCGGTCGAGCTCTGCGTCCAGGGCTGCCTCATCGGCCTCGATGGCGTCGACGGTCACGGTGATGCCGTCGAGCGACGGGACCTCGATCTCGGGACGGACATCGACCTCGACCTCGACCTTGAGGTCGCCGGAGAAGTCCTTCTCGTTCGGCCACTCGATGACCTCGGCCGAGGGACGGCCGACGATACGGAGGTTGTGCTCGAGCGACGCCTCGCGGAAGAAGGTGTCCAGACCCTCGTTGACGGCGTGCTCGATGACGGCGCCACGGCCGACGCGCTGGTCGATGATCGGCGCGGGCACCTTGCCCTTGCGGAAGCCGGGGATCTGCACGTCCTGCGCGATGTGCTCGTAAGCGTGCGCGATGCTGGGCTTGAGGTCCTCGGGGGTGACCGTGATGTGCAGCTTGACCCGGGTCGGGGCAAGCTTCTCGACGGTGCTGTTCGCCATGCTGGTGTGCTCTCCTTGTGAGTGTCCCGCGTGTGTCGCGACGCGGTTGTGAGGTCTGAGGGCAGTGACGAGAGCGATCCGTCGGATCGCTCTCGTCACTGCTGTCGGGGCGACAGGATTTGAACCTGCGACCTCCCGCTCCCAAAGCGGGCGCTCTACCAAGCTGAGCTACGCCCCGGGTAGGAACCCGCGCGCGCGGGAACGGCCTTCACGAGTCTAACGGAACGGAGCACCCCCGTCAGTCAGGTATGCTCGTGGAAGTCCCGCAGCGTTCCATCGCGGGCCGGTCCCTCGCTCCGCGAGCGGTCCGGGGCTGTAGCTTAGTGGTAAAGCCTCTGTCTTCCAAACAGATGATGCGAGTTCGATTCTCGTCAGCCCCTCCACGTTTTTTCTTCCTTCTCCGGCGCCATCGCGCTCCCCCGTCCGCGGCGTAGAGTCGCTGCGTCGAAGGGAACGGGCATGGAGATCACTCCGTCGCGCATCGCATCGCTCGAACCGGACGAGGTCTTCGTCTTCGGGTCGAACGCCGAGGGGCTCCACGGCGGCGGTGCCGCGCTCATCGCATACGAGAGCTTCGGCGCCGTCTGGGGCGAGGGCCACGGTCATCACGGCCAGACGTACGCGATCGACACCATGAGCGGACTCGACGTCCTCGCCGCGGAGGCAGCGATCTTCGTGGCGTACGCGTCCGCGCATCCCGCCCTGCGGTTCCTGCTCACTCCGGTGGGGTGCGGGATCGCGGGCTACACGCCGGACCAGGTCGCACCGCTCTTCATCGGACTCCCCGCGAACGTGACCCGGCCCGAGGCCTTCGTCGCGTACCTTTGAGGCCGGCGCCCACAATCCTCTAGCCGCTCCCGTCGCCTTCCTCCAGGACGCGCTCGCGCAGACCAACGCCAGCTTCCGTTGAGAGTCATAGTTGCTCCGCCGGAATCCTCCGCTCTAGTGTTCTACCCAAGATCCGAATGAGCGGGGGGCCCATGGGATTCGTCGATGTCGTACTCGCGGAGAACGTGAGCATTGCGTACCAACAGCGCAAGCGCGACTGGAACGACGCGCAGTCGCAGGTTCAGAGTTGGTTGCTCCGGCTGTTCGGCTCGATCCTGGACGGCGTGGACGGCTCGCGCCTCGACCCGGGGCACTCCCGAATCAAAGCGGAGAACCGGACCCTGGACAAGCTTCGACGCAAATGCCAAGAGGATCCGGCGATCGCCGTGACGTCGCCAGCTGATGTGGAGCTCCACATCCAGGACATCGTCGGAGTCAAGGTGCTCTGCAAGTCTCCTAGAGACCAGCGGGCCGCGTACGAAGCCCTCACTACGACCGATCTCACGGACACTCCGTTCGACATGCTCGCCAGTAAGGACTATGTCTCTGATCCGAAGCCGTCGGGGTATCGAGGATTCCACGTGATCCTGCAAGCCCGGCTAACTGGGGCCGCCCCTGTCTGCGTCGAGGTCCAGATCAAGACCCGACTGCAGGACGCGTGGAGTGAGCTGACACACGAGGACCTCTACAAGCCCGGAGCGCCGATAAGTCCCTCCGTGTTTCACAAGTCGGTCGCCACGCATATGGCGTCTCTTCTCGCTGTCGTCGACGACATGGCCGATGAACTCGCGGGTGCGCTCGAAGCTACGATCACTGAGGATGTTCAGGCGTCGCGTGAAGCCGCCGAGACTCGCGAACATGTGAGGGTGCGAACGACCGGGCCCAGATATGCACTTGCCGTCGACGCTGCGGGACGCCAAGGCCTCATCCAGGCTGTCACCGTCCGGAATCTCGCACACGCCGCCGGGCTCGTCGGCGCGGACGCATTTATCGACGTCTCGCGATATTTACACGCAGGGGATGACTTGGAGATCGAGATCGTGGAGACGGACGAAGCGCGCTATTTCGTGCCGATCGCGCTTCCGCATCGATCCTCGACGTCTTGATCTGACATGCAGACGACGAGAGCCCCCGCCGAAGCAGGGGCTCTCGTCGTGCAGAGGTGCGGGAGTCGTCAGGACTGGCCGCGACGCTCGCGCAGCTGTGCGAGCGCGTCGCCGAGCAGCTGCTCGGCCTCCTCGTCGGTGCGGCGCTCCTTCACGTACGCGAGGTGCGTCTTGTAGGGCTCCGCCTTCGCGATCTCCGGAGGGTTCTCCTTGTCGCGTCCGGCCGGCAGGCCGGAGTGCGGGTGGTCGATGATGTCCGGGATCTCCTCCTCGGGCAGGCCCGCCGCGAAGTACCGCACGGTCTCGTTGCCGAGTCCGTCCCAGTACGAGATCGCGATGCGGTCGGCGTGGTAGCCGTGGTCCTGCTCGCCCATCGGGCCGGATCCGACCCTCGTCCCTCGGATCGCGTTGCCGCCGGTCGCCATCAGATCGCCTCGAACTTCGTGATCAGGCCGAGTCCCACGACCGCGACGAACCAGGTCAGCGCGAGCACGACCGTGAACCGGTTGAGGTTCCGCTCGGCAAGACCGCTGGACCCGACGGCGGAGGACATGCCGCCGCCGAACATGTCGGAGAGGCCTCCGCCGCGCCCCTTGTGGAGCAGGATCAGAAGGGTCAGCAGGACGCTGGTGATGCCCAGCAGCACCTGCAGGATGAACTGGAGAATATCCACGGATCGGCCTTTCGCTCGGGCCCGCACGGGCGTGCGGGATCCCGGGTAACGGTCAATTATACGTCGAGACGTCCCCGTCCCTTCGGGCGGGGACGCGTGTCACACTCCGACGTGCTTCTGATAGCGCACGATCGCGGCGAACTCGTCGACGACCAGGCTCGCCCCGCCGACCAGCGCACCGTCCACATCGGGCTCGCGCATGAACCCGGCGATGTTCGCCGACTTCACCGATCCGCCGTAGAGGATCCGGGTGCGTGCTGCCGCCTCGTCGCCGAGGACCTTGGCGATCACGCCGCGCAGGACCGCGCAGACGTCCTGCGCCTGCTGCGGGGTCGCGGCCTGGCCCGAGCCGATGGCCCAGACCGGCTCGTACGCGACGACGATGTCCGCCTTCGCGTCGAGACCCTGCAGCGCCGTCTCGAGCTGACCGGCGGGAACCGCACTCGCGCCGAACTTCTCCAGGTCCTCCGCCGTCTCGCCGACGCAGATGACCGGCACCAGGCCGTGCTTGAGCGCCGCCTTGGTCTTGGCGGCCACGATCTCGTCGCTCTCGGCGTGGTACTCGCGCCGCTCCGAGTGGCCGATGATGACGTAGCTCGCGTCGAGCTTGGCCAGGAACGCGCCGGAGATCTCACCGGTGTAGGCGCCGGAGTCGTGCTGCGACAGGTCCTGCGCGCCGAACGCGAACGGGATCTTGTCCGCGTCGATCAGCGTCTGCACGCTGCGCAGATCGGTGAACGGCGGGAACACCGCCACCTCGACCGTTCCGTCCTCGTGCTTCGCGTCCTTGAGCGTCCAGTGCAGCTTCTGCACGAACGCGACCGCCTGCAGGTGGTCGAGGTTCATCTTCCAGTTGCCCGCGATCAGCGGGGTTCTGCTGTTCACACCCATCCGAGGACCTCCAGTCCGGGAAGCTTCTTGCCCTCGAGGAACTCGAGGCTCGCGCCCCCGCCCGTCGAGATGTGACCGAATTGGTCATCCGCGAAACCGAGCTGACGCACGGCCGCAGCGGAGTCTCCGCCACCGACGACGCTCAGGCCGTCGGTCTCGGTCAGCGCCTGCGCGACGGCCTTGGTGCCGGCGGCGAACGCAGGGAACTCGAACACGCCCATGGGCCCGTTCCAGAACACGGTCTTGGATCCGCGGATCGCATCCGCGAAGCGCGCCGCGCTGTCGGGTCCGATGTCGAGCCCGATGCCCGAGGCGCCGAAGGACGTCGCCTCGATCGCGTCGGCGGCGGCGACCTCGTGGGCCGCATCCGCGGAGAACGACGCCGCGACGACCACGTCGGTGGGGAGCACGAGCTCCACGCCGCGCTCGGCCGCTTCTGCGACGTACCCGCGCACGGTGTCGAGCTGATCCTTCTCCAGCAGGCTGGCGGCGACCGCGTGGCCCTGTGCTGCGAGGAACGTGAACAGCATGCCGCCGCCGACGAGGAGACGGTCGACCCGCGGCAGCAGGTGCGAGATCACCCCGAGCTTGTCGGAGACCTTCGATCCGCCGAGCACCACCGTGTAGGGGCGCTCGGGGTTCTCGGTGAGGCGGTCGAGGACCTTCAGTTCGGCCTCGATGAGCAGACCGGCCGCGGACGGCAGGATCTGCGCGAGGTCGTAGACACTGGCCTGCTTGCGGTGCACGACGCCGAACCCGTCGGAGACGAACGCGTCGCCGAGGGCGGCGAGCTGCTCCGCGAAGGCGCGGCGCTCTGCGTCGTCCTTCGAGGTCTCCCCCGGGTTGAAGCGGAGGTTCTCGAGCACGACGACGCCACCGGGCTGCAGAGCCGCCACGGCGTCCTGCGCCGAGGCGCCGACGGTGTCGGCCGCGAACGCGACCGGCTGCCCGAGCAGCTCGCCCAGGCGCGCCGCGACGGGCGCCAGGCTGTACTGCGGGTCGGGGGCGCCCTCAGGACGACCGAGGTGGGAGCACACGATCACGCGGGCCCCCTGGTCGATGAGGGCTTTGAGGGTCGGCACCGACGCTCGAACACGGCCATCGTCCGTGATGACCCCGTCCCGCAAGGGGATGTTGAGGTCACAACGGACGATGACGCGTGTTCCGTCGAGCGAACCGACCGATTCCTTCAGGGATTCGAGGGTGCGCAGAGTCATGGATATGAGCTTAGAGCCGCTCGGCCACGTACTCGGTGAGGTCGACGAGACGGTTCGAGTAGCCCCACTCGTTGTCGTACCAGCTGGAGACCTTGACCAGGTTGCCGGAGACGTTGGTGAGGGTCGAGTCGAAGATCGACGAGAAGGGGTTGCCCTGGATGTCGCTCGAGACGATCTGGTCCTCGTTGTACTGCAGGTAGCCGTTGAGGCGACCCTCGGCGGCGGCCTTCGCGTACGCGGCGTTGACCTCGTCGGCCGTCAGGTCCTCGCGGTCCGTGATGAGCGTCAGATCGACGATCGAGCCGGTGGGGACGGGCACGCGGTAGGAGGATCCGCTGAGCTTGCCGTTGAGCTCCGGCAGCACGAGGCCGATCGCCTTGGCGGCGCCGGTGGAGGCGGGGACGATGTTGATCGCGGCGGCACGGGCGCGGCGCAGGTCGCCGTGCGGGCCGTCCTGCAGGTTCTGGTCGGCGGTGTAGGCGTGCGCGGTCATCATGAAGCCGCGGACGATGCCGAACTCGTCGTTGAACACCTTGGCCAGCGGCGCGAGGCAGTTGGTCGTGCAGGAGGCGTTGGAGATGATGTGGTCGGTCTCCGGGTTGTAGGTCTCCTCGTTGACGCCCATGACGATGGTCGCGTCGTCGCCGGTCGCGGGAGCGGAGATCAGCACCTTCTTGGCGCCGGCCTCGATGTGCTTCTTCGCGAGCTCGGCCTTGGTGAAGAAGCCGGTCGACTCGATGACGATGTCGACACCCAGCTCGCCCCACGGCAGGTTCGCGGGGTCGCGCTCGGCGAACGCCTTGATGTGGTGGCCGTCGACGGTGATGCTCTCGTCGTCGTAGCTCACGTCCGCCTTCAGCACGCCGCCGACGGAGTCGTACTTCAGCAGGTGCGCGAGGGTCTTGTTGTCGGTGAGGTCGTTGACCGCGACGATCTCGAGGTCGGCACCCTGCTCGAGGGCTGCGCGGAAGTAATTGCGTCCGATTCGGCCGAAGCCGTTGATACCGATCTTGACAGACACGAAAGTCTCCTGGTTCTTACTCAAGGAAGGGCGTGATTCTTGCGGATTGCACGGACAACGGCGTCCTGATGGGACTTTCGCCCATCAGGACGCCCATCTTTTACGACAGTACCAGCAGTCCGTTGGTCTTCTCGCGCGCGGCGGCGAAGCGCTGGGCGACGTTCTCCCAGTTCGCGATGTTCCACGCGGCCTTGACGTAATCGGCCTTGACGTTCAGGTAGTCCAGGTAGAAGGCGTGCTCCCACATGTCCAGCTGGAACAACGGCACCGTGCCCTGCGCGGTGTTGCCCTGCTGATCGAACAGCTGCTGGATGATCAGGCGGGCGCCGATCGGGTCCCAGCTCAGCACTGCCCAGCCGGAGCCCTGGATGCCCATGGCCGCGGCGGTGAAGTGCGCCTGGAACTTCTCGAACGAGCCGAAGAACTCGTCGATGGCCGCCTTCAGCTCGCCCTCGGGCTGACCGCCGCCGTTCGGCGACAGGTTGGTCCAGAAGATCGAGTGGTTGACGTGGCCGCCGAGGTGGAACGCGAGGTCCTTCTCGAGCCGGTTCACATTGGCGAAGTTCCCGGTCTCACGGGCCTCCGCCAGCTGCTCCAGCGCCGCGTTCGCTCCGGCGACGTAGGCGGCGTGGTGCTTGTCATGGTGCAGCTCCATGATCTTGCCGCTGATGTGCGGCTCGAGGGCCGCGAAATCGTACGGAAGGTCGGGCAGCGTGTAGATCGCCATGTCGATTTCATCCAATCCGCGCCGCGCTCGCGGCGCTTGCCGGTCCCCCGAAGCGCGGTGGTGCGCACGGGGCGGACGTCTTTCATCCTAATGACGGCAACGCGCGGATTGTCCGGATCCTTCCGGATGTGACGGCATCGAGGGCCTGCGTCCGGGCGTGTTTCCACAGACCGGAACGCAGGCCCTCGATACGGCGTCTCAGACGTCGAGACCGGCGGGAACCGCGGCCTCGGTGCCGGGAATACCCTCGGTCTGCGCACGCTTGTCGGCCATCGCGAGAAGGCGGCGGATGCGGCCTGCGACCGCGTCCTTCGTGAGGGGCGGGTCGGCGTGGTGGCCGAGTTCGTCGAGGCTGGCGTCGCGGTGCGCAAGGCGCAGAGCGCCGGCGGTGCGCAGGTGCTCCGGCACGTCCTCGCCGAGGATCTCCAATGCGCGCTCGACGCGGGCGCAGGCGGCGACCGCGGCCTGCGCGGAGCGGCGGAGGTTGGCGTCGTCGAAGTTCACGAGACGGTTGACGCCCGCGCGCACCTCGCGGCGCTGGCGCATCTCCTCCCAAGCGGCCGCCGTCTTGGACGCGCCCATCAGGGCGAGCACGGCGCGGATGCCCTCGGGCTCGCGGATCACGACGCGGGGCATGCCGCGGACCTCGCGCGCCTTCGCGGCGATGCCGATCCGGTGCGCGGCGCCGACGAGCGCCATGGCGGCTTCGGAGGACGGGCAGGCCACCTCGAGAACGGCGGAGCGGCCGGGCTCGCTGAGCGAGCCGGCGGCGAGGAAGGCGCCGCGCCACAGGCCGGCGAGCTCTTCCCTGGATCCGGTGGTGAGACGGTTCGGCAGCCCGCGAACAGGCCGGCGGCGCTGGTCGAGCAGACCGGTCTGGCGGGCGAGGGTCTCACCGGCGGCGATCACGCGCACGGCGAACTTGGCGCCGTCGTGGCTGGACGCACCCTGGATCGGGGCGATCTCGGGACGGACCCCGAACAGCTCCGCGAGGTCGCGGGCGACGCGACGTGCGAGCAGCTCCGCATCCACCTCGGCCTCGACCGCGATGCGGTTGGCGATCTGGTGCAGCCCCCCGGCGAACCTCAGCACCGCCGTCACCTCCGCGACGCGCACCGAGGGGGGTGCGTTCCGGATGCTGACGAGCTCGGCCTTGACGTCGGTGGTGAGTGCCACGGGTCTCCTTCTCACGGGCGGCGCCGGATCTCGGCACAAGGGATCAGCTTACCCGGCCGCGGCGCTCACCACCGGCCGGGCAGGCCTCACTCTCGCCCGAGATCGCGGTGACGGACGGTCACCGCGACGCCCGGGATCTGTCCCAGACGCGCCGCGAGCTCTTCGACCATCGCGACCGAACGGTGCTTTCCGCCGGTGCAGCCGATGGCCACCATCGAGTGGCTCTTGTTCTCGCGCTGGTAGCCCTCGAGCACCGGGCGCAGTGCAGCCGTGTACGCGTCGAGGAATTCCTGCGCGCCGTCGCGGGTGAGGACGTAGTCGCGGACCTCGGAATCGAGGCCGGTGGAACCGCGCAGCTCGTCGATCCAGAACGGGTTGGGCAGGAAGCGCATGTCGGCCACGAGGTCCGCGTCCGAGGGCAGGCCGTACTTGAAGCCGAAGCTCATGACCGTGAGCTTGTGGCGCGCGGCGCCCTCCTCCGCGAACACCTCGTTGACCTTGGTCGCCAGCTGGTGCACGTTCAGGCTCGACGTGTCGATGATGATGTCGGCGGCCTCGCGCAGCGGCGCGACCCTTGTCCTCTCTGTGCGGATCCCGTCGAGCAGGGTGCCGTCGCCCTGCAGCGGGTGCGGGCGTCGGACGGATTCGAAGCGTCGCACCAGCACGTCGTCGACCGCGTCGAGGAACACCACCTGCACGGATCCGTGCTCCCGGAGCGCGCGCGCCACGCCCGGGAAGCCGTCGAAGAGATCGCGCCCCCGCACGTCCACGACGGCGGCCACCTTGGGCAGCGCCGCACCGCCGAGGTTCGCGAGATCGAGCAGCGGCCGGAGCATCTGCGGCGGCAGGTTGTCGACCACGTACCAGCCCAGGTCCTCGAGAGCGTTCGCGACGGTCGAGCGCCCGGCGCCCGACATTCCGGTGACGATCAGGAACTCACCCTGGTCGGCGCTCATCTGCTCTCCTCCTCGCTCGCGTCCAGCCTAGCCAGTAGGCGGGTCCAGTGAGGCATCGGAATCGGATCCCGCGCCGACGAGCACGGAATCGAGGCCGTCCGTGGATCCGAGAGTCGCCGAAGGTCCGGCGAGGTGGGCGCGGATCGCCTCCGCGAGGGCCGGCCCGATCCCCTGCACCTCCTGGATCTCCGCGGAACCCGCGCGGCGCAGGGCGGCAACGGATCCGAAGTGCCGCAGCAGCGTCTTGATCCGTGCCGCGCCGAGGCCGGGGACCTCGCCGAGGATCGAGGCGATGTCGCGCTTGCGGCGCTTGCGCTGATGGGTGATCGCGAACCGGTGCGCCTCGTCGCGCAGACGCTGGACGAGGTAGAGGGCCTCGCTCGTGCGGGGCAGGATGACGGGGTACTCCTCCCCCGGCAGCCAGAGCTCCTCCAGCCGCTTGGCGATGCCGCACAGGCCGATCCCGGTGCGACCGGCGTCGCGGAGCGCACGCGCCGCCGCCTCGACCTGCGGCTTGCCGCCGTCGACGATGAGCAGCTGCGGCGGGTACGCGAAGCGCGGCTTGCGGCGCTCCGTCACGACCAGCTCCGCTGCGTCTCCGAGAGCGTCGCCGGCATCGGCGATCACCGCCGTCGCCTCGAGCTCCTCCGGCGCGTCGATGTGGGCGAGGCGGCGACGCAGCACCTGGTACATGGAGTCGGTGTCGTCGGTGGTCTCGGCGATGTTGAACGACCGGTACTGATCCTTGCGCGGCAGGCCGTCCTCGAACACGACCATCGAGGCCACCACGTTCGTGCCGCCGAGATGCGAGATGTCGAAGCACTCGATCCGCAGCGGCGCATCGTCGAGGCCGAGCGCGTCCTGAAGATCGGTGAGCGCCTGCGTGCGCGTCGAGTAGTCGCTGGAGCGGCGCGTCTTGTGGCGGATCAGCGCCTGCTGCGCGTTCAGCGTGGCGTTGCGCATGAGCTCCGCGCGCTGACCGCGCTGGGCGACTGCGATCTCGACCTTCTTGCCGCGTCGTGCGCGCAGCCACTCCTCGAGTTCCGCGGCGTCGTCCGGCAGCGCCGGCACCAGCACCCGCCGGGGCACCTGCTCCCCGCTCGCCTCGCCGTACGTGCGCTGCAGGATCTGGTCCACCAGATCGGCGCCCGAGATGTCGATCTCCTTGTCGAGCGTCGACGCCCGCACACCGCGCACGCGTCCTCCGCGGATCACGAAATGCTGGATCGCGGCGGACAGCTCATCCTCCGCAATGCCGAACAGATCCGCGTCTTCATCCTGCGGGAGCACCAGGGCGCTTCGGCCCAGCACCGCGTCGATCGACGCGAGCTGGTCGCGGTACTTCGCCGCGCTCTCGTAGTCCATCGCCGCCGATGCCTCGTGCATGCGCCGCGTGAGGTCCCGGGTGAACCGCTCATCCCCGCCCTCCATGAACGCGATGAAGTCGTCGACCATGGCGCGGTGCTCGGCGATCGACACCTTCATGGAGCACGGTCCGCCGCACTTCCCGATCTGGCCGGGGAAGCACGGGCGCCCGGTCTGCATCGCCTTGCGATAGCTGGCGTCGCTGCAGGTGCGGATCGGGAACACCTTGATCATCAGGTCGATGGTGTCGTGCACCGCCCACACCTTGGGATACGGCCCGAAGTACTTGGCCCCGGGGATCCGCCGGTTGCGGGTGACGATCACCCTCGGCGCCTCGTCGGAGAGCGTGATCGCCATGAACGGGTAGGACTTGTCGTCCTTGTAGCGCACGTTGAACGGCGGATCGAACTCCTTGATCCACATGTACTCGAGCTGCAGCGAATCGACGTCCGTGGGGACCACGGTCCACTCCACGGAAGCGGCCGTCGTGACCATCCGTCGAGTGCGCTCGTGCAGGGTCCGCAGCGGCGCGAAGTAGTTCGACAGCCGCTGACGGAGGTTCTTGGCCTTGCCGACGTACAGCACCCGCCCCTGCGCGTCGCGGAACCGATACACGCCGGGGTCGGTCGGGATCTCTCCCGGTCTCGGCTTGTACGGGAGTTGTTCTGCCATCAACCCGCCTTGCGCTCGAGCACCCGCCGCGCTCCGGGGCGTCCTGCGGCGATGGCGGCGTCGAGGACCTCCGCGAGGAACGCGCCCGTGTGGCTGTCGGCGTTGCGCGCGACCTGTTCCGGTGTGCCGGTCGCGATGATCTGCCCGCCGCCGGATCCGCCCTCGGGTCCGAGGTCGATGACCCAGTCCGCCGACTTGATGACGTCGAGGTTGTGCTCGATCACGATGACCGTGTTGCCCTTGTCCACGAGCCCGTTCAGCACCTCGAGGAGCTTGCGCACGTCCTCGAAATGCAGACCCGTGGTCGGCTCGTCGAGCACGTAGATCGAGCGGCCGTTGCTGCGGCGCTGGAGCTCGGTGGCGAGCTTGACGCGCTGCGCCTCGCCCCCGGAGAGCGTGGTCGCCGACTGGCCGAGCCGCACGTACCCGAGGCCCACGTCGACGAGCGTCTTCATGTAGCGGTGGATCGC
Source organism: Microbacterium sp. MYb64 (assembly GCF_002979495.1). NCBI lineage: Bacteria > Bacillati > Actinomycetota > Actinomycetes > Micrococcales > Microbacteriaceae > Microbacterium > Microbacterium sp. MYb64. Next base: position 167,405 of record NZ_PCOW01000003.1, on the reverse strand, counting down.
CTGGATCGGCTCGAAGAACTCCGCGGCCTCCTCGATGGGCATCTCGAGCACCTCTGCGATGTTCTTGCCCTTGTAGTGCACGGCCAGGGTGTCGCGGTTGTACCGCTTGCCGTGGCAGACCTCGCAGTCGACGTAGACGTCGGGCAGGAAGTTCATCTCGATCTTGATCGTGCCGTCGCCGGAGCACGCCTCGCAGCGCCCGCCCTTGACGTTGAAGCTGAACCGCCCGGGCTGGTAGCCGCGCACCTTGGCCTCTGGCGTCTCGCTGAACAGCGTGCGGATACGGTCGAACACGCCCGTGTAGGTGGCAGGGTTCGACCGCGGGGTGCGACCGATCGGCGCCTGGTCGACGTGCACGACCTTGTCCAGGTTGTCGAGCCCGGTGACCCTGACGTGCTTGCCGGGAACCGTGCGCGCCCCGTTCAGCCGCGACGCGAGCACGCGGTACAGGATGTCGTTCACGAGGGACGACTTCCCGGAGCCGCTGACACCGGTGACCGCCGTCAGCACCCCGAGCGGGAAGTCCGCCGTGACGTTGCGGAGGTTGTTCTCCTTCGCCCCGACCACGCTGAGCATGCGCTTGCGATCGATCCGGCGACGCTTCTTCGGCGTGACGATCTCCCGGCGGCCGGCGAGGTAGTCGCTGGTCATCGAGGCCTTCTCGCGGAGCAGCGCGTCGTACGGACCGGAGTGCACGACCAGACCGCCGTTCACACCGGCGCCGGGGCCGATGTCGACCACCCAGTCCGCCGCCTCGATCGTCTCCTCGTCGTGCTCGACCACGATGAGCGTGTTGCCCAGGTCGCGGAGCGTCAGCAGCGTCTCGATGAGTCGCCGGTTGTCGCGCTGGTGCAGGCCGATCGACGGCTCGTCCAGCACGTAGAGCACGCCGGTGAGCCCTGATCCGATCTGCGTCGCAAGACGGATGCGCTGCGCCTCCCCGCCGGAGAGGGATCCGGCCGAGCGGCTCAGGTTCAGGTACGACAGGCCGACCTGCAGCAGGAAGTCGAGCCTCAGCCGGATCTCGCGCAGCACCTGCGCCGCGATCTTCGCCTCGCGCGGGGTCAGCTCCAGGAGCTGCATGAACTCCTGCGCCTCGGCGAGGCTCTTGTGCGAGACCTCGGCGATCGAGTGGCCGTGCACCTGCACGGCGAGCACCTCGGGCTTGAGCCGGTCGCCGTCGCAGACCGGGCAGGGCACCTCGCGCAGGTACTCGCCCCAGCGGCTGCGCTGGGTGTCGCTCTCCGCCTGCTGGTACTGGCGCTCGATGTACGGCACCACGCCCTCGAAGCCGGACGAGTACCGCATCTCGCGCCCGTACCGGTTCTTCCACTTCACGGTGACCTTGTAGTTCTCGCCGTGCAGCACGGCCTCCCGCACATCGGAGTGCAGATCCTGCCAGGGCGTGTCGAGCGAGAAGTCGAGATCCGCGGCGAGCCCCTCGAGCAGGCGCTCGTAGTACTGGAACAGGCCCTTGCCCTGGGTCGTCCAGGGGATGATGGCGCCCTCGCGGATCGACAGCGACTCGTCGCCGAGCATGAGGTCGGCATCGACCGACATCCTGGTGCCGAGGCCCGAGCAGGCGGGGCACGCGCCGAACGGCGCGTTGAAGGAGAACGTGCGCGGCTCGATCTCGGTGAGCGTGATCGCGTGCCCGTTGGGGCAGGCCAGTTTCTCCGAGAACGACTGCCAGGCGTCGTCCCCCTCCCCGTCCACGAAGTTCACCTGGATGACGCCGCCGGCAAGGCCGAGCGCCGTCTCGACGGAGTCGGTGACACGGCCCAGGATGTCGGGGGCGGCGACGAGGCGGTCCACGACCACGCCGATGTCGTGCTTGTAGCTCTTCTTCAGCACCGGCGGCTCGGCGAGCTGCACGAGCTCGCCGTCGACGATCGCGCGCGCGTAGCCCTTGGCGCCGAGCTCACGGAAGAGGTCGACGAACTCGCCCTTCTTCTGGCTCACGACGGGTGCGACGATCTGGTAGCGGGTGCGCTCGGGCAACTCCATGAGCTGATCGGCGATCTGCTGCACGGTCTGACGCTGGATCCGCTCACCGCACTGCGGGCAGTGCGGCACGCCGATGCGCGCCCAGAGCAGGCGCATGTAGTCGTAGATCTCGGTGATCGTGCCGACCGTGGAACGCGGGTTGCGGTTGGTCGATTTCTGATCGATCGACACCGCGGGGCTCAGGCCCTCGATGAAGTCGACGTCTGGGCGGTCGACCTGGCCGAGGAACTGACGGGCGTAGGCGCTGAGGGACTCGACGTAGCGGCGCTGCCCCTCGGCGAAGATCGTGTCGAAGGCGAGGCTCGACTTCCCGGATCCGGAGAGGCCGGTGAAGACCACCAGGGAGTCACGCGGGATCTCGAGGTCGACGTTGCGGAGATTGTGGACACGAGCGCCTCGGACGCTGAGTCTTCCGGGGCTGGTTACGGGTACGATCGGCACCCGTCAAGTCTAGGAGCGGCCACCGACATTGGCTCCGGGGGCGACCGCGGAGGGCCCCGCATCGGACCCGGCGGCGGTGCGCGACGCGGTCCGCTGCCCCGGATCCGGCCCCAGCGAGACCCGCAGAGCGATCGCGCTGACCCCCGTCAGAACGGCGGCGCCGAGCGGTGCCAGCCAGGCGAAACCCGGCCCGTGCAGCGGCGGCACCGCGAGCGCCATGAGCGCCGCGACCGCCTGCGCGACGGCCTGGATCACCAGCAGCCGGCGGATGCCGGGCAGCAGCACCGACGGCCGGATCCGCGAGCGCCATGGCACCGCCCAGGCCCAGGAGGCGATCACGTGGGCGGCGTGGATCAGCAGCACGGCCAGCGCGGTGCGTCCCGCCGAAGGTTCGGTCAGGACCACTCCCAGGGCCATGCAGGACATGCCGAGCCACGAGCCCATGGACCGCGGGAGGAAGACGGAGAGCACGGATGCGGCACCGGCGACCCACCACCACATCGGATACGGGTTCAGCAGCAGCACGCCGCCGAGGACGACGACGGCAGCGCCGATGCGCAGCACCGGCGCTGGCACCGACCCCGCCGCGGTCAGCTCGTGCGGGCCTCTCATCTGGGCACCCCGCGTCCTCGATCGCGTCGCGCGATGCGGGCCGCGATCCGCAGGGCGGCCCTCGGATCGTCTGCATCCCAGGAGACCACTTCGACCCCCGCGCCCCTCAGATCGTCGAGCACACCGGCGCGCTCGAGCAGGAGGGTCCGCATCGCGAGGCCCTGCGCGGCGCTGAGCCGCTGCGTGCGCGGCGTCGGAAGCACGTCGATCGCGACGACCGCCTGCCCGCCGGAGCTCCACCGCAGCGCCAGATCGGCCGCGGCCCCGTCGAAGAACGTCGACAGCACGAACACGATCGACCCGGGGGGCACGGGCGGCGTGCGCCGGTACCGCGTGCCGTCGCCGTCGGCGCCGGTGCCGGCGATCACGCCGCGCAGCCGTTCGAGATGCCGGGCTCCGGATCCGCTGCGCAGCGTCCGGCCGCCGGGCGAGAGCGCGTGGAACGCGACGCGGTCGCCGGCCCCGATCGCGGAGGCCGCGACCGAGAGCGCCGCCTCCCGTCCGAGGTCCATCGAGGTGGGCCCGCTGCGCGCCGTCGCGCCGCTCCCCCACGTCGCGACGACCGCGCCGAGATCGTCGGCGGTGTCGAGTGCGATCACCACCGCGCTGTCGCTCAGCGCGTTGGTCCGGCGCACCAGCAGATCGCCGGGGCGCCGCGCCATCCGCGCCGTCGCCCGCCAGTCCACCCTGCGCAGCTCATCGCCCGGCGCGAACGGGTGGATGTCGCGGAAGTCCCCACCGCTGCCCCCGCGCTGCCCGTCATGACCGCCGTGCAGCCCGATCAGCCGTGGCGACAGCGGGAGCTCGGCGATCCGCCTGGCGCGAGGGGACGCGGCCCACACCGCGGACACGCGCGGTGTCGGCGCACTCGCCCAGGCGGCGTCGTGGTGCAGTGCGCGGGCCGTGACGGCGAGCGCCTCGGACGGACCGGAGTGCAGGATGCGGGTACGGGTGCGCGCCACCTCTCCGGTGCCCGTCTCGACCTCGCCCGTGCGCTCGCCGCCTTGATCGACCGCGAGCTGCGTCCACTCCGCGTCCGTGATGACGTCGACCGCGCCCACGACCGAGTCCGCGTCCGCCGCGGCGTCCAGGCTCAGGATGATCTCGGCAGAGGATGCGCCCGGCGGCCGGAGCAGCGCCCACACCCCGGCGAGTGCGAGTGGGAGCCCTGCGGCGATCACATCGGGGCGGCCGAAGACGAGCCCCGCGCCGGCCAGGAGCACGGCACCGCAGAACGCCGCCGCGAGAACCGGGGTGCGCTGCCACGACAGAGGTGCGCGCAGCGTCGAGCGGGTCTCGGTCATGGGCGGAGCGCGACGGCGTCGGCCACCGTGGGCGGCACGGGCGTCGTGTTCACGACCGCGCTGACGACGCCCGCCGGATCGACGCCCTGCGCCCATGCCTGAGGGGTCAGGGTCAGCCGGTGCGCGAGCACGGGGATCGCGATGCGCTTGACGTCGTCGGGACGCACGTATCCGCGTCCCTCGATGGCCGCCACGGCTCGTGCCAGCAGGATCAGCGCCTGGGATCCGCGCGGAGAGGCGCCGACCGCCACGTTCGTCGCGGTGCGCGTGCCCCGGACGAGATGCACCGCGTAGCGGATCAGGTCGTCGTCGACGTGGATCCGCTCGACCGCCGCCTGGAGCGCGATCAACTCCGTCGCGTCGATCACGGCGTCCACGTCCGTGTGCTCTCGCTGGCGCCGGATGCGCTGTTCGACGATCCCCGCTTCGTCCTCGGGTTCGGGATAGCCCACGGCGAGGCGCACCATGAAGCGGTCCAGCTGGGCTTCGGGCAGCGCGTACGTGCCCTCGTATTCGATGGGATTCGACGTCGCGATCACGTGGAAGGGTTCGGGCAGCGGGTATCGATGGCCTTCGACGGTCACCTGCCGCTCCGCCATCGCCTCGAGCATCGCGGACTGGGTCTTCGGGGTGGTGCGGTTGATCTCGTCCGCAAGCAGCAGGCCCGTGAAGATCGGTCCCGGACGGAAGCGGAAGTCCCCGGAATCCGGCGCGTACACGAAGGATCCCGTGACATCTCCCGGAAGCATGTCCGGCGTGCACTGCAGCCGGCGGAACTCCAGTCCGAGCGCCGCCGCGAGGCTGCGTGCCGCGAGCGTCTTGCCCAGACCCGGGACGTCCTCGAAGAGCACGTGACCGCCGGCGAGGATCGTGGCCAGGGCGAGCGTGAGCGGTTCGTCCATGCCGACGACCGCGGTGCGCACGCCATCGAGCACCCGGGCGGCGGTGCGGGTGATGGCGGCGATGTCGCCGTCGCTGGTCTGATCGATGTTCATGCTCTCTCCGGGGTCGACGGGACGGGCGGGGACTCCAGGGCGCGCAGGACCCGTTCGAGGTCGGGGCTGCGCATCTGGGTGACGATGAGGGCCGCGTGCACTCCGGGACCGAGGATCGCGTCGACCGCTGCGGCGTCGGCCTGCTCGAGGGACAGGCCGTGCTCGCGCAGTCGTCGGTCCGCGAGCGCGGAGACCCGGCGGCGCAGCGGCATCCCCACGGCCCCCGTGCGCGCGTCGATGGCCCAGGCCAGCCGGGACACGTCGGAGCCGCGGGCGAACTGCTCCGGGGCAGGAGGGGGCCAGAGTCCGGACTCATCGAGGAAACTCTGCTGCGCGATGAGGAGCGCGGCCGCGAAGACGAGGATCCAGGCGATGCCGAAAGGGAGCGGGACGCCGAGGAAATCGAGCAGCAGCGCGACCGGAACGCCGAGGACGATCCAGAGGACGATCAGTACGATCCATCGCCTCACCGCCACACCTCCTCGACGATCGCGAGGCACCGGCGCGCGGTCGCACGCCCGCTCTCGTCGGCCTGCACGCCGCCGAATCGCACGGATTCGTACAGTCCCAGCAGCGTCTCGAGCTCCGTATCCACTCCCGGCCGCCGACGGAGGATCCGCAGCGCGAACTCCCCCGGCGTCTCGGACGGGAGGCGCGACCGGCCTGCACGGGAGGTCGCCTCCTCCAGATGCACCCACGCCGCGACGATCGCATCGCCGGGGTCGCGGTGGGTCTCGATCGCTTCCTGTGCGTCAGCCGCGGCGCTGCGGATCGCTCCTGCGTCCACGGACTCGTCTCCGGCGACAGCGCCGGCGCCGGCATCGCCCGCGCCGCCGATCTCGCGACTCAACGGGCGAGCGGCCCAGAGCGCGCGGGCCAGGCGCCAGAACAGCCACGCGAGGACCGCCAGGAAGCACGCGGCGATCACGAGCTCGATGACGGCGACGATGATGCCAAGGATCGGGCTGTCGGGAAGCTGCCCGGCCGGTACGCCGCCCGGCGTCTGCGTCCCGCTCGTGGGGGTCGGCAGCGGATTCCGGCGCTCGAGCGCTATGTCGCCGAACTGCGGCACGCCCTGCAACGCGGCGATCGCCATCAGCAGCGCAGCCAGAAGCACCACGCCCGCGAGTGCTCCCGCCAGCGGAGACGTGCGAATTCGCGGGTCGTCGCGGACCATGCCCTCACCCTACGGGGTGGCACTCGCCCCCGCGATCACGGCCCGCCGCAGGTCGCGCGACGAGCCCTCGCACCGAAGTCTTCAGAGCTCGATCGCTCCGGCGAATCGGATCAGCCCGTCGCGCACGGACTCCACCTCAGGCACGGTCATGCCGAGCCGCGTCATCACCTGCCGGGGCACGTCCAGAGCCTGCTCACGCAATGCCGTCCCCTTCGCGGTGAGGGCGATGTCGAGCCGGCGCTCATCGGTGACGCTGCGGTGCCGCTCGATCAGACCGTCGGATTCGAGTCTCTTGACGAGCGGCGAGGCCGTCGCCGGATCCATCGCCAAGGCGCTCGCGAGGTCGCCGAGCGACCGCGGCGACTGCTCCCACAGCGCCAGCATCGCCAGGTACTGGGGATGCGTCAGACCGAGCGGTTCGAGGATCGGGCGATAGATGCCGACCACGTTGCGCGCGGCCGTCACGAGCGCGAAGCACAGCTGGTTCTCCAGGCGGAGCAGGTCGTCGGGTGTGGAATCGGTCACCCCACGATGTTACCAACTGCCCTAATCATTAGTACACTAAACATCATGACGAACACTCCCGCGGAGCGCCCACCGCTCCGGCAGCGCATCCGTGAGGCGGGCGGACTGTACGCATGGATCAACACCAACCTGATCCGCTTCGCCGGCCCGGCCTCCGTCGGGCCCTACGAGGCGACGCCTCCGCCGTCCGCCGCGGAGCGAGCGCAACGCGCATGCCCGCTGTGCGGCGAACCGATGACGGCCCACGAGATCGACCGCAGCGGCCCGAAGCCACTCATGCACTGCCCCTGACTCTCCGCGCCCCGACCAGGACAGAGTCGCCCGCGGCGCGCCCGTGACCGGCGTCCCGCCGGGGTCACGCCGCGCCGGCGTCCTCCCGCGCGACGTCGATCCACTGCATGAGCGCGGCATCATCGGCGATCACCTCGGGAGACACGTCGAGCCAGTTGTCGCTCATCGTGCGCGCACCCATGACCGCACGGGACACGCCACGCTCGGTCAGCAGCGCGGCGGCACGCTCAGCCTCGACACGCACCAGCAGTACTCCTCCCTTGCGCGCACCGACCAGGATCCTGCCGCCGCTGAGGAAGGCGCAACTGCCGAACATCGCACGTTCCTCGATCTCGCCGGCGCCGCCCAGCAGGGCGCGGATCCGGTCGGCCAGCTCGACAACCGACGCATCCACCATGTCGCCTCCTCCGCCCGCAGTCTCCGGCCGACACGCGTCAGGCGTGTCCGGCCCGCTCCATCGCGCGCAGCTCCTTCTTCATGTCCTGCACCTCGTCGCGCAGGCGCGCGGCGAGCTCGAACTTGAGCTCCCCGGCCGCCGCGAGCATCTGCGCGGACAGATCGGCGATCGTGTCCTCGAGCTGTTCGGCGCCCTCCGCCGCGATGCCCTCGCGGCGCAGGTTCGGCGTCGGCGACTTGCCTCGGCCAGATCTGGTGCGCTTGGCGAGCAGCTCGGCCGTGTCCGCACCCTCACGGGCGAGCACGTCGGTGATGTCGGCGATGCGCTTGCGGAGCGGCTGCGGATCGATGCCGTTCTCGGTGTTGTACGCGATCTGCTTCTCGCGCCGCCGCTCGGTCTCCTCGATCGCGTTGCGCATCGAGTCCGTCATGTTGTCGGCGTACATGTGCACCTCGCCCGACACGTTGCGCGCCGCGCGACCGATGGTCTGGATCAGCGACGTGCCGCTGCGGAGGAAGCCCTCCTTGTCGGCGTCGAGGATCGCGACGAGCGACACCTCGGGCAGGTCGAGTCCCTCGCGGAGCAGGTTGATGCCGACGAGCACGTCGTAGACGCCCGCCCGCAGCTCGGTGAGGAGTTCGACGCGACGCAGCGTGTCCACGTCCGAGTGCAGATAGCGCACCCTGACGCCGTGCTCGCCGAGGAAGTCCGTGAGCTCCTCCGCCATCTTCTTGGTGAGCGTGGTGACGAGCACGCGCTCATCGCGTTCGGCGCGGAGCCGGATCTCCTCGAGGAGGTCGTCGATCTGCCCCTTCGAGGGCTTCACCACGATCTGCGGATCCAGAAGACCGGTCGGACGGATGATCTGCTCGACGATGCCGTCCGCGATCCCCATCTCGTACTTGCCGGGCGTCGCGGAGAGGTAGACGGTCTGCCCGATCCTGTTCTTGAACTCGTCCCACCGCAGCGGTCGGTTGTCGAGAGCGCTCGGCAGCCGGAACCCGTGATCGACCAGCGTGCGCTTGCGCGACGCGTCACCCTCGTACATCGCGCCGATCTGCGGGACCGTCACGTGCGACTCGTCGATCACGAGCAGGAAGTCGTCGGGGAAGAAGTCCAGCAGCGTGTGCGGCGGCTCGCCCGCCTCGCGTCCGTCCATGTGCCGCGAATAGTTCTCGATACCGGAGCAGAAGCCGAGCTGCTGCAGCATCTCCAGGTCGAAGCTGGTGCGCATGCGCAGCCGCTGCGCTTCGAGCAGCTTGCCCTGGCGCTCGAGCTCGGTGAGGCGCTCGGTGAGCTCCTCCTCGATCTGGCCGATCGCTCGCTGCACCACGTCCGTGCCCGCCACGTAGTGCGAGGCGGGGAAGATCGGCACGGAATCGAGCTTGGCGATCACCTCGCCCGTGAGCGGGTGCAGCGAGTACAGCGCCTCGATCTCATCGCCGAACAGCTCGATGCGGATCGCGTGCTCCTCGTAGACCGGGATGATCTCGATCGTGTCACCGCGCACGCGGAAGTTGCCGCGGGAGAAGTCGACGTCGTTGCGGTTGTACTGCATGGCGATGAACTGCCGGATGAGCGCGTCGCGGTCGTAGCGCTCCCCCACCTGCAGCGCGACCATCGCGCGGAGATACTCCTCCGGAGCACCGAGGCCGTAGATGCAGGAGACCGTGGAGACGACCACCACGTCGCGACGACTGAGCAACGAGTTCGTCGTGGAGTGGCGCAGCCGCTCGACCTCGGCGTTGACGGAGGAGTCCTTCTCGATGAAGGTGTCCGTCTGCGGGACGTAGGCCTCCGGCTGGTAGTAGTCGTAGTACGAGACGAAGTACTCGACGGCATTGTTCGGCATGAGGTCGCGGAACTCGTTCGCGAGCTGCGCCGCGAGCGTCTTGTTGTGCGCGAGCACGAGAGTGGGGCGCTGCACCTGCTCGATGAGCCAGGCCGTGGTCGCGGACTTGCCAGTTCCGGTCGCGCCCAGCAGCACCACGTCGGTCTCCCCCGCGTTGATGCGTGTCGCGAGCTCGGCGATGGCCTGCGGCTGATCACCCGCGGGCACATACTCCGAGATGACTTCGAACGGCCGGACCGAACGTGTGGGTTGCATCCCTTAACACTACGAGGAGCCTCCGACATTGGCGTCGGAGGCTCCTCGGTCGCGGCCGCGGGTCAGGCGTCGTGGACCTTGGGCCCGACGACAGGGCCGTTGTCGAGGGACGAGACGAGACCGTCGATCTTGCGGGTCCCGTCGGTGCTCACGCCCGAGATGTTCAGGGTCAGCGAGTTCAGCGGGGGCACGGCCGAACCGGCGTTGTACGCCAGGTCGAAGCCGGTGATCCCGCTGTAGCAGGCCACCGTCTGCGTCGCCGTCAGCGTCACGGACGTCGCGGTCCGGCTGGCGACGGTCCACACGTTCCCCGCCGACGTGACCGTCGCTCCGGCGAGGGAGAAGGCCGGGTCGCTGTTGTCGAATGTGACCGTGGCGATCAGGTTGAACGGGGTGGAGAAGGTATCGCTGGGGAAGCACGCCTCGACGCGCGACGAGGACGCCGACAGCACGCTGTCCTTCACGTTCGGCGAGGACTCGACGAGCGGTCCGACGCTCTTCGGGTTGGTGGTCGTGCTCGCTGCGGCCATCGGTGCGGCGGCGGCGACGGCGATGACGGGCATGGACCATGCTGCGCCCTTGATCACGGTACGGCGCGAGAGGCCGCTCTTGACGTCGGTCATGATGTTGCACTCCAGATATCGGTTGAGCCAACGGCTCGGAAACCGAGATCGCGCACGTCTCAGGGTCGACGCGCACGACGGAGACGCCACGCGTCCAGCACCCAGAAACTCCCCAGAGCTTTCCCCATTGTCCCCACAGCGCTTCCCGGCGCTGCCCCACGAGCGAAGATATATCATCCTGGGGAATAATGCAAACCATACGAACAAACTGTCCGATCGTTTGGTTTCTCCAGGTGTTGACAGTTGTTTCGCCCTGTTCAGACGGCAATATGTGGCATATCACCACGGCTCCCCTACAGTGGTCCCGTGCTCGAATTCGTGATCGGCTCCAGCCTCGCCGCCGCGGCGGGCCTGAACGCGTGGATCCCGCTGTTCCTCCTCGGCCTGGCAGCGAAGCTCCTGCCCGCGGTCGCTCTCCCGGCCGGCTGGTCATGGCTGAGCAGCGACATCGCGCTCTGGGTCATCGGCGCGCTGCTGGTGCTGGAGATCATCGCGGACAAGATCCCGGCACTGGACTCGCTGAACGACATCGTGCACAGCATCATCCGGCCGGCGGCGGGCGGAATCGCCTTCGGCGCCGGTGCGAGCGCGCAGACGATCGCGGTCGACGACCCCGGCTCGTTCTTCTCGGAGCACACCTGGATCCCGGTCGTCGCCGGCGTCGTGATCGCCCTCGCCGTGCACGCGGCCAAGGCCATGGGGAGAGTCGCGGCCAACGCGGCGACGGCCGGCATCGCCGCCCCGGTGCTCAGCACGGCGGAGGACATCGCCGCGTTCGTCCTGAGCACGGCCGCGATCGTCGTGCCCGTCGTCGCCGCGATCCTGCTGCTGTGCCTGATCGTCGCGATCGTCATCGTGGTGCGGCGGCGATCGCGGCGCCGCCGGGCCCGCGCAGTACCCGAGTAGCCTCAGGCCCCGCGCGTCCAGACGTACGGAGTGGTGGTCGTCACCTTGCGCATCCCGGAGCGCTCCAGGATCGGCCGAGAGAACTCGGTCGAGTCGGAGTGCAGATACCGCAGCCCCCGGCGCAGCGCGGCCTGCGCCCGCTTCGCGGTCAGAGCGCGGTACACGCCGCGTCCGCGCCATTCCGGAACCGTCGCACCGCCCCATACGCCTGCGAACTCGGTACCGGCGACGGGCTCGAGACGGCCCGCGCTGATCATGTGCCCCTCAGCCTCCGCGACCCACAGCACGACATCGTCGCCGGCGGCGACGCGGGCGAGCGTGCGCTGCGCCCTCTCTTCGCCGTCGCCGTGCCCGAACACGTCGGCCTGCATCCGCTCCATCGCCACGATGTCGACCTCGTCGCGGACTTCGCGCAGCACCACTCCCTCCGGCACCGGCACATCGGCCGCGAGGGCCGTCGCCTCGCCGAGCATCACCGACTCCGTCTCTTCCGGGACGAAGCCCGCGTCGCGCAGCGCGGCCTCGAGCCCGGGCGCGACGTCGTGCCCTCGGGTCTTCCACTCCGCCGAGCGCACGTCCGGCAGCGCCTCGAAGCGCGCACGCACCTCGAGGACCAGCGAGCGGATGCGCCGCTCCCCCAGGCCGGCGAGGTCGACGTAGCTCGCGAAGCCGGTGCCGCCGGGGAATACCCCCACGGAGACGGGGCCGATGAGGCGCACTCCCTCGGCGCCCGCCAGCTCCGCCTCGCCCCGCAGCTGGGCGTCGTACGCCGCGAGCAGGTCGGTCATGCCGTCGCACCCGTCCGCAGGCGCGCCCACAGCACATCGGTCTGGCGAAGGGTGTCCTCGAGCGACCCGGCGGTATCGATGAGCACATCCGCGATCTCGCGGCGCCGCTCGTCCGGCACCTGCGACGCGATCCGCTTCTGCGCCTCGGCGCGATCGAGACCCCTGTCATGCACGAGCCGCTCCTCGCGCACCGCGGCGGGCGCATCGGCGACGACGATCAGATCCCAGGGATCGTCCACCCGCGCCTCGACCAGCAGCGGGACATCGTAGACGACGACCGCAGCCGGATCCGCGGCCAGTGCCGCCGCGAACCGGCGCTGCGACTCCTCCTTGACGGCCGGGTGCACGATGGCGTTCAGCCGGCCGAGCGCCTCCGCGTCGCCGAAGACCCGTGCCCCGAGCCGCGCGCGATCGAGCGCGCCATCGGGCTGGATCATCTCGGCCCCGAATTCGGTCGCGAGGCGCGCGAGCACGGGCGATCCCGGCGCCTGCACGTCACGGACGATCCGGTCCGCATCGATGACGGCGGCGCCGTGCTCGGCGAGCCGGGCCGCGATCGTGGACTTGCCCGACGCGATGCCGCCGGTGAGCGCGATGAGGGGCATGCTGCCAGTCTCGCACGCCGCTCCCTCGCGAGCGCTCAAGACCGCATCGGATCCGCCGCACGCAGTGCGACCGCCGCGGCAACAGCCGCCAGCGCGCACATCCCGATCACGATCCCCCCGAACCACGCCCACCCCCAGGCGCCGAACGCGATGCCGAGCGCCCACCCGAAAAGGCTCGAGCCGGCGTAGTACGCGAAGTAGTACAGCGAGGACGCCTGTGCGCGGCTCTCCGCGGGGGCGGCGACCGGCGTCCACCCCGAGGCCACCGCGTGCGCGCCGAAGAATCCCGCGGTGAAGAGCAGCAGCCCGACCAGGACGATGATCGTGAGCGGCGAGAGCATGAGCGCGGCGCCGCCGGCCATCACCGCGACCGAGCCCAGCAGCACGGGGTACCTTCCCGTCCGCGATGCGAGGACGCCCGCCCATGGCGAGGACGCCGTGCCTGCGAGATACGCGAGGAACAGCAGCGTGACGAGCCACGCGGGCAGCGCGAACGGCGGTGCCGAGAGATGAAAACCCAGGTAGTTGTAGACCGCCACGAAGGCGCCCATCAGCAGGAAGGCCTGCGCGTACAGCGCGAGCTGGCGGGGAGAACGCAGCAGCCGCAGGAGTCGCGTCAGCACGCCGTCACCGCGTTCGGCGCGTCGCCGCGATGGCACGAAGCCCTGCGATCTCGGCGCGAGCCAGAGGAAGAGGGCGGCCGCGACGGCGCACAGACCGGTCGCCGCCCACACACCGGCCTGCCAGCCCGCGGCCTCGGCGACGAGGCCGGACACGATCCGTCCCGCCAGTCCGCCGACCGTGGTTCCTGCGATGTAGCTGCCGGCCGCGGCGGCCGCATGACGAGGCCCCACTTCCTCCGCCAGGTAGGCGAGAGCGACGGCGGGCACCGCACCCAGCGCGATCCCCTCCGCGCACCGCGGCGCGAGCAGGATGCCGATGTCGCCGGCAAACGGCGCGAGCAGACCCAGCGCCGTCGCCGCGATCACCCCGACCGCCATCGCCGGCACGCGCCCGATCCGATCGGCGACGACCGACCAGCCGATCACCGATGCGGCCAGACCCAGCGTGGCCGCGGAGACGCTCAGCGCCGCGGTCGCCGGATCGACGGCGAGATCGCGCGCCAGCAGCGGCAGCACGGCCTGCGGAGCGTACAGTTGCCCGAACGTCGCGATTCCGGCGAAGAACAGCCCGAGGATGAGCCGCCGGTACTCAGGCGAGCCGGGGGCGTGACCGGCGAAGGTCACCGGAGGCTGATCAGCCGTCGCGCGATGCCGGGACGGGGAGCGATCGGATCCATGTCCTCCATCCTCACACGTCCGCGCACCCGGCTTCCGGCGAGGGCGCCACCCGAAGCCGGGATCCGCCCGCGGACGCGGAACGGGCCGTCACCCGCCCGAAGGCGAGGTGACGGCCCGTTCTGAAGGGTGATGCTTACGCGTTGCCGCCCGAGAGCTTCTCACGCAGAGCCGCGAGAGCCTCGTCGTCGGCCAGCGTGCCGGCACCGGTGGAGTCGCTGGAGAACGACTGGGCGCTCGCGCCGAAGTCGTCGCCCGCAGCGGCCTCGGCCTCGGCGGCCTTGATGACCTGAGCCTTGTGCGCCTCCCAGCGAGCCTGGGCAGCCGCGTACTCCTGCTCCCATGCCTCGCGCTGGGTGTCGAAGCCGTCCTTCCAGGCGCCGGTCTCGGCGTCGAAGCCCTCGGGGTACTTGTACTCGCCGTTCTCGTCGTACTCGGCGAGCATGCCGTACAGGGCCGGGTCGAACTCGGTGCCGTACGGGTCGACCGACTCGTTGGCCTGCTTCAGCGACAGCGAGATGCGACGACGCTCGAGGTCGATGTCGATGACCTTGACGAAGACCTCTTCGCCCACCGAGACGACCTGCTCGGCCAGCTCGACGTGCTTGCTGGACAGCTCCGAGATGTGCACGAGGCCCTCGATGCCGTCCGCGACACGCACGAACGCACCGAACGGGACGAGCTTGGTGACCTTGCCCGGCGTGACCTGACCGATCGCGTGGGTACGGGCGAAGACCTGCCACGGGTCCTCCTGCGTCGCCTTCAGCGACAGGGAGACGCGCTCGCGGTCGAGGTCGACCTCGAGGATCTCGACGGTGACCTCCTGGCCCACCTCGACGACCTCGGAGGCGTGCTCGATGTGCTTCCAGGAGAGCTCGGAGACGTGCACGAGACCGTCCACGCCGCCGAGGTCGACGAACGCACCGAAGTTCACGATCGACGACACGACGCCCTTGCGGACCTGACCCTTGTGCAGGTTGTTGAGGAACGTGGTGCGCGACTCGGACTGCGTCTGCTCGAGCAGGGCACGGCGCGAGAGGACCACGTTGTTGCGGTTCTTGTCGAGCTCGAGGATCTTGGCCTCGATCTCCTGGCCGAGGTACGGCGTGAGGTCGCGGACGCGACGCAGCTCGATGAGCGAGGCCGGCAGGAAGCCGCGGAGGCCGATGTCGACGATGAGTCCACCCTTGACGACCTCGATGACCTGACCGGTGACGACGCCGTCGTTCTCCTTGATCTTCTCCACGTCGCCCCAGGCACGCTCGTACTGTGCGCGCTTCTTGGACAGGATCAGACGGCCTTCCTTGTCCTCCTTCTGGAGAACGAGGGCCTCGACCTGGTCCCCGACGGAGACGACCTCGTTGGGGTCGACGTCGTGCTTGATGCTCAGCTCGCGCGAGGGGATGACGCCCTCGGTCTTGTAGCCGACGTCGAGGAGGACCTCGTCGCGGTCGATCTTGACGATCGTGCCCTCGATGATGTCGCCGTCGTTGAAGAACTTCAGGGTCTTCTCGACCGCAGCCAGGAAGTCCTCGGCAGATCCGATGTCGTTGATCGCGACCTGCTTGGTGGCCGGAGCGGCCGTTGCGGTAGTCATGTAGTGGGTTGTCCTTGTTGATGGATACTCGGGCTGCGGCGCGCGCTCTTCACAGAGCAGAGGATCGCACCGCGGCGAAATGAATGTGTGTTGTCCGTCACGCACGCGGGAGGAAGCCCCCACGGGTGACACCTCATGCTATCAGGTCGCTGAGCGCTCCGGTGATCGCGTTTCCCCGCGCGCACCCCCGTCGAGGACAGCGGGCCTGGCAGACTGTGGACATGACCGACGCCGCTCCGAAGCTCCTCCTTCTGGACACCGCCAGCCTCTACTTCCGCGCGTTCTACGGCGTGCCCGACGCGGTCAAGGCGCCGGACGGAACCTCGGTGAACGCGGCCCGCGGGCTGCTCGACATGATCGCGAAGCTCGTGACGACCTACCGGCCCACGCACCTCGTGGCCTGCTGGGACGACGACTGGCGTCCGCAGTGGCGGGTCGACCTCATTCCGAGCTACAAGGCGCACCGCGTCGTCGAGGTCGTCCCCGGCGGCGCCGACGTCGAGGAGGTGCCGGATCCGCTCGAGGCGCAGATCCCGATCATCCGCGAGGCGCTCGCGGCGCTGCGCATCCCTGTCATCGGCGTCGCGGAGCACGAGGCCGACGATGTGATCGGCACCCTCGCGACCGTGTCGGACATGCCCGTCGACATCATCACCGGCGACAGGGACCTGTTCCAGCTCGTGGACGACGCCCGCGGAGTCAGGGTGATCTACACCGGCCGCGGGATGAGCAACCTCGAGGACCTCACCGAGGAGGCGGTGGTGCGCAAGTACGGCGTGCTCCCGAGCCAGTACGCCGACTTCGCCACGATGCGAGGAGACGCCTCCGACGGGCTCCCCGGCGTGGCCGGGGTCGGCGAGAAGACCGCCGCGAACCTCCTCGCCGTGCACGGCGACCTCACGGCGATCCGCGCGGCTGCAGAAGGCGCTGAGGGCATGTCGGTGGGCGTCGCGAAGAAGATCCTCGCCGCGTCGGACTATCTCGACGTCGCCCCCACCGTGGTGCGCGTCGCGACCGCCCTGCCGATCGCGGTTCCCGCCGAAGCGCTGCGACCGCTCGACGCCGCGGAGACCGCCACCGCCGTCGGGGTCGCTGAGCACTGGAACCTCGGCACGTCGATGGCGCGCGCGCTGGAGGCGCTCGGCCGCACGGCCTGAGCTCAGGACGGCGTGCCCCCGCGCGCCTCTGGAACACCTGCAGGACCGTGGGACGGATGCACGACCGGATCGCCGAATCCACCGTGCATTCGTCCCCGGATCCTGCATCCGTACCCGGATCCCACGTCGGCGCCCGGACCTGGAGGCACCCTGACCGGCCTCACTCCGCCCAGCGCAGCAGCCGGTCGAGCCCCCAGGTCGTCACGATCCGCTCTGCGGGGACGCCGGCGCGCTCGGCGCGCTGCGCGCCGTGGTCCAGAAGCGACAGCTGTCCCGGTGCATGCGCGTCGGAGTCGATCGAGAACAGGCAGCCGATCTCGAGCGCGAGCGCCAGGAGTCCGTCCGGCGGATCCTGTCGCTCGGGACGCGAGTTGATCTCCACCGCGACGCCGTG
This sequence comes from Microbacterium sp. MYb64, assembly GCF_002979495.1. Lineage (NCBI taxonomy): Bacteria > Bacillati > Actinomycetota > Actinomycetes > Micrococcales > Microbacteriaceae > Microbacterium > Microbacterium sp. MYb64. Next base: position 150,181 of record NZ_PCOW01000003.1, on the reverse strand, counting down.
CTCCGCGCAGGCTTCGAACACGGCGCGGGCGTCGAACCGCGAGGGCGGCCTCGTGCCCCGCTCCCCCTGCACGAGCCGTCCGGTCATGTGCCCGAGCACGCTCACGCGCGGGTTCGAGACCGCGGCGACCATGCGCCGCGTCATCGGGCCGGGATCCATGGCCAGCTTGGAGTGCACGGAGGCGACCACGACGTCCAGCTCGCCGAGCAGTCGGTCCTCCTGGTCCAGGCGACCGTCGTCGAGGATGTCGACCTCGATCCCGGTGAGCATCGTGAGTCCGCCGCCGCTGAGCGCGCGCACCTGCGGCAGCTGCGTGCGCAGCCGTTCCGCCGTGAGGCCGCGTGCCACGCGCAGTCGCGGCGAGTGATCCGTGATCGCGAGGTACTCGTGGCCCAGCGCGCGGGCCGCATCCGCCATGGCCTCGATCGGGGTCGTCCCGTCCGACCACTCGGTGTGCGCATGCAGATCGCCCCGCAGCCGTGGCCGCAGCTCCGACGCGATCTCCGGCTCGACCTCGCCGCGCAGCTCGACGAGATAGGACGGCGTCCGTCCTTCGAGCGCCTGCCGGATGACCTCGAACGTCGAGGAGCCGATCCCCTTCGCCTGCTGGATCCGGTTCAGGTCCGCTCTCGCATCCTCGGGGAGCTCGGCGTAGGTCGCCGCCGCGGCGCGGAACGCCTTGGCCCGATACCGCGACGCCCGCTCGCGCTCGAGCAGCCGGGCGATCTCGAGCAGCGCCTCCTGCGGATCCATGCCGGTCCTTCCGTCCGCGCCGCTCAGTCGGCGGCGAGCTCCTTGGATGCCGCGACCCACGCGTCCAGCTTCGCGATGGCGCGCCCGTCGTCGACCGCGGCTTCGGCCAGGGCCAGGGCCGCACGCAACCGCTCCACGATGGGCACCTGCGCCTGGGCCGCGTCGTGGGACAGCTCATAGGCGACGATGCCCGCCGCGGCGTTCAGCAGCACGATGTCGCGCACGGCGCCGCGCTCGCCCTCGAGCGTGCGGCGCAGCACATCCGCGTTGTGCTCCGGCGAGCCGCCGATGAGGTCGGCGAGCTCGGCGAGCGGGATGCCCAGGTCGCGCGGATCAAGGTCGTGCTCGTGGATGTCGCCGCGACTGACCTCCCAGATGCGGCTGTGGCCCGTGGTCGTGAGCTCATCGAGGCCGTCGTCTCCGCGGAACACCAGCGCGGTGGCTCCGCGGGTGCGGAACACGCCGGTGATGAGAGGCACGCGATCCAGCTGGGCGACGCCGACCGCGTTCGCCTCGGCGCGGGCGGGATTGCAGAGCGGGCCGAGCATGTTGAACACGGTCGGCACCCCGAGCTCAGCACGGACGGCGCCCGCGTTCTTGAAACCGGGGTGGAAGGCGCCGGCCCAGGCGAAGGTGATGCCGGTGCGATCGAGGATCTCGGCCACGGCCCGCGGGTCGAGGGTGAGCTGGAGGCCCAGCGCTCCGAGGACGTCGGAGGATCCGGACGCCGAGCTGGCCGCACGGTTGCCGTGCTTGACGACGGGCACTCCGGTCGCCCCGATGATGACGGCCGCCGTGGTCGACACGTTGACGGTCCCGATGCGGTCCCCGCCCGTGCCGACGATGTCGAGGACGTCCGAGGACACCGGCAGCGGCACGGCCGCTTCGAGGATCGCATCGCGGAAGCCGACGACCTCGTCGATCGTCTCCCCCTTGGCGCGGAGACCGATCAGGAATCCGGCGAGCTGCGCCTCGGTCGCCTGGCCGCGCATCACCTGACGCATCGCCCAGGTCGACTCGTAGACGCTCAGATCGCGTCCGGCGAGGAGTGTGGAGAGGACATCGGGCCAGGTCAGAGCTTCCGCCATGCCAGCGATCCTATCGATGTGATCCAGTCGTGATCCCCGCGATGACGGCTTCCACGCGGCCCGCAACCACGCGTCTCCCAGGGGATTCGCGGCTGGTTCCGAGGCTGCACCGAGGCGCGGACGAGCTGAACCGCCGCCCCCGGTGCGACAATCGGCGTCCAGGATCGGCCATAATGGACAGGTGACGACCTCAGCGACGTATGCCCCGGTGGCGAGAACGATCAAGCGCCCCAACCCGGTGGCTGTGGGAACCATTGTCTGGCTCGGCAGTGAAGTGATGTTCTTCGCGGGACTCTTCGCGATCTACTTCACCCTGCGCAGCACCTCTCCGGAGCTCTGGGCATCACGCACAGAGAGCCTGAACGTGCCGTTCGCCGCGATCAACACCCTGGTCCTGGTGGCGTCCTCGTTCACCTGCCAGATGGGCGTGTTCGCGGCGGAGCGCATGCAGCCCTACACGTCGGTCAACGACAAGGGCCGCAAGCGCTGGGGCATGGTCCCGTGGTTCTGGCTGACCTTCGCGATGGGCGCGTTCTTCGTGTCCGGTCAGGTGTGGGAGTACTCCCAGCTGATCGCCGAGGGCATGCCGATCTCGGCCGATTCCTACGCCTCCGCGTTCTACATCACCACCGGCTTCCACGCCCTGCACGTCACCGGCGGTCTGGTCGCGTTCCTGCTGACCCTCGGCCGCGCATTCGCCGTCAAGAACTTCACGCACAAGGAGGCGACGACCGCCATCGTGGTGTCCTACTACTGGCACTTCGTCGACGTCGTCTGGATCGTGCTGTTCTTCGTCATCTATTTCCTCAAGTAAGAAGCGGAGCGGATTCCCGACATGGCACGTGAGAAGAAGCGCCGTACCGGCCGCCGCAGCCCCCTGGCTGCCGCGGCGCTGATCGGCGCAGGCCTGATGATCACCGGCGGCGTCTACGCCGGTGCGAGTGCGGCGTTCGCCGCGACCGAGCCGGCGTCCGTCACCGCCGCGGTCTCGACCGAGGACGGGCAGAAGCTGTTCCAGGCGAACTGCGCCACCTGCCACGGCATGAACCTGCAGGGCACCGCCACCGGACCGAGCCTTTACGGCGTCGGCGAGCTCGCGGTCGAGTTCCAGATGTCGACGGGCCGCATGCCGCTGCAGATGCAGGGTCCGCAGGCTCCGCAGAAGCACCCGCAGTTCTCCGAGGAGCAGATCAAGAACGTCGCCGCCTGGGTGCAGTCGGTCGCCCCCGGCCCGACCTACCCCGAGGAGAAGACCCTCGACGGCAAGGGCGACGTCGCGCACGGCGCCGAGCTGTTCCGCATCAACTGCGCCATGTGCCACAACGTGGCCGGCGCCGGCGGTGCGCTGACCGAGGGCAAGTATGCGCCGGGCCTGATGAAGACCAGCGCCCTGCACATGTACGCGGCCATGGTCACGGGCCCGCAGAACATGCCGGTCTTCGGCAACATGTCGCTGACGGCGGAGGACAAGCGCGACATCATCTCCGCCCTGCTCTTCCAGCAGAAGGCGACCCAGGTGGGCGGCATGGATCTCGGATCCCTCGGCCCCGTCTCGGAGGGCTTGTTCATCTGGATCTTCGGCATCGGCGCACTCGTCGCCATCACCGTGTGGATCACGGCGAAGTCCAACTGACGCCGGCATATCGAAGAACGTACGAGGAGAACCATGGCACACGACGACCCGCACGCTCTTGACCGGACCTATCAGGCACCGGTCGGGCTGAGCGTCGACGTCAGCGACCCCGCGCAGAACCCGGGGCTGCCCGCGCACCGCGAGCGCGTCACGGACCAGGACCCGACGGCGATGAAGCACGCCGCCCGCACCGTCTACACGCTCTTCTACCTCTCCCTCGCGGGCAGCATCTGGGCGGTCGCCGCTTACATGCTGTTCCCGATCGAGAGCGGCTCGCTCGTCGACGTGCGCTACAACAACCTGTTCATCGGCCTCGGGATCGCCCTCGCCCTGCTCGCGCTCGGCATCGGCGCGATCCACTGGTCGAAGGCGATCATGGCCGACAAGGAGCACATCGAGTACCGCCACCCCACGCGTGGCCGCGACTCGACCCGTGAGGCCGCGATCCAGGCGTTCGCCGACGCGAACGAGGAGTCCGGCTTCGGCCGCCGCGTGATGATCCGCAACTCGCTCATCGCCGCGGTCGTCGCCTCCGTCGTCCCCGGTCTCGCGCTGTTCCGCGGCCTTGCTCCGCACAGCACCGCCGAGAACCCGATCGCGGGCGACCCGGTGCAGCTGCTCAAGCACACCATGTGGGAGAAGGGCATGCGCCTGGCGCACGACCCCGACGGCACCCCGATCCGCGCCGCGGACATCGTGCTCGGCTCTGCCGTGCACGTGATCCCCGAGCCTCTCAGCAAGGTCGGCCATGAAGACGGCTACCTCGAAGAGAAGGCCAAGGCGATCGTCCTGCTGATGCGTCTGCTCCCCGAGCAGCTCATCGAGACCGAGGACCGCAAGACCTGGTCCTACGACGGCATCGTCGCCTACTCCAAGGTCTGCACGCACGTCGGCTGCCCCGTCGCACTGTACGAGCAGCAGACCCACCACCTGCTCTGCCCGTGCCACCAGTCGCAGTTCGACGTGACCGAGCACGCCAAGGTCATCTTCGGCCCGGCCGCCCGCCCACTGCCGCAGCTGCCGATCACCGTCGACGACGAGGGCTACCTCGTCGCGCAGAGCGATTTCCACGAACCCGTCGGTCCGAGCTTCTGGGAGCGTCATTGAGCACCGCAACTGTTACCGAGCAGAAATCCTCGGAGAAGCCTTCGGAGAAGCCCTCTGAGGCGCCGCTGGGCGGCCGATTCGTCGGCGGTCTCTCCAACTACATCGATGAGCGGACGAGCCTCTCCGGCTTCGTCAAGGAGCTCGGCCGCAAGATCTTCCCCGATCACTGGTCGTTCATGCTCGGCGAGATCGCGCTGTGGAGCTTCGTCGTCGTGCTGCTCTCCGGCACGTTCCTGACGTTCTTCTTCCAGGCGTCGATGGTCCCCACGCATTACGCCGGCGCCTACGCGCCGATGCGCGGTGTGGAGATGTCCGCGGCGCTCGACTCGACGCTGCGCATCTCCTTCGACCTGCGCGGCGGGCTCCTCGTCCGTCAGATCCACCACTGGGCCGCGCTCACGTTCGTCGCCGGCATCGGCGTGCACATGCTGCGCGTGTTCTTCACGGGTGCGTTCCGCAAGCCGCGTGAGCTGAACTGGGTGATCGGCTTCGTGCTGTTCGTCCTCGCGATGGCAGAGGGCTTCACCGGCTACTCGCTCCCCGACGACCTCCTCTCGGGCAACGGCCTCCGCATCATCGACGGCATGATCAAGGGCCTCCCCCTGATCGGCACCTGGACCTCGTTCATGCTGTTCGGCGGCGAGTTCCCGGGCGACCAGATCGTGGGACGCCTCTACACGCTGCACATCCTGATCCTGCCGCTCCTGGTGATCGGCCTGGTCGTGCTGCACCTCATGCTGATGGTCATCAACAAGCACACGCAGTTCGCCGGCCCCGGCCGCACGGACGAGAACGTCGTGGGCTACCCGATGATGCCGATCTACATGTCGAAGATGGGCGGCTTCCTGTTCATCACGTTCGGCGTGATCGTCCTGATCGCCTCGCTGTTCCAGATCAACCCGATCTGGAACTACGGTCCGTACGACCCGTCCCCCGTCTCGGCGGGTACCCAGCCCGACTGGTACATCGGCTTCGCCGACGGTGCTCTGCGTCTGGCGCCGTCGAACCTCGACGTCGTCTTCCTCGACCACACCTGGTCGTTCGGGATCATCATCCCGGTCCTGGTGCTGGGCCTGTTCATCGTGCTCGTCGCCATCTACCCCTTCATCGAGGCGTGGCTGACCGGCGACAAGCGCGAGCACCACATCGCACAGCGCCCGCGCACCTCCGCGACCCGCACCGCGATCGGCGTCGCCGGCGTGATCTTCTACGCGGTGCTGTGGGCGGCCGCGTCGTCCGACCTGATCGCGACGCACTTCTCGCTCACGATGGAGGGCGTGATCCACACGCTCCAGGCGCTGCTCTTCCTCGGCCCGATCCTCAGCTACTTCATCACGAAGCGCATCTGCATCGCGCTCCAGAAGAAGGACCGCGAGATCGTCCTGCACGGCTACGAGTCCGGTCGCATCGTCCGCCTGCCCGGCGGCGAGTACATCGAGGTCCACAAGCCGGTCGACGTCTACGACCGCTGGAAGCTCATCGACACCGAGGTGTACGAGCCGCTCGTGGTCCGCCCGAACGCCAAGGGTCGCATCCCGTGGACGCAGAACCTGCGTTCCTCGATGTCGCGCTGGTTCTTCGAGGACCGCCTCTCCCCGCTCACGCAGGCCGAGATCGCCGCAGCGGACGCGCACCAGCGTCACACGCTGCACGACACGAACGAGTCCGCGCACGAGGAGATCGTCGCCTCTCACGCCCGTGCAGGTGTGAGCGAGGACGAGATCGAGCCCGCCGACAACTCGCGCGTCAGTGAGACCCCGAACACGCCGAGCTCCGCGCTCGCGCCGGAGTCGCTGCCTGCGAAGGAGAGCGGCGAGTAGTCCGCTCCCCCACCACTGCCGAAGGCCCCGTCATCTGACGGGGCCTTCGTCGTCGGTGCCTCCGCGCCGGAGTAACCTGGCCAGATGACCTCAGCCGTGGACCACTTCTCCGCCAAGCTCGCCCACGAGACCGATGCGAGCGACGTGCATGCCGCCCGTAAAGCCGGCCGGGAGATCGCCGTCGTCGATGTCCGCAGCGACGAGGCATGGGCCCAGGGCCGCATCGTCGACGCGATCCACATGCACTACAGCGAGATCGCCGCGAGGGCGCCGCAGGAGATCCCCCAGGGCACGCCCGTGGTCGTCTACTGCTGGAGCCCCGGCTGCAATGCGGCCGACAAGGGCGCCCTGGAGTTCGCCAAGCTCGGCTACGACGTGAAGCTCATGATCGGCGGCTTCGAGTACTGGGTGCGCGAGGGCTACCCCGTCGAGAACGCCGACGGCGTGCATCGCCGACCGGTGGATCCCCTCACCGGCGTCCCGCGCATCCGCACCAACGCCTGACACGGCACCTAGGAACGGTGCAGGCGACCGGTCCCGGGGTCGATCCAGTTGCCGGAACCGGTGGTCCGATGCCAGCGCTTGTGGAACGCGAGGTCGGTGCCGTCGGCCTCGACGACGGCCGCACCGCACAGATCGCAGATGCGCAGGAGGACGGTGTCGCCGTTCGCGGTCGTGACGAAGACCGTCCCCTCCGGGAATACTACGCCCATCACGCTCCTCCTTGCGCGGCAGCCGACACAGGGCGGTCGGCCTCCGAGCCTGCCATCAGCGTACGTCATGCGGCGTCTCTGCGCCGTGAGTCAGTGTCGGGTGAGCAGCCCTCAGACGACGAGGCCCCTGGAGCAAGAGCTCCAGGGGCCTCGTGAGAAGAAACTCAGCGGGCGAAGTGACCGCGGTAGTACTCGTACACCCAGCCGACGATCGCGACCACGAAGATGGCCAGCGCGACCGGGAAGAGGAAGACTCCCACGGCCAGTGCGATCATCCCGACGGCAGCGGCTCCGGCGAGCACGATCGGCCACCAGGACCAGGGGCTGAACTCGCCGAGCTCGGGGTCACCGTCATCGATGTCGCTCGTGAGGATGTCCTCGGGGAGGCTACCTCCCTGGGCCTTGTGCGTGCGGTCCAGGTAGAACGCGATCATCGCGGCCATGAAGGCGGCGAAGAACAGTGCGACGGTGCCGACCCACTCGATGGCCCTCACGGGCGGCTCACCGGCGTGCGCGACCAGGTTCCAGACCGTGTAGATCACGCCGACGAGGGCGAAGAATCCGGTAAGGATCCACCAGAGAACGATGTTGTCGCGCATGGGTCAGTGGGCCTTTCCGTCGGCGGCCGCGGCAACCGGGTGCTCTGCGGCCTCCGGGTGATTGAGGTCGAATGCCGGACGCTCGCTGCGGATCCGCGGGATCGACGTGAAGTTGTGGCGCGGCGGCGGGCACGACGTGGCCCACTCGAGCGAAGCCCCGTAGCCCCACGGGTCGTTCACGGTGACCTTCGGCGCCTTGCGCGCGGTCAGCCACACGTTCAGGAAGAACGGCAGCATCGACGCGCCGAGGATGATGGCGCCGATCGTGGAGACCTGGTTCTCCCAGGCCCAGTTGTCGTAGGCCGAGTAGTCGGCGTAACGACGCGGCATGCCGTCGACGCCCAGCCAGTGTTGGATGAGGAACGTCATGTGGAAGCCGATGAACAGCATCCAGAAGTGCACGTAGCCGAGGCGCTCGTTGAGCATCCGGCCGGTCCACTTCGGCCACCAGAAGTAGAAGCCCGCGAACATGGCGAACACGACCGTGCCGAACACCACGTAGTGGAAGTGCGCGACGACGAAGTACGAGTCGGAGAGGAAGAAGTCCAGCGGCGGGGAGGCCAGGATGACACCGGTCAGACCACCGAAGACGAACGAGACCAGGAAGCCCAGCGCGAACACCATGGGTGTCTCGAAGGTCACGGATCCTCGCCAGAGCGTGCCGATCCAGTTGAAGATCTTCACGCCGGTCGGAACCGCGATGAGCATGGTCATGAGCGCGAAGAACGGCAGCAGGACACCGCCGGTCACGTACATGTGGTGCGCCCACACGGCCACCGACAGGGCGGCGATCGCGATCGTCGCGTAGACGAGGGTCTTGTATCCGAAGATCGGCTTGCGGCTGAACACCGGGAAGATCTCCGAGACGATGCCGAAGAACGGCAGCGCGATGATGTAGACCTCGGGGTGGCCGAAGAACCAGAACAGGTGCTGCCAGAGGAGCACGCCGCCGTTGGCCGGGTCGTAGATGTGCGCGCCGAGCACGCGGTCGGCGGCGGCGGCCAGCATGGCCGCGGCCAGGACCGGGAACGCCATCAGGATCAGCAGGCTCGTGATCAGCGTGTTCCACGAGAAGATCGGCATGCGCCACATGGTCATGCCAGGAGCGCGCATCGTGATGATCGTGGTGATGAAGTTGACCGCACCGAGGATCGTTCCGAAACCGGACATGCCGAGGCCGAGCATCCACAGGTTTCCACCGGCGCCGGGAGTGAACGAGGCGCTCGCGAGCGGCTGATAGGCGAACCAGCCGAACGAGGCGGCGCCCTGCGGGGTGAGGAAGCCGGCGACCGCGATCGTGGAGCCGAACAGGAAGAGCCAGAACGCGAAGGCGTTCAGACGCGGGAATGCGACGTCGGGGGCGCCGATCTGCAGCGGCAGGATCGCGTTCGCGAAGCCCGCGAACAGCGGGGTCGCGAACATCAGCAGCATGATCGTGCCGTGCATCGTGAACAGCTGGTTGTACTGCTCCTTCGTCGGGATGATCTGCATGCCCGGCGAGAAGAGCTCAGCGCGGATGATGAGAGCCATCACGCCGCCGAGGAGGAAGAACAGCACCGAGGCGATCAGATACATGTATCCGATCGTCTTGTGGTCGGTGGAGGTGATCCACTTGACGACGATGTTGCCCTTCTGCTCGACGCGGGTCGAGCTGAGCAGGGCCGCCTGGCGCGGCGGGATCGTCGTCGGACGCGCGCCGACCTCTGACGTGTCGGGAAGAGTGCTCGTCATTCTGCTTACTTCGCTTCCGAGTCGGTCGTGGGCTTGCCGGTGCCGGGGTAGTTGGTCAGGCGGTTGTAGGCGTCGGTGATGTCACCCGTGTTGCCCTCGTCCTTGAGCTTGGCGAGGTACGACTGGTAGTCAGCGTCGCTGACGACCTTCACGTTGAAGAGCATCATCGAGTGGTACTCGCCGCAGAGCTCTGCGCACTTGCCCTGGTAAGTGCCCTCGCGGGTCGGCGTGAAGGACCACGAGTTGTCCTTGCCGATGTACATGTCCTTCTTGTACAGGAAGTCGATGATCCAGAACGAGTGGATCACGTCGCGCGACTGCAGGTTGATCTTGACCGTCTTGTTGACCGGCAGGTACAGGGTCGGCAGAGCCGACTGATCGATGTTGCCCGCCTTGTCGGGCTGCGCCTGGACACCCATGGTCCACACGGCGTCGGAGTTGTCCTTCTCCTTGCCGTCGTACTGGAAGTCCCAGGCCCACTGCTTGCCGATCGCGGTGATCTCCACATCGGGCTTGTCGTACTGCGTCTCGATGATCGTCTGATCGCGCGCGGTGAAGGCGAACATCCCGAAGATCAGGATCAGCGGGACGATCGTGTAGAAGATCTCGAGCGGCATGTTGTAGCGCAGCTGCACCGGGAGGCCGGTCTGGCCCTTGCGGCGGCGGTAGGCGATCGCGGCCCAGCCCATCAGACCCCAGGTGATGAGGCCGACGATGAGCAGGACGATCCACGAGTTGACCCAAAGCGCGGCGACGCGATCGGTCTGGTTGGTGGCGGGTGTGCCATCGGCTACGAAGCCCGGAAGGAATCCGTGGAGCTCGGTGGGAGAGCATCCCGCGAGGGCCACGGCTGCCGCAACTCCCAAGGGGAGTGCGGCCCAACGAAGGCGGCGTTTCGAGGGCACGATGCACCTTTCAGATCACGGACGTGGGCTACCCCAGTCTAGGGCAAGCTCACACCCGATTCACGCCATCCACGCAGGTTCGGCGTGGATGGCGCAGGGGTGGGAGAGGGGAATTCTGCGGGTCAGTGGAAGCTGTCGCCGCACGCGCAGGAGCCCTGCGCGTTGGGGTTGTCGATCGTGAATCCCTGCTCCGAGATGGTGTCCTTGAAGTCGATCGCCGCACCATCGAGATACGGCACGCTCATGTTGTCGATGATCACCTCGACGCCGTCGAAATCGACGGTCTCGTCGCCTTCGAGATAGCGCTCGTCGAAGTAGAGCTGGTAGATCAGGCCAGAGCAGCCTCCGGGCTGCACGGCGACGCGCAGGCGCAGGTCGTCGCGGCCCTCCTGCTCCAGCAGGCTCTTCACCTTCGCCGCTGCGGCGTCGGTGAGCTTCACGCCGTGCGCGGCGGTGGTCTCGGGGGTGAGGGTGATGTCGCTCATGTCGCTCCTTGGATCGGCCGTGGCCAGGCACGGTTTCCGTCAGTCGAGTCTACCGCCGCGCACGCGCAGGGCATCGATCACGGCCGGTCACGACCGCGTCTCGATGCACTCCGGGTCGTCAGAGGGTGATCTCGTTCATCCGCGTGAGCAGCAGCGCCTCGGTCGCCACGGCGTGGCGGAACGTGTCCAGGTGCAGCGACTCGTTGGGGCTGTGCGCCCGCGAGTGCGGGTCCTCGACCCCGGTCACGAGGATCTCTGCGCCGGGGAATCGCTCCACCAGGTCCGCGATGAACGGGATGGATCCGCCGATGCCGAGATCGACCGGCGCCGTGCCGTAGCCGTCCGCCATCGCACCGCGCACCAGGCCGACGGCCCATCCGCTGGTCTCGACCAGGAAGGGGTTGCCGAGATCGACGTCGGAGAAGGAGAGCTCGGCGCCGAAAGGCACGTGAGCCCGCAGGTGCGCCTGCAGTGCGGCGTACGCGTCGTCCGCGCTCTGCCCCGGCGCGATGCGGCAGCTGAGCACGACGGTGGCCTCGGGCGAGAGGGTGTTGGATGCCGCCGCGACGGACGTGGCGTCGACGCCGATCACCGTCACGGACGGCTTGTTCCAGATGCGGCTGAGGATCGTGCCGTCGCCGATGGGCGACACCCCTGGCAGCAGCCCCGTCTCGTCGCGCAGCGTCTCCTCGCTGTACTCGGGCGTGGCGGCGTCGCGCACGGTCAGCCCCTCGACCGCGACGGATCCGTTCTCGTCCCACAGCGTGTTCAGAAGGCGGATGGTCGCGAGCATGGCGTCGGGCACCGCTCCCCCGAACATGCCGGAGTGCGAGGCGTGGTCGAGCGTGCGCACCGTGAGGGTGAAGCGCACCGCGCCGCGCAGCGAGACCGTGAGCCCTGGCGTGTCGGAGTCCCAGTTGCCGGAGTCCGCGACCACGATCGCGTCGGCGCGCAGCGCGTCCTCATTGTCGGTGAGGAACTGCGCGAAGGAGCGGGATCCGTACTCCTCCTCGCCTTCGATGAACATCGCGATGCCGAGGTCCAGGTCGTCGCCCAGCGCCTCAGCGACCGCGCGGATGGACGCGATGTGCGCCATGATCCCCGCCTTGTCGTCGGCGGCCCCGCGGCCGTACAGGCGGCCGTCGCGGACGGTCGGCTCGAACGGCGGGGTCTCCCACAGCTCGTCGGCCCCGGGGGGCTGCACGTCGTGGTGCGCGTAGAGCAGGATCGTGGGCTTGCCGTTGCGCGCGGCCCTGCGGGCCAGGATGGCGGGCTGTCCGACTTCGTCGGTGCCGGGGATCGCCGCTCGCAGCACGCGCACGCTGTCGAACACTCCCGTCCCCTCGGCGAGTTCGGCGACCGCTGCGGCGCTGCGCACCAGCTGGGTCTGATCGAAGGCGGGCCATGCGATCCCCGGGATGCGCACCAGGGCGCCGAGATCGCTGAGGGCGGCGGGGATCCCGGTGCTCACGGCGGCGGTGACGGCGGCTTCGACGTCACCGGGGGCGGTGACCGAGGAGGAGGGAGAAGTCATGCAGGTAATCTTAGAGAACACCCGTTTCCCGTCTCTCGACCTCAGGAGCCTTCGTGCCCAGCACTCCCACCCCCGCACCAGAGGACTCCTCGGCCGACGCGAGCGGCAAGGGACGCCGCACACCGACGCGCGCGGAGCAGGAGGCCGCCCGTCGCCGGCCGCTCGTGCCGGACACCAAGGAGGCCAAGGCGCAGGCGCGCGCCGACCTGCGTCAGCGCCAGGACCGGCAGCGCATCGGCATGGCCAACGGCGAGGAGAAGTACCTCCCCGTCCGCGACCGCGGCCCTCAGCGCCGCTGGGTGCGCGACTACGTCGACGCCGGCTGGCACGTCAGCGAGTGGATCATGGCCCTCATGGTCGTCGTGATCGTCGTCTCGCTGATCCCGAACACGCTGGTCGCCTACTGGGCGTTCATCGGCCTGTGGGGGTTCATCGCGATCGCGGTCATCGACATGGTCTTCCTCGGCATCCGGGTGAACCGCCGCATCGCCGAGAAGTACGGCAAGGACAAGCGAGAGCGCGGTCTCGCCTGGTACGCCGCCATGCGGTCGCTGCAGATGCGCTTCATGCGCCTGCCGAAGCCCCAGGTCAAGCGCGGGCAGTACCCGGACTGATCCGGATCCCCCTGACAGACGAGAAGGTCCCGGTGCGCAGCGAGCGCCCGGGACCTTTCTCGTCGTGTGCGGGTCAGCGCGTGCGCAGCCCGGCGCGGATCTGGCGCGCCCAGAACGGTCCGCGGTAGAGGAAAGCGGTGTACCCCTGCACCAGGGTCGCACCGGCCTCGAGCCGCTCCCGCACCTCCGCACCGGTCTCGACCCCTCCCACGGAGATGACGCAGAAATCGGCGGGCACAGCGGCGCGGACGAGACGCAGGACTGCGAGCGAGCGCTCCTTGAGCGGGGCGCCGGACAGGCCGCCCTCCCCCGCTGCGGCGACCTTCACGGGGTCCGTGCTCAGTCCTTCCCGCGAGATCGTCGTGTTCGTCGCGATGAGGCCGTCCAGCCCTTCGGCGACCGCGAGCTCCGCGATCGCGGTGACCTCGTCGTCGGGAAGATCGGGGGCGATCTTCACCAGGAGCGGAGTCGCTCCCGCGGCGGCCTTCACCGCGCGCAGCAGCGGCGCGAGGGTCTCCACGGCCTGCAGGCCGCGCAGGCCCGGCGTGTTCGGCGAGGACACGTTGATCGCCAGGTAGTCCGCGAGCGGAGCGAGGCGCACGGCCGAGGCGACGTAGTCGGCGGTCGCGTCCTCGACCGCGACCACACGGCTCTTGCCGATGTTCACGCCGATCACGGCGGAGGGCCTGCGGCGGCGGAGCTTCCACAGCCGCTTCTCGGCGGCCTCGGCCCCGGCGTTGTTGAAGCCCATCCGGTTCACGACCGCGCGGTCCGGAATGAGTCGGAAGAGGCGCGGCTTGGGGTTGCCGGGCTGCGGGATGGCGGTGATCGTGCCGACCTCGACATGGCCGAAGCCGAGCGCGGACAGCCCGCGCACGCCGACCGCGTTCTTGTCGAAGCCGGCGGCGATGCCGAAGGGGGTGGGGAACGTGAGCCCCAGCGCCTGCACCTCGTCGCCGGAGGCCGGCCGGGTCAGCGCACGCGCCACCCAGGAGAACGGGGGCACGCCGAGGATCCGCACCACGACCATGCCGGCATGGTGGGCGAATTCGGGATCGAAGCGCGCGAGGACGAGGCGGAAGAGCAGGGCATACATCCCTGCCAGGCTACCGGTCGGACGCGGTGGATCCGACCGGCGGCTCAGAGCGCGGTCTGCGCGGCGGCGCGGCGGTGGTCGGCGCGCAGCTCGGCGATCGACGTCTCGAAGTCCTCGAGCGAATCGAACGCCTGGTAGACGCTCGCGAAACGGAGGTAGGCCACCTCGTCCAGATCCCGGAGCGGGCCGAGGATCGCGAGGCCGATCTCGTTCGTGTCCAACTGCGAGACGCCGGTCTGGCGCACCGCCTCCTCGACGCGCTGCGCGAGGATCGCGAGATCCGCCTCGGTCACGGGTCGCCCCTGGCAGGCCTTGCGGACGCCGGAGATCACCTTCTCGCGGCTGAACGGCTCCATCACGCCGGAGCGCTTGATGACGTTCAGGCTCGCGGTCTCGGTGGTCGTGAACCGGCCCCCGCACTCGGGGCACTGACGGCGCCGGCGGATCGAGAGCCCGTCGTCGCTCGTGCGGGAGTCGATGACGCGGGAATCCGGATGACGGCAGAACGGGCAGTGCATTCGAGAAAGCCTACGCCCCGGCCGCCGCGGCGGGCTCGGGCGCGGCTGTGAAACGGGCCTCGACGGCCTCGCCGTGCGCCGGCAGCACCTCGGCGTCGGCGAGCGCGACGACACCGTCGCGAGCGCGCGCCAACGCGTCCCGGTCGTAGGAGATCACCTGCTGCGGACGGAGGAAGGTGTAGGACCCGAGTCCGGATGCGTAGCGCGCCTGTCCCCCGGTCGGCAGCACGTGATTGCTGCCGGCCATGTAGTCGCCCAGGCTCACCGGCGTCTGGTCTCCGACGAACACGGCACCCGCGCTCGTGAAGGAGGCGGCGGCCTCCTCCGCATCTTCGAGGTGCAGCTCGAGGTGCTCCGGCGCGTACGCGTTGCTGAAGGCCACGGCGGCCGCCCGGTCGTCGACCAGCACGATCGCCGACTGCGGTCCGTCCAGGGCGGTCTGCACGCGGACGCTGTGCCGAGTCGTGGCCGCGGCGTTCGCGACCTCGACGGCCACGCGGTCGGCGAGCTCGGCGGAGTCGGTGACGAGGACGGCGGATGCCTGCTCGTCGTGCTCGGCCTGGCTGATCAGATCCATGGCGATGAGGCGAGGATCCGCGTCGGCGTCCGCGACGATGAGGATCTCCGTCGCCCCGGCCTCGGAGTCCGTCCCGACGACGCCGGCGACGGCGCGTTTGGCGGAGGCGACGTAGTTGTTGCCGGGGCCCGAGATGACGTCGACCGGCTCGAGACCGATCGCCTCGACGCCGTAGGCGAGGGCGCCGATCGCGCCCGCGCCGCCGATCGCGTAGACCTCGTCCACCCCGAGCAGCCCTGCGGCGGCCAGGATCGTCGGGTGGATGCGCCCGTCCTCACCGGACTGCGGCGGGGAGGCGAGCGCGATGCTGCCGACGCCCGCGACCTGTGCGGGAACGACGTTCATGACGACGCTCGAGGCGAGCGGCGCCTTGCCGCCCGGAATGTAGACGCCGACCCGACCGACCGGCTGCCAGCGCTGCACGATGCGGGCACCGGGGCCGATCTCGGTCACGCGCGGCGCGGGGACCTGTGCTGCCGATCCTTGACGCACCCTGTCGATGGCGGCCTCGAGCGCGGCGCGAACCCGCGGGTCGACGCCGGCGAGCGCCTCGTCGATGTGCTCTCGCGGCACCCGGATCGCGTGCCCGCTGACGCGGTCGAAACGCTCGGCCTGCTCGCGCAGCGCCTCCTCGCCGCGTACGCGCACGTCTTCCACGATCGCGGTGGCCGTGGCCAGCGCTTCCGCACGCGCGGCAGTGGCGCGCGGCACGGCCGCCAGCATCTCGGCGGTGGAGAGGGTGCGTCCCCTCAGGTCGATCGTCTGCATGCGTCCTCAGCCTCGGGTCATGTTCTCGGTGTCGTGCAGGTAGCCCACGCGACCATCGTCGTGGCGCACGACGAAGGCGCCGCCACGGTCCTCGAGAACAAGGATCCATGCTTCCGGCCCGATCGTGAAAATCGAGTCGCCCCGCGCGTCATGAACGACGCGCGTGTCCGGAGCGAGCGCCCAGAAGGGCTGGAGCTGCTCCCCCGTCGACACCGAGCTCACCGCATCCGGCTCCTGCACGCCGTCCTGCGGCACGACGTCGACCGCGTGCGTGGCCACCTCGTCCACGGACGACGGATCGAGCAGGTCGCCGAGCACCTCCGTCATGGTGTCGGAGAGATCCTGCGGCGCGGCGCTCGAGTCCTGCGAATCGACGGGTCCGCGGGCGGCGTCCGGGAACGAGTCGGACTCCTGCTCGGGCTCCGGCTCCGCGACGACCGCGGCGCGTCGGACGTCGGCGCGCGTGGCGGGCTCGCCCTCCTCCCGCGCATCCTCGGCGGGAGCCGGCGGCTCTTCGTCCTGGAGCGCCGGGCGGTCGGCGTCCGAGATCGTCTCGGTCAGGGCGTCCGCGGTCGGCATGACGCCGGTGAGGGCGTCGTCAGAGGGCACCGTCTCCTGCGCAACCGGCGAGGGCTGTGCCTCGACGACGGCGACGACGGGCGTCTCCCCCGATGCCAGGAAGGATTCGCGGTGGTGCTCGGGGACGTAGCCCGTCTCACCCTGGACCACCGCGCCCGTGACACCCGTGGCCGAGAGGTGTCCGGCCGCGCCGACCTCGTTGTCGTGCAGCAGACCCGGATCCACGTCGTCTTCGTTCTGCGGGTCGGAGACGCTTCCCCTCGCCCGCACAGGACGGGGACGCGAGAACACCGGACGGACGGGATTCGCACGGCGGTGCGCGAGGGTCTCGGTCCGCTCCTCGAAGTCCTCGCGGAGCCCGGGGATGAGCGCCGCGAAGACCGTCACCGCGACGAGGACCAGCATCAGCAGGATCTCCAGCCACAGCGGCCAGGTGACCAGCGGGGACCGCCGGGTCGCGCCGACCAGATCCAGCTGCTGCCACAGCAGGACGACCCAGCTCACGAGCGCGACCGAGAAGGCCACGGAGGCGAACTGATCGATGCCGAGGGATCCGACCCGACGGATCCCCTCGGGAGAGAGCCGGCGGAGCACGATCAGGAACACGGCGGCGGTGGGCACGCCGATGGCGAGCGCCCACGCGCCATTCATCGTCCATACCGTCGCGGAGCTGTCCAGGACGCTCCCTCCGCCGGCCACGAAGGAGAGCGCGAAGGCGATCACCCACGCGCCGATCATGATCAGCTCGCGCAGCGAGAAGCCGAACCAGCCCTGCTGCGGCGCCGCAGCGGGCAGGGGGCCCTCGTCGACCTCCATGTCGAACGAGGGGTCGTCGTTCGAAGTCGGATCCTGTACTTCCTGCGCCATCTCAGCGGAGGGGACGTCGCCGGTCATCGGTGATTCCTTTCGTCGTGCGGCCGCTGGGGGCTTCGGCCGTCGAACGGGACCCGATATTACCCGGCGACGGTGGAGACCTCCTGAGCGACGTCCTGACGCGATCAGCCCAGGCACTGGGGACCGAGCAGCGACTTCAGATCGCCGAACAGGTCCGCCGTCACGGTCACCGGCATGGGCACCTCGAACACCTTCGCGCGCCCGCCGCGATGCATCTTCAGCATCACCTCGGTCTCGCCGGCGTGGCGGCGCAGCACGTCCGCCAGATCCTCGATGACACGCTCGGTGGCCCGCTGCTCCGGCACCAACAGGGACAGCGGTCCCGCGGCGTCGAAGGAGCCGACGTCGGGCGTGAACGCCGACTGCGCGTGCAGGTTCATGCCGTCGTCACGACGGGAGACGCGCCCGCGCACCGCCAGGATCGAGTCCTGCTGCAGCATGCTCTGGAACTCGAGGTACGTCTTGCCCATGAACATGATCGTGATCTCGCCGCCGAAGTCCTCGACCGTGATCATGCCGTAGGGGTTGCCGCTGGCCTTGGCGACGCGATGCTGCACGCTCGTGACGAGCCCGGCGATGGTGACCTGATCGCCGTCCTGCAGATCCTCGGACTCCAGCAGACTGTTGATCGCGATCGAGGCGTGCTTCGCGAGCGGGACCTCGAGGCCGGCGAGTGGATGATCCGACACGTACAGGCCGAGCATCTCGCGCTCGAATGCGAGTTTGTCCTTCTTGGTCCACTCCGGGCGGATGGGCACCTTGGGAGGCGCGACCTCTTCGATCTCGTCGTACAGGCTGTCGAAGTCGAAGCCGATGGCGCCCTGCGCCTCGTTGCGCTTCTGGCCCACCGACGCCTCGACGGCGTCCTCGTGGATCTCCACGAGAGCGCGCCGCGTGTCGCCCATCGAGTCGAACGCGCCCGCCTTGATGAGCGACTCGACCGTGCGCTTGTTCGCGACGTGCAGCGGCACCTTCTTCAGGAAGTCGTGGAAGGAGGTGAAGTTCTCCTCCTGGCGGCCCTGCACGATGCCCTCGACGACGTTGGATCCGACGTTGCGCACGGCGCCGAGACCGAAGCGGATGTCCTCGCCGACGGCCGCGAAGAAGTTGATCGACTCACGCACGTCGGGCGGCAGCACCTTGATGCCCATGCGGCGGCACTCGTTCAGGTACAGCGCCATCTTGTCCTTGGAGTCGCCGACGCTGGTGAGCAGCGCCGCCATGTACTCGGCCGGGTAGTGCGCCTTGAGGTACGCGGTCCAGTACGAGATCACGCCGTAGGCGGCGGAGTGCGCCTTGTTGAAGGCGTAGTCGGAGAAGGGCAGCAGGATCTCCCAGAGCGCGTTGACGGCGCCGTCCGAATAGCCGTTCGCGTGCATGCCCCCCTGGAAGCCCTCGAACTGCTTGTCCAGCTCGCTCTTCTTCTTCTTGCCCATGGCACGGCGGAGGATGTCGGCCTGACCGAGCGAGAACCCGGCGACGCGCTGGGCGATCGCCATCACCTGCTCCTGGTAGATGATGAGGCCGTAGCTCTCCTCCAGGATGTCCTTGAGCGAGTCGGCGAACTCCGGGTGGATCGGCGTGATCTCCTGCAGGCCGTTCTTGCGCAGGGCGTAGTTCGTGTGCGAGTTGGCGCCCATGGGGCCCGGCCGGTACAGCGCGATGAGGGCCGAGATGTCGCCGAAGTTGTCCGGCTTCATCAGGCGCATGAGCGCGCGCATCGGGCCGCCGTCGAGCTGGAACACGCCGAGCGAGTCGCCTCGGGTGAGCAGGTCGTAGGACGGGCGGTCGTCGAGCGCGAGGTCTTCGAGCACGAGCTCCTCGCCCCGGTTCATCCGGATGTTGGCGAGCGCGTCGGAGATGATCGTGAGGTTGCGCAGCCCCAGGAAGTCCATCTTGATGAGCCCGAGCGACTCGCAGGACGGATAGTCGAACTGCGTGACGATCTGGCCGTCCTGCTCGCGCTTCATGATCGGGATGATGTCGATCAGCGGATGCGAGGACATGATGACGCCTGCGGCGTGCACGCCCCATTGGCGCTTCAGGTTCTCCAGGCCCAGGGCCGTGTCGAAAACGGTCTTCGCCTCGGGATCGGACTCGATCACGACGCGGAACTCGCTGGCCTCCTTGTACCGCGGGTGCTCCGGGTTGAACATGCCGTCCAGCGGCATGTCCTTGCCCATCACGGCGGGAGGCATCGCCTTGGTGAGCTTCTCCCCCATGCTGAACGGGAAGCCGAGCACGCGACCTGCGTCCTTCAGCGCCTGCTTGGCCTTGATCGTGCCGTACGTGACGATCTGCGCAACGCGCTCGTCGCCGTACTTCTCGGTGACGTACTGGATCACTTCGCCGCGACGACGGTCGTCGAAGTCGACGTCGAAGTCGGGCATGGAGACGCGGTCGGGGTTCAGGAACCGCTCGAAGATGAGACCGTGCTCGAGCGGGTCGAGGTCGGTGATCTTCATCGCGTATGCCGCCATGGACCCGGCTCCGGATCCGCGCCCTGGTCCGACCCGCACCCCGTTGTCCTTGGCCCAGTTGATGAAGTCGGCGACGACGAGGAAGTAACCGGGGAACCCCATGGACGAGATGACCTCGACCTCGTAGTTCGCCTGCGTGCGCACCGCGTCCGGGATTCCGCCCGGGTAACGGTAGTGCAGGCCGTTCTCGACCTCCTTGATGAACCAGCTCTCCTCGGTCTCGCCGTCCGGAACCGGGAAGCGCGGCATGAAGTTGGCGCCGGTGTTGAACGAGACGTCGCAGCGCTCGGCGATGAGCAGCGTGTTGTCGCACGCCTCGGGGTGATCGCGGAACACCTGGCGCATCTCCGCCGCGGACTTCACGTAGTAGCCGTCGCCGTCGAACTTGAACCGGTTCGGATCGTCGAGGGTCGAGCCGGACTGCACGCAGAGGAGCGCCGCGTGGCTGGTCGAGTCGTGCTGGTGCGTGTAGTGCAGGTCGTTGGTGCCGACGAGCGGGATCCCCAGATCCTTCGCGATCTTCAGCAGGTCGCCGGTGACGCGCCGTTCGATCTCGAGCCCGTGGTCCATGATCTCGGCGAAGTAGTTCTCCTTGCCGAAGATGTCCTGGAACTCGGCGGCCGCCGCACGGGCGGCGTCGTACTGGCCCAGACGCAGCCGGGTCTGGATCTCGCCGGAGGGGCAGCCCGTGGTGGCGATCAGGCCCTTGGAGTACTTCTGCAGGATCTCGCGGTCCATGCGCGGCTTGAAGTAGTAGCCCTCGAGGCTCGACGTCGACGAGAGCCGGAACAGGTTGTGCATGCCCTCGGTGGTCTCGGAGAGCAGGGTCATGTGCGTGTAGGCGCCGGAACCGGAGACGTCGTCGCGGCGCTGCTCCGGCGAACCCCACTGCACGCGGGACTTGTCGCTGCGGTGCGTACCGGGGGTGACGTACGCCTCGATGCCGATGATCGGCTTGACTCCGGCCGCCTGCGCGGCCTTGTAGAACTCGAATGCGGCGAACGTGTTGCCGTGGTCGGTCACGGCGACCGCCGGCATGCCCTGAGCGACGGCCTCCTGCACGAGCGGCCCGATGCGCGCGGCCCCGTCCAGCATCGAGTACTCGCTGTGCACGTGCAGGTGGACGAAGGAGTCTGATGCCATGCTTCGAGTCTACGTTTCGGGGTGGGACATCGAGGCCCCGGACGCCCGCCGATAGCCTGGATCGCATGACCACCCCCGACTTCGTCCTCGCGCTCCGAGAGCATGTGGGTCACGCCCCGCTGAACCTCGTCGGCGTCACCGCGATCGTGTTCCGCGACGAGAAGGTGCTGCTCGGCAAGCGCGCGGACAACGGCGCATGGCAGGCGGTGTCCGGGATCGTGGAGCCCGGCGAGGAGCCCGCGGACGCCGCAGCGCGGGAATGCCTCGAGGAGGCCGGCGTGGCGGTGAAGGTGGAGCGACTCGCCCTCGTGCAGCAGCTCCCCCGCGTGACCTACGCGAACGGCGACGAGGTCGACTACCTCGATCTGGTGTTCCGCTGCACCTGGGTCTCGGGCGAGCCGTACCCGGCCGACGGCGAGCTCACGGAGGTCGGCTTCTACGACCTCGCCGCGATGGGCGACGTCGACGACGCCCACGTGCGCAAGATCGCCCTCGCCATGGCGGAGGACGATCCTGCGCATTTCCGCGGCGGGAGGCCGCCGCGGGCGGCTCAGCCGGGCAGGCCGTCCACGACGTCGACGACGTAGTCGGTCCTGACATCGGCGACGCCGTCGGGGACGATGCTCCCGCCGGGGTTGGTGCTGTCGGAGCTGCCCGTCACGCGTCCGTTGGACACATCGACGGTGATCGTCTGATGACGCTGCACATCGCCGGACTCCCCCGGCTCGCTCCCGAAGGACGAGTCGAACGAGATCGTGCGCAGGGATCCATGGCTGTCGACGATCGACGAACCGGGAAGCCGGCCGAGGGCCTGCAGCATCGCCGCACGCACGTCGCCGGATCCCGCGTTGCATCCGAGCAGGGTGATCAGCCTCCAGCCGACCATCGCGGCGTGATGGTAGTCCGTGGTGCTGCCCTGACCTTCGGAGAACTGCGAGAGCACCCCGTCGGCATCCGCGGGCAGTGACGTCAGGTAGTCGCTGTAGGTGGTCCCGTCCCCCTCGGGCAGGGAGCCTCCACCGCTCTCGAATCGTCCGTCGCCGCCCGCTGTGCTCCACAGATCCAGACGCTGCTGCAACCGCGCGTCGGCGTCGGCGTCCTGTCCATAGGCGGAGGTGACCGCGACCGGTCCATCCCCCGTCCGGTACCAGTCGCCGGTCAGATCGGCGGGGATGTACGTGGTGCCGCTGCTCCGCACCACCCAGGCATGCGTCGCCATCGGGTAGGACAGACCGGAGCCGGGTTCGGAGATCGTGGAGTCGTCCCCGAGGAGGACACGGTCCGATGTCCAGGTGACGCGCAGGTACTGTCCGGACTGCGGCGAGAACCCTCCGTGGATCGCGGACGCGGACGCGGCACTGAACACGCCTTGCACCGTCTCAGGCACCGCGGACGCCGTCGGCGTCGGCGCGGGAGAGGAAGGAGCGGTCTGCGCAGGAGTCGGCGCCGGATGCGCGACGACGGGCGGCTTCGGTGCGGTCATGCCACCGACGATGAGCACCCCGGCGGTCGCCGCCGCCAGGGCTCCGGCCGCTCCTGCAGCGAGGAACCACGTCCGTCGGACGGGGCGCGCGCGCACAGGGCGCTCTTCGCCGCGGATCTCCGTCATCAGCCGCATCCGCGCAGCCGCGAGGCTCTCCTCGACGCCCTCGATCTCGGGCCTGATCTTCTCGACCTTCTCAAACACGTCCAACGCTCTCTCCCTTCTGCTGCTTCTTCTCGAACGCCTCGATCCGACGGTCCGGATCCAGGCGGCGGCGCACGCGATTGAGTCGCGACCGCACCGTTCCGACGGGGATGCCGAGGGCTTCCGCCACTTCCTCGTAGCTCAGCCCCTGCCAGGCGTAGAGCAGGAGCGTCTCCCTGTCTCTCGGCGCGAGGGCGGCGATCCGCGTCTTGAGCGACGCCACCTCGCGTTCCGCATCGACACGTGACAGCGCCTCATCGACGCCGCCCGACGACGTGAGCTCCTCGCGCCTCGCGGACGCCGTGAACGACCTCCAGTGCTTCGCCTCCACCGCGCGATGCCGACGGATCAGCCGTGCGGCGATGCCGAGGAGCCAGGGAACTCCCGATTCGGCGGCGAGGTCGAAGTCCGCGCGCCGGCGGAAGGCCGTCAAGAATGTCTCGCTCAGCACGTCTTCCGCAGCAGCGCGCCCCACGCGATAGGTCGCGAAGGCGTTCACGCTTCTCGCGTGCCGGTCGAAGAACTCGGCGAACGCCTCCGGCTGCTCGAGAGACCTCTGGATGATCTCGCTGTCTGTGCTCACGCTATGTATTGTCTGAGCCCGCGCATCCGGTTCACGGTATTTGCGGAGCAGCACTCACCGCAGGTCGAGTCGCATCAGCACCCGCGGGAAGCCGTCCAGGACCGAGCCGGTGTCGGCGGCCTTCTCGAAGCCCGCGGACTCGAACAGGGAGCGCGTGCCCGCGTAGGCCATCGTGAGGTTCACCTTCGCGCCCTCGTTGTCGACGGGGTACCCCTCGATGGCCGGTGCACCGCTCTCTCTCGCATGGGCGACGGCGCCCTCGATCAGCGCGTGCGAGATCCCCTGCTTCCGGTGGCCGGGACGCACGCGGAGGCACCACAGCGACCAGACGTCGAGATCATCGATCTGCGGGATCAGGCGATTGCGCGCGAAGCTCGTGTCCCGCCGCGGATGCACCGCCGCCCATCCGACCGGCTCGTCGTCGAGATAGGCGATCACGCCGGGCGCCGGATCCTGATGGCACAGCTCGCGCACCCGCTCGGCGCGTGCGGGCCCATGCAGTGCGACGTTCTCCTTGTTCCCGATCCGGTAGCTGAGGCAGAAGCACACGTTCGAGGCCGGGTTCTTCGGCCCGACCAGCGTCGCGACGTCCTCGAAGACGGTCGCAGGGCGCACCTCGATGCTCATGAGCCCATCCTGCCCCGGCGGTCGGACATCCGCGCGGGTGCGGAACGGGCTCAGGGCTCGACGATGCGCTGATCCGTGTTCGTGTAGGTGATCGAGTCGGCGATCGTGCCGACGAGACCCATCGTGACGCGCAGCAGGCCCGGCTTGACATCATCCAGCGGCGGGGGCGTGTCGGTTCCCAGGGTCAGCGCACGGCCGTCCTGCGTGGTCGCGGTGACCGACCCGAGGTACACGCTCACGTGCCCGGTGAGGGTCATGGTGTCGGCGTTCGTCACGAGTCCTGCCTTGTCCGGCGGGCGGACGGTGAGCGAGAACCCCGAGATCGTGATCGAGTCGGCCGAGATCTTGAGGGCGCGGATCGTGCTGCCGTCGATGGTCGGCACATCGACGATCGAGATGCCGCTCAAGCCGGTGAAGGACAGGCCCTGCGACCCCATCGAGGCCGGGATCTTCGTGAAGACGGGCGCGCTCTCGTCCCTCGTCGCGGCGACCGGGGTCGGCGCGGGCGTCGGCGCAGGATCTCCCGGAGTCGTCGGAGTCGTCGCCCCGGGCGTCGACGGCGCGCCGGGCACCGCAGGCAGCCCCGGGACCGTGGGACCTGGCGTCCCCGACTTCGGCGGGGGCGTCGTCGGCGTCGGACTCGGAGAAGGGCACCAGAGCAGCGGGATGCACAGTCCTGTCGGCTGCGCCGCCGGGGCCACGGCGGCGCCGAGGGTCATCGGCGCCACGAGGGCGAGCGCGGCCAGGAGCGCGGCGCCGGGCCGGCGCTGCGGCGTCACGACGCCGCCTCCTCGGCTCCGTCGACGGGCGCGGGGTCGCGCGGTCCCATCCAGGCGACCACGAGCACCGCCCCGGTGCCGGCGAGGAGCATCCCGATGATGAACCCGCCGAGGTTCACGCCGATCAGCGAATAGATCGCTACGACCAGCGCGAGGATCCCGTAGAAGACATGGTGCGCGGGCATCGTGACGGCGAGGATCCCTAGCAGCAGCAGCGCGATCGGGATGATCGTCGCCTGCAGGCCCTCGATCCCCAGCTGCACGTGCAGATGTCCGATGTCGAGCTGCCCGGAGAAGAACATCTCGATGCCGCCGAGTGCCACGAGCAGACCGCCGACCAACGGCCGCTGCCGCCGCCAATGCCGGAATCCCCGCACAGGCGCATCTGCGTCTCGCGGAACGCGCCGTGCGGATCCGCGAGTGCTCGCGTCGTCGGTCATCGCAGCCCCGTCGTTCAGAAGCATCCCTGCGAACCGTCCGTCAGCTCCAGCGTCATGCCCGTGAGGGTGAACACCGAGGCCTGGGTGCTCCAGGCCGTCTGCTGCAGGTTCTTGATCGAGACGGTGTCGGCATCCTGGGCGAAGTCGCCCGCGGAGCCCTTGGCGTCGGTGTTGACGGTCGAGGCGTCCACGCCGATGCGGATCGCGCCGAACGACGCGTCGCCCTTGAGCCCGGTCATGCCGATCTGCAGATCGCTGGCCGACGCCGGGTTGCCGTTGCCTCCCGCCTTGATGAGCACGCCGACCTTGCCGAGCGGCGTGTCGGTGATGACCGACTGGCAGAGGTCGGTGAGCGTCGCGCTCTTGATGTTCGCGATGGCGACGGTGTGCTCCTTGCCCTCCGTGTCCTTCGCGACGCCGGCGTACTGCGAGAAGCCGCTGCCCTCCAGCTGGGAGGCGCCGATCTGGAACTGGCTCCCCGACACGGCGAACGAGACGGGCACGGCTCCCTGGGCGACTCCGCCCATCAGCGCTGCGGCGACGACGCCTGCGGGGATCGCCACGAGGGCGATGCGGCCGGCGTGGGACGAGCCGAGCTTGCGGACACGGTCGGACTTCGGGAACTTCATCGATCCTCCTCCAGCGCGCCGGCTGCGATGGCGGCGCTCACCTGGTCGAGTATATTGCCCGTTGACTCAGAGTCAATACCGGACACGGTCAGCGCTCTCCTCCCACTAGGCTCGGGGCATGCCCGACCTGCGACGCGTCCGACTGACACCGGAGGAGCGTCGTGCGCAGCTCATCGCGACCGGGGTGAACTTCCTCGCCGAGCATTCCCTGGACGAGCTCACCATGGATGTGCTCGCTCAGCGCGCCGGCGTGTCCCGCCCGCTGCTGTTCCACTACTTCGACACCCGCCAGGGCATGCACCTCGCGGTCGTCACCATGGCCAGGGACAGCCTGCTGCTCGCCTCAGAGCCCCGCGACGAACTGGAGCCGCGCGCACGCATCCGCGACACGCTCCTGCGCATCACGGAGTTCGTGAGCCAGCACCAGGGCACGTTCCACTCGCTCGTACGAGGCATCGCGAGCGGCGACCCCGCCGTCCGGCGGGTGGTCGACGAGTCTCGCGACCTCAACGCGGAGCGGCTGCTCGACGCCTTCACCGAGCTCGGCACGCCGGACACGCCTGCCCTGCGCATCGCCCTGCGCTCCTGGGTTTCCTTCACCGAGGAGACCCTGATCAGCCTGGTGATCGACCGCGATGAGGATCCAGAGGTCGTCGTCCGGTTCCTGGAGGCGACGCTCGACGGCGTGGTGTCCGCAACGGGCGAGCTGCCCCTCTGAGGCCCGCGGCCTCGGAGACGGGGCTCAGTCCTCGCCGCGGAGCACGTCGAGCGCGTGCTGGAAGTCGGCGGGGTACGGCGATTCGGTCTGAACCCATGCGCCGGTGGTCGGATGGGCGAAGCCCAGCCGGTGCGCGTGCAGCCACTGTCTCGTCAGCCCGAGACGCGCCGACATCGTCGGATCGGCGCCGTACAGCGGATCCCCCACGCACGGGTGCCGGTGGGCGGCCATGTGCACGCGGATCTGATGCGTCCGACCGGTCTCGAGATGGATCTCCAGGAGCGATGCGCCGGGGAAGGCCTCGAGCGTCTCGTAGTGGGTGACCGAGGGCTTGCCGTCGGGGATCACCGCGAACTTCCAGGAGTGGTTCGGGTGCCGTCCGATCGGCGCGTCGATCGTGCCGGCGAGCGGGTCGGGGTGCCCCTGCACGACCGCGTGGTAGATCTTCTCGACCGTGCGCTCCTTGAAGGCGCGCTTGAGCTCCGAGTACGCGGCCTCGGACTTCGCGACCACCATGAGGCCGCTGGTTCCCACGTCGAGTCGGTGCACGACGCCCTGACGCTCCGGCGCGCCGCTCGTGGCGATCCGGAATCCTGCGGCGGCCAGGCCACCGACCACCGTCGGCCCCTCCCAGCCCATGGACGGATGCGCGGCGACGCCGGTGGGCTTGTCGACCACCACGATGTCGTCGTCGTCGTAGACGATGCCGAGGTCGGGCACGGCGATCGGCTCGATCCGCGGCGCCTGCTTCGGCGCCCACTCGATATCGAGCCAGCCGCCGGCGCGCAGCTTGTCCGACTTTCCCAGCACGGTGCCGTCGAGCGTCACTCCCCCGGCTTCGGCGACCTCCGCCGCGAAGGTACGCGAGAAGCCGAGCATCTTCGCGAGCGCGGCATCGACCCTGACTCCGTCCAATCCGTCCGGGACGGGAAGGGAACGGGATTCCACGGTCAGTCCTCGGATCCGGCGCGGTCGCGCCGCGCAGTGTGCTTCGGATCCGGGCCGGGTGCCGCCTCGTCGGCAGGGATGCCGTCGGCGACAGCGGCTGCGGACTCGGCGTCTTCCGCCGGCTCGTCCTTGTGGTCCCGCTCACGGGTGCCGTCGAGGCGGAGCCCCACGATGATCAGCAGTGCGATCGAGATCATGCCGCAGACGATGAAGATGTCCGCGACGTTGAAGATCGCCGGCAGCATCCACGGCATGGAGATCATGTCGACGACGTGCCCGACGCCGAATCCCGGTTCGCGGAGGATCCGGTCGGTGAGGTTCCCGAGCACACCGCCCAGCAGTGCTCCGAGCACGACGGCCCACAGCCGCGCGCGCACGGAGAACGCCTTCCACACGATCACGCACGCGACGACGGCCAGCGCGATCGTGAAGACCCACGTGTAGCCCGCGCCGATCGAGAACGCCGCCCCGGAATTGCGGATGTAGAAGAGCTGCAGGAAGCCCCCGAGAACGGGAACGACCTGCTCCTGGGGCAGATGGGTGATGGTGAGGTACTTCACAAACTGGTCGGCGGCCAGCACGAGCACTGCGAGGATCGCAATGATCGCGCCGGCCGCCGAACCGTGAAGCGGTTGACGCCGGGTCAACGGGGCCCCTTACTGCGCGGAGGAGGCGTCCCCGTTGGGGCCGCCCTTCTCGTCGAGGTCGCGGAGCTGACCCTCGATGTAGCTGCGCAGCTGCGTGCGGTACGTGCGCTCGAAGTCGTGCAGCTCGGTGATCTTGCCCTCGAGCACGTTGCGCTCGCGCTCGAGACGCGAGGTCTCCTCGCGCTGCTTCTGCTCGGCGTCGGCGAGGATCTTCGACGCCTGGGCCTTCGCGTCCGCGATGAGCTGGTCGCGCTGGGACTTGCCCTCTGCGACGTGCTCGTCGTGCAGACGCTGCGCGAGCTCGATGATGCCTGCGGTCGCAGCGGCCGGCGCACCGGTCTCGGCGACCGGGGCGGCGACGGGCGCGGGCGCCGCGGCGACCGGAGCCTCGGCCGCGGGAGCGGCCTTCTCGCCGGACTCGTAGGCGGCCAGCTTCGCCTTCAGCTCGGCGTTCTCGTCGAGGGCCTTACGCCACTCGAGCACGACCTCGTCGAGGAAGTCGTCGACCTCGTCCGGGTCGAAGCCGTCCTTGAAACGGACGTGCTGGAACTGCTTGGTGACGACGTCATCCGGGGTCAGTGCCATGGGTGGCTCCTCTTTCGATGAGTTCTCGGTGGCCGGGTGGAAATGGCGCCTGCCCCTCGGCGTGCACCTTCAGAAAAGCATAGCCTTCCGATCGCGGCGCCGCGAAGGCGCGCGCGGGCGGGCGCGGCGACGCGCCCTAGATGAAGTATCGGGTGATCGACATCAGGATGAGCACGATGATCATGGTGAGCGTGAAGCCCAGGTCGAGCGCGACGGGTCCGATCCTCAACGGAGGAATGAGGCGTCGGAACAGTCGGATCGGCGGATCCGTGAGCGTGTAGACGATCTCGGCGACGATCAGGCCCGCACCGCGCGGGCGCCATGAGCGGTTGAAGATGGGGATGTACTCCAGGATCAACCGTGCGAACAGCGTGAGCAGGTACAGCAGGAGCAGGATGTTGAGAATCGCTGCGATCGTCGAGACCGCGGCCGGCACCACCACGCGTCAGGAGTGCGCGAGCGCGGGCTCGTCGCCCCCGGCCATCCCGCCCTGTCCCGACACCGCGATGCTCTCCGGCGACAGCAGGAAGACCTTGCTCGTCACGCGCTCGATGCGCCCGTACAGGCCGAGCGAGAGCCCGCTCGCGAAGTCGATCAGGCGGCGCGCGTCGGCGTCGCTCATCTGCGAGAGGTTGATGATCACCGGGATCCCGTCGCGGAAGCTCTCGGCGATGACCTGAGCATCGCGGTACTGCTTCGGGTGCACCGTGAGGATCTCGTTCACGGCGCCGACGGACGGCTGGCGCACGGCGGTCGGACGGCGCAGCGGCGTCACAGGAGCCGGCTTCGCCTCCTCGCGCTCACGACGCACCTCGTCACGGCGGACGGGCTCGTGGCGGATCTGCTCCTGGCGGGCGCTCTGCGCGGCCGGAGCCTGCTCCTCGTAGACCTCTTCCTCATCGGCGAGGCCGAGGTAGACCATGGTCTTCTTCAGCGGGTTCCCCATCGTGTCCTCCGAACGTGTAGGGGTGGTTCTGTTTCGAGGCTAACCCTGTGCGGGTCGTGGCCCCGTGATTGCGGAGCCGATGCGTAGGTGTGTCGCGCCTGCCGCGATCGCCTCGGCGAAATCGCCGGTCATCCCGGCCGAGATCCAATCGGCACCCGGCGCGACCGCGCGCAGACGCTGCGCGGACTCCTGGACGCGGGCGAACGCGGCGGCCGGGTCCTCGTCGAGGGGCGCGACGGCCATCACGCCGCGCAGTCGCAGCGTGGGCAGCGCGAGCACCTGTTCGGCGAGCCGCTCGAGCTCCGTCGGCGCGACGCCCCCGCGGCCCGGGTCGTCGGTGAGGTTGATCTGCAGCAGGACGTCGAGCAGCAGGTCGTCGGTCGCGGCCCGGTCGAGCGCCTCGGCGATGCGCAGACGATCCACCGAGTGCACGGCCTGCGCCGCGCGACGGATCGCGCCGGCCTTGTTGGTCTGAGCCTGCCCGATGAAGTGCCACCGCAGGTCGTCCAGCTCCGCGAGGGCCTCAGCCTTCGCGGAGAGCTCCTGCTGCCGGTTCTCCCCCACCTCGCGGACGCCGAGGCCGTACAGCTCGCTCACGAGTGCGGCGGGGTGGAACTTGGTCACGACGATGCGCGTGATCTCCGCGGGATCCCGTCCCGCGCGCCGCGCGGCGTCCGCGATCGCTGCATCGATCGCGGACAGCCGCTCGGCGACCGCGGTCACTTCAGGAACTCGGGGATGTCGAGATCGCTCTCATCGAACGCCGGCTCGATGCTGGTGTGCACGGGCGGGATCGAGGGCACGGTCACCGGAGCGGTCTCGCGCGGCGCCTCCTCGGCCTGGGCCGAGTCCTCGCGCTCCTCGACGGCGGGCTTCTCGGCGACTGCAGGGGTCGTCGTGCGCGAGAAGATCTGCGGGTCGAGGCGCAGCGTGGGCTCACCGCTGTCGAAGCCCGCGGCGATCACCGTGACGCGCACCTCGTCGCCGAGGGTGTCGTCGATGACCGTTCCGAAGATGATGTTGGCCTCGGGGTGCGCAGCTTCCTTGACCAGGTCTGCCGCATCGTGGATCTCGAAGATGCCGAGGTTCGACCCGCCCTGGATCGACAGCAGCACGCCGTGCGCGCCCTCGATCGACGCCTCGAGAAGGGGCGATTCGACCGCGAGCTCGGCCGCCTTGATCGCACGGTCGGCACCGCGGGCGGAGCCGATGCCCATGAGCGCGGATCCAGCCCCCTGCATGACCGACTTGACGTCGTTGAAGTCGAGGTTGATGAGACCCGGCGTGGTGATCAGATCGGTGATGCCCTGCACACCGGCGAGCAGCACCTGATCGGCGGTCGCAAAAGCCTCGATCATCGAGATGCCGCGGTCGCTGATCTCGAGAAGACGGTCGTTCGGCACCACGATGAGGGTGTCGACCTCTTCCTTCAGCTTCGCCACGCCGGCATCGGCCTGGCTCTGCCGACGGCGGCCCTCGAACGAGAAGGGCTTGGTCACGACGCCGATGGTCAGGGCGCCGATCGACTTGGCGATGCGCGCCACGATCGGCGCACCGCCGGTGCCGGTTCCTCCGCCCTCGCCCGCGGTAACGAAGACCATGTCGGCGCCGGTCAGCGCCTGCTCGATCTCCTCCGCGTGGTCCTCTGCGGCACGGCGTCCGACTTCGGGGTCGGCGCCTGCGCCGAGCCCGCGGGTGAGGTCGCGTCCGACGTCGAGCTTGACGTCCGCGTCGCTCATCAGCAGCGCCTGCGCATCGGTGTTGATCGCGATGAACTCGACGCCGCGAAGGCCGAGATCGATCATGCGATTGACGGCGTTGACGCCGCCACCGCCGACACCGACGACCTTGATCACGGCAAGGTAGTTCTGGTTCTGGCTCATCCCGTCCTCCGATGTATTTCGAGCCCCGAGCCGGCAACCTTAAACCTCAAGCAGAAGGTTAAAGTATTTCCCGGTATTGCTTTCTCCTGGATCGAAGGTAAGCGGCGCACGGCGCGCAGAAGCCAAGCGACACGCACCTGGGCGCGATCGTTTCGGATATTCGTGCTCAGCCAACGATTCCGACGCCCGGCGAGGACACGTCGTACGACGCCGCGCCCGGACTCGCCTTCATCAGCGCCTGCAGGGAGCGGGTCTTGAGCGCCGACTGCTCCGCGCTCCCCCACACCACCTGAGCGCCGCCGGACAGCTTCAGCACGATGTCGTCGGGGGTCGACGCGGTGGCGCCGTCGACCTGGCCGCGCAGCTCGGCGGGCAGCGAGCGGAGGGCTGTGCCCACCGCGGCGAACGCCTTGGACCCTGTGCCGCCGGCGACGTCGATCAGGGCGTAACCGGCGGGCCGCGCCTCCGCGGTCGAGAGGACGACTCCTGCGGCGTCGACGACCGTGAACCGACCGTCATCGGCTTGGAGGACGCCGACCGGCGTGCGCTCCACGATCCGCACCACGAGGTCGTGCGGAGGGTGGGCCTCCAGGCGGTAGGTCTCGATCAGGGGGAACGCGACGAGCGCGGCCTTGACGGCGCTGGAGTCCACGAGCGCCAGCGGCCTGCCGACCTGCCCCGACAGCGCCTTCTGCACGTCGGCGGCCTTGAGCGCACTCGTCCCCTCGACCGTGACGGTCTCCACCGCGAACAGCGGGCTGTACGCCGCGCCGATACTGCCACCCACGACGAGCAGGGCGAGGGCCGCTCCCACGATCCAGCCGGTCCTCCGGCGCCGGGAGCGCTGGGTGAAGCGGCGGATCTCGGTGCGCAGCGCCTTCCGGCGCGCCCTGGTCGCGTGCCAGAGGTCGCGCGCGGTCAGCGGCACGTCGTCCTGCGCTGCCGTCGGATCCGCCTCCTCCGCACGCTCCCGCGCGGTCGAGGGGACGGCGGAGGCCCCGCGGTCGAGCAGGATCGGCACGGTGGTGTTCGCGTCATCCGGCACGGCCGGGATCGCGTCCGCATGGGGCCCCGCGGAGGCGTCGATGCCGAAGCCCGCCGTCCCTCTCCGCGCGCCGTCGAACAGCGGCGCCCCGGCCGGACGCTCCGGCTCGACCGGAGGCGCGGGAGAGGGGATCGCGGACGGCCGGCGCACGGTCAGCCCTCGGCGGTGGTGCGCAGGGCGCCCAGCACCTGCGGGATGATCTGGTAGACGTTGCCGCAGCCGAGCGTGATCACGTAGTCGCCGTCGCGCGCCACGGATGCGGTGTAGTCGGCCGCCTGCTGCCAGTCCGCGACGTAGTGCACGTGGTGCGGGTCCGCGAACGCGCCGCTGACCAGCTCGCCGGTGACTCCTGGCACCGGATCCTCGCGCGCCCCGTAGACGTCGAGCATGACGGTGTGATCGGCGTAGGTCTCGAGCACCTCGGCGAACTCGCGGTACATGTGCTGCGTGCGCGAATACGTGTGCGGCTGCTGGATCGCGATGATCCGGCCCTCTCCCACGATCGTGCGCATGGCCTCCAGGGCGGCGCGGACCTCGGTCGGGTGGTGCGAGTAGTCGTCGTAGACGCTCACCCCGCGTGCGCTGCCGTGCAGTTCGAGGCGGCGGACCGTGCCCGCGAAGCCCTCCATCGCGCGGGCGGCGTCGGCCAGCGCGTAGCCGAGCGTCGTGAGCACGGCGACCGCGCCGGCCGCGTTGATCGCGTTGTGCACGCCGGGGACCGCGAGCTGCATGCGGGCGGAAGCCCCGTGCATGGTCAGGGTCGCGGCGACAGGGCCGTCCGTGACGATGTCGGTGATCCTCAGATCCGCGTCTTCCGCGAGGCCGAATGAGATCACGTTCGGATGAGTGATCCCCGCCCGCACGCGCAGCGCGCCGGGATCGTCGCTCGAGATCACGACGGCCTCGCTCGCGGCGTTCGCGAACGTCACGAAGGCGTCGTGGAAGGCCTCGTCGGATCCGTAGTGGTCCAGGTGATCGGGGTCGACGTTCGTGATCAGCGCGACCGAGGTGTCGTAGAGCAGGAACGTGCCGTCGGACTCGTCGGCCTCGATCACGAAGAGGTCGTCCGCGCCGGAGGAGCTGGAGGCGCCCAGCTGCTCGATCACGCCGCCGTTGACGAAGTTCGGGTCGGCGCCGAGTTCCTGAAGGGCGGTGACGATCATGCCGGTCGAGCTGGTCTTGCCGTGCGCGCCGGCCACCGACACGAGGCGCCGTCCGCGGATCAGCCAGTGCAGTGCCTGCGATCGGTGGATCACATGCAGACCGCGCTCCTTGGCGAGCAGGAACTCGGGGTTCTCCGGCCAGATCGCGCCCGTGTGCACGACCGTGTCCGCATCGCCCAGGTTCGCCGCGTCATGGCCCACGTGCACATCGGCGCCGAGAGCCGCCAGAGCCTGGAGATTGGCGCTGTCCGCGCGATCGCTCCCGGACACGCGGATGCCCGCGTCGAGGAACATGCGGGCGAGGCCCGACATGCCGGAGCCGCCGATGCCGATGAAGTGCGCGGCGGTGATGTCGTCCGGAATCGGCAGGGAGAGGTCGGGTCTGATCATGGCTGAATCATCCTAAGTCGGGGCGAGGAGGCCTGGGGCCCGGCTCGCCGGGTCAGGGCTGCGGGGCGCTCAGCGCGCGAGTGCGCGATCGGCGAGGGCGATGAGATCCTCGGTTCCGGTGCGCGATCCGACGCGCTCGGCCGCCTGTCGCATCGCGTCGCGGCGGGCGGCGTCGCCCAGCAGCGGGACCACCTCTTCCCTCACGCGCTCCGGGGTGAGCTGCCCGTCCTCGATCAGCACGGCGGCGCCCGCGTCGATCGCGGCCGCGGCGTTCAGCCGCTGCTCGCCGTTCCCGACGGCGTAGGGCACGTAGATCGCCGGGATGCCGAGTGCGCTGATCTCGCTCACCGTCGCCGATCCCGAACGGGAGAGGATCAGGTCAGCCAGGGCGAAGGCGAGATCCATCCGGTCCAGGTAGCGGCGCAGGGCGTAGCCGGAAGCACCGGGATCGGGCATGTCGGAGCGGTCGCCGGTCGCATGCAGGATCTGCCACCCCGCGTCCAGGATGTCCTGCCAGGAGCCGGCGATCGCCTCGTTCAGGCGCTGCGCGCCGAGGGAGCCGCCGAACACCAGCAGAACGGGTCGCTCGGGGTCCAGGCCGAACTCCGCCGCCGCCTCGGCACGGAGGGCCGCACGATCCAGCTCCACGATCTCCCGTCGCAGCGGCATCCCGACGACCTCGCCGCCGCGCAGGGGCGTGCCGGGGAATGCGACGCCGACCGCCGCCGCAGTGCGGGCGCCCAGCACGTTCGCCATGCCGGGACGGGCGTTGGCCTCGTGCACCACGAACGGCACGCGCTCGCGACGGGCGGCCACATAGGCCGGAGCCGAGGCGTAGCCGCCGAAGCCGATCACCGCGTCCACGCCGTGCTCGCGGATGTACGAGCGCACCTGCTTCACCGCGCGCGAGAACCGCACGGGGAACGCGAGGGCTGCGCCGTTCGGGCGGCGCGGGAACGGCACCTTGTCGACCGTGAGCAGCTCATAGCCGCGCTGCGGCACGAGTCGCGCCTCGAGGCCCTCGCGCGTGCCGAGCACGAGGACTCCCGTCTCGGAGTCGCGGGCGCGCAGGCCGTCGGCGACGGCGAGCAGCGGATTGACATGGCCGGCGGTTCCACCGCCGGCCAGAAGATACGTGGTCACTTCCCGAGGCTACCCGACCGGCCTGCGGGCAGGCTCTGCGCGGGCGCGGGCAGCGTGCGCGCGAAGGAGAGGAGCACCCCGCAGCCGAGCAATACCGACAGCAGCGAGGTGCCGCCCTGCGACATGAACGGCAGTGGCACGCCAAGGACCGGGAAGATCCGCAGCACGACGCCGATGTTGATGAGCGCCTGCGAGAGGATCCAGACCACGATGCCGCCAGCGGTGATGCGGACGAACAGGTCGTTCGTGCGGCGGATCATGCGGAACACGGCGACCGCGAACAGCACGAACAGGGCGAGCACGAGCCCGCAGCCGATCAGGCCCAGCTCCTCCCCCACGATCGCGAAGATGTAGTCGTTGGACGCGGCGGGGAGCCAGCCGTACTTCTCGCGCGAGTTGCCGAGGCCCACACCGAAGATGCCGCCGTTCGCCATGCCCCAGATCGCGTGCACCTGCTGGTAGCACGTCGTCAGATAGCAGCTGGTGTCGTTCGAGTGGTCGAAGACGCCGAGGATCAGCGACCGACGGCGCTCGTCGGCGAAAGCGAAGCCGAGCACCGCGACCACCGAGATGAGCAGCGGCAGGATGAAGATCCGCAGCCGCACGCCGGAGAAGAAGAGCGCGCCGAGGATGATCAGGAACAGGATCATCGACGTGCCGAGGTCCTTGCCGCCCAGAACGGCCGCGATCGCGAGGAAGCCGACGGGGATCAGCGGGATGAACACGTGCTTCCAGCGGCCCAGGAGCTCCTGCTTGCGCCAGAGGATGAACCCGGCCCACACCGCGAGGGCGAGCTTGATGAACTCGGAGGGCTGGATCACCTGGCTGCCGATCTTGAGCCAGTTCGTGTTGCCGTCGTTCTCGTAGCCGAGAGGCGTGTAGACGAGCATCTGCAGACCCACGGCGAGGATCAGCACGAGCCACGCGGTGCGCTTCCAGAACTGCACGGGGAAGCGACTCATCAGGAACATCAGCGGCACGCCGATCGCAGCCACGAGCGCCTGCGTCAGAACGATCGAGAACGGACCCTGTCCCTGGTCCACGGCGTTCGCGCTGGAGGCCGAGAGGATCATCACCAGGCCGAACACGGTGAGCAGCAGCGACGTCGAGGCGATCAGTGCGAACTCGGTGGACATCGGACGGAAGACGCGCCCCAGTCGCACCCGGGCGGCGAGTCCGTCGACGCGGGGCTCAGGCGCCGGCGTCCGGCGTGGTGCCACCTGCGTCATCCGTGCTCCCCTGATCGCTCGACCGTCCCTGATCGATCCACTGCCGCACCGCCTCGGCGAAGCGGTGGCCGCGATCCGCGTAGCTCGCGAACTGGTCGAAGGACGCCGCCGCAGGAGCGAGGAGCACGGTGTCCCCCTCTTGGGCGATGCCCGCGGCCAGTTCCACGACGCGGGTCATGACCCCTTCAGTGTCGCCGGGGACGACCTCGAGGACCTGCACCGCCGGCGCGTGTCGCGCGAACGCCTCGAGCACATGATCGCGGTCGACGCCGATCACCACCGCGGCGCGCGCGGTCGCTCCGGCGCCCGCGACGAGATCCGTCAGGTCGACGCCCTTCAGATCCCCCCCGACGATCCAGATCGCGCCGGGGAACGCCTGCAGCGACGACTGCGCCGCGTGCGGGTTCGTCGCCTTGGAGTCGTCCACCCAGGTGATCCCACCCGCCCGGGCGATGACCTCGATCCGGTGCGCGTCGAGGCGGAAGCCGTCCAGCGCCGTCTTGATCGCCGCGGGCTCGGTCCCGAGCGAGCGGCTGAGGGCAGCGGCGGCGAGGATGTTCTGCACGATGTGCGGGGCGTTCAGGCCGTGCGCGGCGAGGTCGGCCACGGTCGTGAGTTCGAGCGCGCTGTCGCGCCGATCGTCGAGGAAGGCGCGGTCGGCCAGGATCCCCTCGACGACGCCCAGATCGCTCGGGCCCGGGATGCCGAGCCCGAATCCGATCGCGCGGGCGCCTTCGATCACGTCCGCGTCCTCGACCATGCGCTGCGTGGCCTCGTCCGCCTTGTTGTAGACGCAGGCCGCCCGCGTATTGCGATAGACCAGGGCCTTCGCCTCGCGATACGCCTCCGCGCTGCCGTGCCAGACGAGGTGGTCGTCGGCGAGATTGAGGCACGTGGCCGCCCACGGCACCGGCTGACCGGCGGGATCCGAGAGCCCGAGGTACCAGAGCTGGTGACTGGACAGCTCGACCACGAGCACGTCGAAGCCGCCGGGGTCGCGCACCGCGTCGAGGACGGGCACGCCGATGTTGCCGCACGGCGCCGCGCGCAGCCCGCCGGCGACGAGCATGGTCGCGGTGAGCTGGGTCGTCGTGGTCTTGCCGTTGGTGCCGGTGATCAGCACCCACTCGGCCGGGGTGCCATCGTCGCGGAGGACCTTGTCCCGCACGCGCCAGGCCAGCTCGATGTCGCCCCACAGGGCGATCCGCTGCGTGCGGACCCACGCGATCACGGGATGGGCCGGCGCGAATCCGGGCGAGGCGATGACGATCTCCGGTGCGAACTCGACGAGCGGCTCCGGAACGGATCCGAGATCGCCGATCCACAGCCGGGCCCCGATCAGCGGCACCAGCCGCTCGTACTCCTCGGTGGCGCTCTCGGAGAGCACGAGCACCTCGGCGCCGAGCTCGGTCAGCGTGTCGGCGACCGAGAAACCGGTCACGGACAGCCCGAGCACGGCGACCCGCAGTCCCCGCCAGTCGGCGTGCCAGCTGGTCAGGGCGTCGAGATCACGGGTCATGAGCTGGTCAGCCTCAGCCACTCGACGTAGAACAGGCCGAAGGCGGACACGGACAGCAGCCCGGCGATGATCCACATGCGCACCACGATCGTGGCCTCGGGCCACCCGCGCATCTCGAGGTGGTGATGGAACGGGCTCTGCAGGAACAGCCGCTTGCCGCGGGTGAGCTTGAAGTAGGCCAGCTGCACGATCACGGAACCCGAGGCGATGATGAAGACGCCGGCCAGCAGCAGGAGCAGCAGCTCGGTGCGGGTCAGGATCGCGAGCGCGGCGATCACACCGCCGATCGACATGGATCCGACATCGCCCATGAACACCTTCGCCTTGGGCGCGTTCCACCAGAGGAACCCGATCAGCGCGCCGACGAACGACGCGGAGATGACGGCGAGGTCGAACGGGTGCGCGACGTCGTAGCAGCCGTTCAGGGACGACGGCGAGAGCGATTCCGCGGCGCAGGACTGCTTGAACTGCCAGAACGAGATGAGGCTGTAGGCGCCGATCACGAACACCGCGCAGCCGGCGGCCAGGCCGTCCAGGCCGTCCGTGAGGTTCACGCTGTTGGAGGTGGCGATGCCGATCACCGAGATCCAGAGCAGGTAGAGCAGCCAGCCGACGATCGGGCCGAGCGCGAACAGCCACAGCACAGGGATGTCGCGGAAGAGCGAGACGAACGCGCTGGCCGGGGTGTTGCCGGAGGCGCTGCGCACCGTCAGCGCCACGATGCCGAACGGCACCATGACGAGCACCTGTCCGAGGATCTTGCGCCAGCCCGAGAGTCCGAGGCTGTTGCGCTGGCGCAGCTTCATGTAGTCGTCGATGAACCCGACCGCGCCGAAGCCCAGCATGAGCCAGATCACCAGCAGGCCCGAGACCGTGGGATAGCTCCCGCCGGTGAAGGTGCCGACCATGTATCCGACGACGGTGCCGAGGATGAAGATCACGCCGCCCATGGTGGGCGTGCCGCGCTTGGCCTGGTGGCTGGGGTTGCTGATCGATTCCGGGGTGCGGATGACCTGCCCCCAGCCCCACTTCCGGAACAGCCGGAGGAAGACCGGGGTCAGCAGGAGCGTGAACGCGAGGGAGATCGCGGCGGAGGTAAGCAGAGATCTCACGAGAACGATTCTCCCAGACGATCGCCGAGGAAACGGAGTCCGGCGGAGTTGGACGACTTGACGAGCACGCGGTCTCCTGGACGCAGTTCGCCCTGGAGGTACTCGAAGGCGGCGTCGGCGTCGGCGAGGTGCACGGCCTCGCCGTCCCACGACCCCTCGCCCACCGCCGCGAGGAAGAGCCGGCGCGCGTCGGCGCCGACGACCACGATGCGCTGGATGTTCAGGCGCACGGCGAGCAGGCCGATCCGGTCGTGCTCATCGCCGGCGGTCTCGCCGAGCTCGCTCATCGCGCCCAGCACGGCGACGGTGCGCTCGTCGGGGCCGGTGATCTGCGCCAGCGTGCGGAGCGCGGCGGCCATGGAGTCGGGGCTCGCGTTGTACGCGTCGTTGATGATGCGCACCTCGGCACCGCCCATGGGCTGCATGCGCCAGCGCTCGGCGAGCTGCACCGTCTCCAGGCGCGCGATGGCGTCCTCCGGGGCGACGCCGAGCGCGCGTGCCGCGGCGATCGCGGCGAGGGCGTTGTTGACGTGGTGCGCGCCGAGGACCTGCAGCCGCAGCGGCAGCTCCTGGGCGTCGACGTGCACGATGCACGACGTGCCGGATGCGGTGACGTCGATGCCGGCCGCGCGCACGGCGGCGGCGGGTCCCTGACCGAAGCCGACGATGCGCAGCCCCTGCTCCTCGGCGAGCGGCGCCATGCCCGCCACGCGCGGGTCGTCGAGGTTCAGCACGGCGGTCCCGCCGGGGGCCGCCGCCGCGATGAGCTCCGCCTTGGCGCGAGCGGTCTCCTCGATGCCCCCGAAGCCGCCGGCGTGCGCGAGCCCGACCATGAGCTCGACCGCGATGTCGGGGTGCACGAGTCCCGCGAGGCGCGCGATCTCGCCCGGCGCGCTCGCGCCGAACTCGCACACCAGGAAGCGGGTGGTGTCGGTGATCCGCAGCATCGTGAGCGGCGCGCCGACCTCGTTGTTGTAGGAGGCGATCGGCGCGATCGTCTCGCCCTCGTCCTGCAGGATCCGGGCGAGGAAGTTCTTGGTGGTCGTCTTGCCGTTCGACCCGGTGATGCCGACGATCCGCAGGTCGCCGGCCGCGCGGACGCGGGCGACGACGGCACGGGCGAGGTCAGCGATGGCGACGACGACGTCCGATACGACGATCTGCGAGATCGCCTCGTCTACGGGGTGCTCGACCAGCGCCAGCACGGCGCCGTTCTCGATCGCGGCGCCGACGAAGTGGTGGCCGTCGGTGGTCTCGCCGGGCTTGGCGACGAAGACGCCGCCGGGGGTCATCTGCCGCGAGTCGGTGTCGACGACACCGGACACGATCGATGCGGGATCGTGACCTGCAGCGGGGCGCAGGTCGCCGCCGACGATCTCGGCGATCTCCGCGAGGGACAGAGCGATCATGGGGATGGGATCCTCCGTGGACGATGTCGCCGTGCTCGGGCGACGGCGGCCATCACTTGAACTTGGGCAGCAGCGGTTCCATGGGTGTGGTGGAGGGCTGCACGCGATAGGTCTTCAGCACCTGCGTCATGGCCTTCTGGAAGGCGGGCGCGGTGGCCGCAGACGAGGTTACCCTAGTGGGCTCGTCGAGGGTGACCACGACGACGTACTCGGGGTGGTCGGCGGGGGCGTATCCCACCATGCTGGTGAAGTAGATCCCCTCCTTGTACGCGCCGGTCTCAGGATCCGGCTTCTGCGCGGTTCCGGTCTTCGCCGCGATCCGGTAGCCGGGGACCTTGATCAGGTCGGAGACGCTGCCCTGCTCGGCCACGTTCTCGATCATGCGGCTGAGCTCGGCGTCCTTGGTCGCGTCGAACACGCGCTGCGGCTTCGGCGCCGGGGCGTCGGTGACCTTGCCCGTGCCGTCCGTGCAGGACTCCACGAGCGACAGCGGGATCTTCACGCCGCCGTTCGCGATGGCCTGGTAGGCGCTGGCGACCTGCGGGGCGGTGACGGTGTAGTACTGGCCGAACGTCGTCGTGTAGTGCGACTGGTAGTCCCAGTCCTTGACCGGGTGGATGATGCCGGCGGCCTCGCCGGGGAAGTCGATCGCGGTCTTGCTGCCGACCCCGAACTTCACCAGCTCGTCGTAGCGCTGCTGATCGGTCACCATGTCGCCGAACTTCGACAGCGCCACGTTGGACGAATCGATGAGCGCGCCCGCGAGCGTGTAGTCGTAGGCCGGGTGCTCGAAGGCGTCGTTGATGACCGCGCCGTTCGGGAACTCCTCGTGGCTGGACGCCCCGGTGATCGAGGTCGATGCGTCGGCGTTCGCGTACTCCATGACGGAGGCGGCGGTGATCGCCTTGAACGTGGATCCCGGCTCGAAGCTCGTCGAGAAGATCCGCGATCCGCGATCCTCGGGGTTCACCGCTCCCGGGTCGTTGGGATCGACGCTCGGGAACTCCGCGGCCGCGCGGATCTTGCCCGTGCCGACCTCGACGACGGTGACCG
The DNA here is from genome assembly GCF_002979495.1 of Microbacterium sp. MYb64. Classification (NCBI taxonomy): domain Bacteria; kingdom Bacillati; phylum Actinomycetota; class Actinomycetes; order Micrococcales; family Microbacteriaceae; genus Microbacterium; species Microbacterium sp. MYb64. The sequence continues at coordinate 108,609 of NZ_PCOW01000003.1, read as the reverse complement.
TCCCGGCCTTCGCGGCCTGCGCCTTGACCTCTTCGGAGATCATCTGTTGCAGATACCACTGCAGCTCCGTGTTGATCGTGAGCTTCACGGTGCCGCCGTCGATCGCGGGCTTCTCCTGCTGGCTCCCCGGGATGACGACGCCGTCCTTGCCGGTGAGGAAGCTCTCCTTGCCCTTGGTCGCGCTCAGGCACTGGTTCTGGGCTTCTTCGAGGCCCTCCTTGTCACCGTTTCCGGCGATGAACCCGATGAGATTTCCCGCGACCGCTCCGTTCGGATACACGCGGACCGAGCGCGGATTGGGCTGCAGGTAGACGAGGTCGAGGGCGCGCAGCTTCAGGAACTGGTCGGCGCTCACGCCCTTCTTCAGCTGGACCCATTTCGCCTCGGGGTCCTCCTTCAGCCTGTCCGCGACAACGGCGCGTATCGCATCGCCCTTCTCGCCGAGGATCTGTGCGATCTTGTCCGATGCCTGTGCCCACGGCAGCTTCGGAGGAGTCTTGGCCGTCTCGAGGCCGAGCATGATCGACGGATCCATGTCGATGTCGTAGACGAGCTGGCTCTCCGCGAGCACCGTCCCGTTCGAATCGACGATCTTCCCGCGCGCGCCGTCGATCTCCCGGGACGTCCCGAGGCTCCAGTCGACGGACTGGGTGACGTTCGCGGCCGCGCTCACCACCTGGATGTCGACGAGGCGCACCAGGAAGCCGCACATGACCGCGACGATCACGGCGAGGGCGAGGACGGTCCGCCGGCGCGGGGTCCGACTGGCTCGGGGTGTCATCGGATCTCCATCCGGGGCTCGCGGTCTGTCATCGTCTCGGGCGGGTGCGTCGGCTGCTCATGTCAGCGGATGGTCGGCGTCGGCAGTCCCTCGGCCGTCGGCGGCGCCGCCGGCTGCACCGGCGCCGCCTCCTGTGCCTTCGGTTCTACGCCCGCTCCCCCCGGGTTGCTCTCGGGGGGCGGCGGCGTGTCGCGGACCAGCGCGTTCGGAACGGCGTTGCCCCCGGTGGGGTTGACGGTGGAGGCCCAGGGTGCGGGACCGGCGGCGCCGATGACGCCGCCGTCGCTCAGTCGCAGGTAGCTGGCGCTGCCGCCGACCACGAGGCCGAGCTTGCTGGCCTCCGCCGCGAGAGATTGCGGCGAGCTGATCCCGTCGAGGTCCTGCGCGGCGGCCTGCGCCTGCCACGTCAGCTGCTTGTTCTGCTGGCTCAGCTTCGCGACCTCGAACGAGTCCTGCGTAGTCGCGATCGTGAGCGCGATCTGCGCCCCGGCGATGAGGGCGGCGCCGGCGAGGGCGACGATGGCGTACGCCAGACGCGGGCGTCGACGGCGGGCCGGGCGTTCGACCGCACGGAGGTGGCGCGAGCGCTCCGGCTCGTCGAACTCCGGTTGCCGCAGGGCGTTCTCGGCCAGGCTCATCGCGCGGCGCTCCTCTGATCGTCTCTCACACGTTCTGCGGCGCGCAGGCGCACCGGGATGGCACGGGGATTGGCCGCGCGCTCCTCCTCGTCGGCGAGCTCCGCGCCCTTAGTGAGCGTCTTGAACCGCGGTGCGTGCTCCGGCAGCTCGACCGGCAGGCCCGCGGGCGCCGTCGAGGCGGAGGCCGCGGAGAACGCCTGCTTGACGAGCCGGTCTTCGAGGGACTGGTACGACATGACGACGATCCGCCCGCCCAGGACGAGCGCGTCCATCGCGGCCGGGATCGCGTCGGCGAGCACGTTCAGCTCCCGGTTCACCTCGATCCGCAGCGCCTGGAACACCCGCTTGGCGGGGTGCCCCGTCCGCGCGACCGCGGCGGGGGTCGCCTCCTGCAGCACCTCGACCAAGCGCCCCGACCGCTCCAGCGGAGCGGACTGGCGGGCCGAGATGATGGCTCGGGCGTAGCGTCCGGCCAGCTTCTCCTCGCCGTAGCGCTCGAAGATGCGGCGCAGTTGGCCCTCGCTGTAGGTGGCGAGAACCTCGGCGGCGGTGATGCCGCTCGACTGATCCATCCGCATATCCAGCGGCGCATCCTTGGCGTACGCGAAACCGCGCTCGGCCTCGTCCAGCTGCAGCGACGAGACGCCGAGGTCGAAGAGTATTCCGGATGCACCCTCGGCATGGGTGCCGATCGCGTCGTAGACCGTGTGCACGAGCGTGACGCGGTCGCCGAAGCGGGCGAGCCGCTCCCCCGCGATCCGCAGGGCGTCGGTGTCGCGGTCGAGCCCGATCAGGCGGATGTGCGGCAGGCGCTCGAGGAAGGCCTCGGAGTGCCCGCCCATGCCGAGCGTGGCATCGACGAGGATCGCCCCGTCGTGCTGCAGGGCGGGTGCCAGCAGCTCGACGCAGCGCTCGAGCATCACGGGGGTGTGTATGCGTCGGATGTCCATGGTTCCTTCGGCCCTCCGGTCCCTGGCCCTGATCCCCATCCGCTCGACCCGGCACCGGGGAAGGTGCGCCGGGGCGGGAGCGGCTGGGAGTCACAGCCAGGGGCCCGTTCAGAACAGGCCGGGGATCACCTCCTCCTCGAGTTCGGCGAAGGCGTCTTCGTGTCCTTCGGCGTACGCGTTCCACGCCGCCGCGTCCCAGATCTCGGCGTGCGCGCCGACACCGGTGACGATGAGTTCCTTGCCCAGGCCCGCGTAGGAGCGCAGGTGGGCGGGGATGGTGATGCGGTTCTGGCTGTCCGGCATCTCGGCGCTCGCCCCGGAGAGGAACATGCGCAGGAATGCCCGCGCCTCCTTGTTCGCGAGCGGCGCCTGGCGGATGCGCTCGTGCACGCTCTCGAACTCGGCCGTGCTGAACACATACAGGCAGCGGTCCTGACCGCGGGTGACGACGATGCCGCCGGCCAGATCCTCGCGGAACTTGGCGGGGAGGATGACGCGGCCCTTGTCGTCGAGCTTGGGGGAATGCGTGCCGAGCAACATGCGCCTATCCCCCTTTCGCCGCCGTTTCCTCCACTTTACTCCACATCCCTCCATTTCGATACCTATTCGTGTCCGGAGGGGCATGTCGCCCGGGACGACGAAGGCCCCTGTTCCGCGGAATCATGCGGAACGGGGGCCTGTGGAGGGCAGTGGAGGGATTCGTGGGGCGAAAGGGAGGATCCCGGGGGCGGACGAGTCCGGGGAACGACGGAGGGCCCGGACGCCGCAGCGTCCGGGCCCTCAGGAAGTCTGAGCGAGGAGGTCAGCGCTCCTCGTGGCGGCGATCCCACCGGTCGTTCATGCGATCCATGAACGACGGAGACGGCTCTTTCGTCTTCGTGGCGGATCCCCCGTCGCGACCGCCGCTCTGGTGCACCGGTGTCAGGGCCAGCATGAGCCCGCCGAGCATGGCCGCGAAAGCGACGACGCCGATGATGATCCCGGCGATGTTGCCGACCACGACGCCCACGATCAGGCCGCCGACGCCGGCCAGCAGCAGCACGGCTCCGTAGATGAGATTGCGATAGCTGAGCGCGCGGTCTCCTGCATGCGCGGAAACGACGTCGGCGTCATTCTGCATGAGATGGCGCTCCATCTCATCGAGCAGACGCTGCTCCTGTTCGGAGAGTGGCATTTCGTCCCCCTCGGGTGGTCTTCCCCACAGTCTACGCGCGCCGGGATGCACCGGGGTAGGGATTCGGCTGGGAGTTGGGCATCACGTTGCAGAACGCGCCCGCGACCGGGTCATGACGGTGCTGGGTAGGCTGATCCGGTGGCATCCTCCTCCGCTGTGATCGACCAGGTCTCCGCCCGTCTCGACGCCTTCGTCGCCCGGATGCGCGAGGAGACCGCGACCTACGGTCCTGATGCCTCCGCCTTCGTCTCCTCCGCCGAGGCGACCCTCCGCGGAGGCAAGCGACTGCGCGCCAGGTTCTGCCACGCGGGATGGGCATCGGTCGCGGGACTCGACGAGATCGACGTCGAGCCGGCAGCCCTCTGGGACGCCTGCGCCGCGCTCGAGGTGTTCCAGTCCGCCGCCCTCGTGCACGACGATCTGATCGACAACTCCGACACCCGCCGAGGCCGCCCCTCGGCACATCGCGCCCTCGAGGCGGCGCATGTGGGACAGGGATGGAGCGGGAGCGCCGTGGACTTCGGTCGCGCCGCCGCCGTGCTGCTCGGCGACCTGCTGGTCGCCTGGAGCGACGACCTGCTGGAGGCGGGCATCGCGGCGAGCCCGCATGCCGATGCCGTCCGTGCGGAGTACGCCAGGATGCGGCGCGACGTCACGATCGGCCAGTTCCTGGACATCGCCGAGGAATCGGCCTGGAGCGTGAACGTCGACGACGGCCATGCGGAGCGCGCCCTGCGCGTCGTCTCGCTCAAGGCCGCGCGGTACAGCGTCGAGCAGCCGCTGCTGATCGGGGCAGCGATCGCCGGCGCCGATGGGGCGCAGCAGACGGCACTGCGCGCGTTCGGCCACCCGCTCGGGATGGCGTTCCAGTTGCGCGACGACGTGCTCGGGGTGTTCGGCGACGAGAAGGTCACCGGCAAGCCGGCGGGCGACGATCTGCGCGAGGGCAAGCGCACGCTGCTCATCGCCTGGACCCGCCAGGCGCTGGCTCCGCAGGGGCGGCGCATCGTCGACGAGCTGCTCGGCGACCCGCACCTCACCGCGGATCAGATCGTCAGCCTGCAGGAGATCATCGTCGAATCCGGTGCGCTGACCCGCATGGAGCAGCTCATCACGGAGTACGCCGAGGCAGGCGAGGCTGCGCTGCAGGGCGCCCCGCTCGATGCCGGCGCGCTCGACCTGCTGCGCGGGCTCGCGCGCGACGCGACGCAGCGCACCGCCTGAGGCCGGATCAGGCCAGGGCTCTGGCGATCCGGCGCACCTCGCTCTTGTGGCCCTCGCGCAGAGCGGCGATCGGCGCGCGGCCCATCGACTCCTCCTCGGCGAGCAGCCAGTCGATGGCCTCGTCGTCGCTGAACCCGGCGTCCTTGAGCACGATGATCGTGCCGCGCAGGGATCCGAGCGGCTGGTCGTCCTTGAGGAAGACCGCAGGAACCGCGAGCGGGCCGTTGCGGCGCGACCCGATGAGGTAGTGCTCATCGAACAGCCGGCGCACTCGCCCGAGCGTCTCGCCCAGGATCTCGACGAGCTCGGGCAGGGTCAGCCATTCGGCCGCCTGGGCCGCCGTTTCCGTTTCAGACACCCAGCAATGTTCTCATCCCCTGAGAGGACCGGGGATCACCAGCTGCGATTCCGCGCCTGACCACATCTTTCACATTCTTCACTTCTGTTGACTTGAATACTCATCCGTGACAGCGTCGTAGGGCCGACGCGCAAGGACGCGCTCGGCGTCAGACGTCAGAATCGGGGGATCCATGACGACCACGACGAGTCCGCGCCGCGCACTCTGCCTCGCAGTGCCGACCGTGCTGCTGACGACGGTGGCGACCGCGCTCGCGGCGACGCCTGCGCAGGCGCACACTCCCGTGCGCGCTCCGCTGGCCGCGCTCCCGACCGGAGCGGTCGCGGCCGCACTGGCCGCACGGAACGTGCCGACCGAGACCGCACCGCCGACGCATTACACCGTGCAGGACGGCGACACGCTCTGGGACATCGCGCGCGCCCACGACATCAGCGTCGCCGCACTCTATGCGGCGAACGGACTCGGATCCGATTCGATCATCTATCCCGGCCAGGTGCTCGCCCTCGGCGGGTCGGCCCCGGAGCCTGCTGCTGCCGCGCCCGCGGAGGCAGCAGCCCCCGCCCCTGCGTCCGACACCGCCGGCACGGGCTACGACGTGGTCGCCGGCGACACGCTCTGGTCGATCGCGCACGAGCACGGGATCACGCTCGCGGACCTGTACGCGGCGAACGCCCTCTCCCCCGACTCGATCATCTACCCCGGCCAGACGCTGCGCTTCGCCGCGCCCGCGCCGGCGCCCGCGCCCGTTCCGATGCCGGCGCTGGCCGACGTCGCGCCCCAGCCCGCACCGGACACGTACACGGCCCCCCAGGTCGTGCTGAGCGATGTGCAGACCGCCAACGCGCAGCACATCATCCAGGTCGGCCGGGAGCTGGGCGTGAGCGACCACGGCATCGCGATCGCCCTGGCCACCGCGATGGTCGAGTCCGGCCTCGTGAACACCGCGTCCGGGGACCGCGACTCGATCGGGCTGTTCCAGCAGCGTCCCAGCACCGGCTGGGGCACGCCGGAGCAGATCGCTGACGCGGACTACGCGATCAGGGCCTTCTACGTGGGCACACCCCACACCAACGGGCTGCTCGACATCCCCGGCTGGGAGGGGCTCGGCTTTAGCGAGGCCGCGCAGGACGTGCAGATCTCCGCCTTCCCCGCCCGCTACGGGCTGTGGGAGCCGCAGGCGGACGGCTGGCTCGCGGCGCTCGGCTGAGCCGCCGCGGGATCCGCTCGCGGAGAACGGAAAAGCGCTCGCACGCGAGCCGTTCCCCGGGCTCTCAGCGAGTTCTCCATAGACTCTTGCCGTGACGACCAGCCAACAAGCCGACCCCCTCATCGGGCGGCTCGTCGACGGTCGCTATCGCGTCCGCGCCCGGATCGCGCGTGGCGGCATGGCGACGGTGTACGTCGCCACGGATCTGCGCCTCGAGCGCCGCATCGCACTGAAGGTCATGCACGGCCATCTCAGCGACGATTCGGTGTTCCAGAGCCGCTTCATCCAGGAGGCGCGCGCAGCCGCCCGCCTGGCCGATCCGCACGTCGTCAACGTCTTCGACCAGGGCCAGGACGGCGAGCTCGCCTACCTCGTGATGGAGTACCTGCCCGGCATCACGCTGCGGGAGCTCATGCGCGAGCAGCGCCGGCTCACCGTGCCGCAGACCATCACGATCATGGATGCCGTGCTGTCCGGCCTCGCCGCCGCGCATCGCGCCGGCATCGTGCACCGCGACGTCAAACCCGAGAACGTGCTTCTGGCCGAGGACGGCCGGATCAAGATCGGCGATTTCGGCCTGGCCCGCGCGACCACCGCGAACACCGCTTCGGGCGCCCAGCTGATGGGGACGATCGCCTATCTCGCGCCGGAGCTCGTCACCCGCGGCACCGCGGACGCCCGCAGCGACATCTACGCGCTCGGCATCATGCTCTACGAGATGCTCGTCGGCGAGCAGCCGTACAAGGGCGAGCAGCCCATGCAGATCGCGTTCCAGCACGCCACCGACTCGGTCCCGCGCCCGAGCGTGCGCAATCCCGGCGTGCCGGAGCAGCTCGACGAGCTCGTGCTGTGGGCGACCGAGAAGTCGCCGGACGAGCGCCCGGACGACGCACAGGAGATGCTCGAGCGGCTGCGCGTGATCGAGCGCGAGCTGGGCGTCACCCCCACGCCGACCACCGCGAAGACCACGGTCGTGCCGATGCGCGACACCGGGGATCAGACCCTGGTGCTGCCGGGCATCCCCACGGCGACTGCGCCGGCGCCCACTGCCGACGCCCCTCTCGACAACGCGACGCTGCTGCGCCGCCGCACCGCGCACCGGCGCTCCCGCGGGGCGCTGCTGCTCGTGCTCGTGCTGCTCCTGGCCGTCCTGGCCGGCGGAGCGGGCTGGTGGTTCGGATCCGGTCCCGGCTCCAAGCTCTCGGTGCCGGATGTGGCGGGCAAGACCTGGGAGGTCGCCGCGGCCACGATCACGAAGGAGGGCCTCACGCCCGTGCAGGGCAGTGAGAACTCCCTCAAGGTGCCTCAGGGCCAGGCGATCCGCACGGATCCCGGCGCAGGCTCCCGCCTGGACAAGAAGGCCAAGGTCACCGTGCTGATCTCGGCGGGTCCCGCCCAGCACGACATCCCCAAGCTCGACGGCATGACCGAGCAGCAGGCGAAGCAGGCGCTCGCGGATTTCCACCTGACCCTGCAGGACTCCGTGCCGCTCTTCTCCGGCGCGGACAGCGGGCTCGTGATCAACGCCGAGGTCACCCCGCGCGCGGGAGGCGACGTCCACGAGTGCGGCGAGGGCTGCACCGTCTTCGAGGGCGACCAGATCCGCCTCCTGCTGTCGCTGGGCCCCGTGCCGGACGTGACCGGACTGACCGTGGACGATGCCACGAGCAAGCTCAAGGCGGTGGGGCTGGGTGCAGACTCCGGTTCGTCCGCCTCCTACAGCGACAGCGTGCCGAAGGGCCGCGTGATCGGCGTCGGCGACCGCGAGGGCGGCGGCAACTGGCGCCCCGGCGACACGATCGTGCTGAACGTCTCGAAGGGCCCGGAGCCCGTCACGGTGCCCGACGTCGTCGGCAAGAACCTCGCCGAGGCGATGCAGGCCCTCACGAATGCGGGCCTGAATCCGCAGACCAGCGTGCCCGAGATCGCGTGGAGCCTGTTCCAGGTGACGGGGACGGATCCGAAGGCCGGCGACAGCGTGGAGAAGAACTCGACGATCCGGGTCAAGGTCTCCGGCTGATCCGACCGTCCGCATCGGGTGAGCCGTCTGCTCCCGGATACGACGACGGCCCGGTACCGCTGCGCGGTACCGGGCCTTCGTGTCGGTGTCTCGGCGGGGTCTCAGCGTTTCTCGAGTTCCTCGGCCACGAGGAACGCGAGCTCGAGCGACTGCATGTGGTTGAGGCGCGGGTCGCACAGCGACTCGTAGCGGGTCGCCAGACCCTCCTCGTCGATCTGCTCGGATCCGCCCAGGCACTCGGTGACATCGTCGCCGGTGAGCTCGACGTGGATGCCGCCGGGGAAGGTCCCGACAGCGCGGTGCGCCTCGAAGAAGCCGCGCACCTCGTCGACCACGTCGTCGAAGCGCCGGGTCTTGTAGCCGGTCGGCGTGGTGATGCCGTTGCCGTGCATGGGGTCGGTGACCCACAGCGGCTGCGCGCCGGAGTCCTTCACGGCCTCCAGCAGCGGAGGCAGCGCCTCGCGGATCTTGCCCGCACCCATGCGCGTGATGAAGGTGAGCCGGCCCGGCTCGCGGTTCGGGTCGAGCTTGTCGATGAGCGCGAGCGCCGTGTCGGTCGTCGTGGTGGGGCCGAGCTTGACGCCGATCGGGTTGCGGATCTTCGAGAAGTAGTCGACGTGCGCGCCGTCGAGTTCACGGGTGCGCTCGCCGATCCAGAGGAAGTGCGCCGCGGTGTTGTACGGCGTGAGCGTCCGCGAGTCGATGCGGGTCATCGGGCGCTCGTAGTCCATCAGCAGGCCCTCGTGCCCGGTGAAGAACTCGACGCGCTTGAGCTCGTCGAAGTCGGCGCCGGCGGCCTCCATGAACTTGATGGCGCGGTCGATCTCCGCGGCCATGCGCTCGTAGCGCTGGTTCGCGGGGTTCTGCGCGAAGCCCTTGTTCCAGGAGTGCACCTCGCGGAGATCCGCGAAGCCGCCCTGGGTGAAGGCGCGGATGAGGTTCAGCGTCGAGGCGGCCGTGTGGTACCCCTGCAGCAGACGCGAGGGGTTCGCCTCGCGGGAGCCCTCGGTGAAGTCGTAGCCGTTGACGATGTCGCCGCGGTAGGCGGGAAGAGTGACGTCGCCGCGGGTCTCGGTGTCGCTCGAGCGCGGCTTGGCGAACTGCCCCGCCATGCGCCCCATCTTCACCACCGGCATCGAGGCGCCATAGGTCAGCACGACCGCCATCTGCAGGACCGTCTTGATGCGGTTGCGGATCTGGTCGGCGGTGGCGCCGGCGAAGGTCTCGGCGCAGTCCCCGCCCTGGAGCAGGAACGCCTGCCCGGAGGCGGCGCGGGCGAGACGCTCGCGGAGGTTGTCCACCTCACCGGCGAACACCAGCGGAGGCAGCGCGGCGATCTGCGAGGAGACCTCGGCGACGCGCTCGGCGTCAGGCCACTGCGGCTGCTGCTTGATCGGGAGGGCGCGCCACGAGTCGAGATCGAGAGGCTGAGGCATCCCCCCATCCTAGGGTGCCGGACAGGGGGCGGATCGCTCTGTGAAGCCTCGGCGGCCAGGCGCCCTAGGACGCCTGCGAGGCCAGGCGCTCCTTGACCGTGGAGGCGTAGACGTCCTCGTAGCGCTGCTCCCCCAGGCGCTGCAGCGCGACCATGATCTCGTCGGTCACCGAGCGCAGGATGTAGCGGTCGTTCTCCATGCCCGCGTAGCGGGAGAAGTCGAGGGGTTCGCCGATCACGATCCCCACCCGCATGATGTTCGGAATGCGCTGCCCTGTCGGCATCGCGACGTCGGTGTCGACCATCACCACCGGGATCACCGGGACCTTCGCCTCCAGCGCCATCCGCGCGATGCCGGTCCGTCCGCGGTAGAGCGTGCCGTCGGGGCTGCGCGTGCCCTCGGGATAGATGCCGAGCAGATCGCCGCGCCCCAGGACGCCCAGGCCGGTGTTGAGCGAGGCCTCTGAGGCCTTGCCGCCGGAGCGGTCGATGGGGAGCTGCCCCGTGCCCTTCATGAACATGCGGGTGGCCCAGCCCTTGAGGCCTTTGCCCGTGAAGTAGTCGCTCTTGGCGAGGAAGGACATCTTCCGGTCCAGCATGAGCGGCAGGAAGATCGAATCGGAGAAGGACAGATGGTTGCTCGCCATGATCGCGGCGCCGGTGACGGGCACATGCTGACGGCCCACGACCCACGGGCGGAAGATCGCCTTCACCAGCGGCCCGATGGCGATGTACTTCATGAACCAGTAGATCATCGCCCGCAGTCTATCCCGCCGCCGCGAACAGGACGAGAGCCGCGTTCACCCTTGCGACGCAGTTTCACCGATCGTGCGACTGAATCTCACACTTGATGCCCTGTGCCCAGGCGCCCCATGGCATAGACTCCTGGGAAGCATGTACCCGTCCGGCCCCGAAGGAGTTGCCGTGGTCCAGTTCGAAGTCCCCGCGATCGTGAAAGCCGCACCCGAGGACAACATCACCGACCTCCTCGAGCAGCGGGTGCAGAAGACCCCGAATCTCGCGCTGTTCTCCGTGCCGGAGGGCGCGGGATGGCGCGACATCACGGCCGCGGACTTCCGCACCGCGGTGATCGCCCTCGCGAAGGGTTTCATCGCCGCGGGGATCCAGCCCGGCGAGAAGGTCGGCTTCCTGGCCCGCACCACCTACGAGTGGACCCTGGTCGACTTCGCGCTGTTCTACGCCGGCGCGGTCATGGTTCCGATCTATGAGACCAGCTCCCCCTCGCAGATCCAGTGGATCATGGAGGACTCCGGGGCGATCTCGCTCATGGTCGAGTCCCCCGAGCACTTCACCCGCTTCGACGAGGTGCGCGGCGACCTCCCGCTCGTCCGCGACGTCTGGCAGATGCACCTCGGGGCGATCGCCCAGCTCACGGCGCAGGGCGTCGAGGTCCCGGACGAGGAGGTCGAGCGCCGTCGCGTCATCGCGAACGCCGCAGACATCGCCACGCTCATCTACACCTCCGGCTCGACCGGCCGCCCCAAGGGCTGCGTGCTGACGCACAGCAACTTCGTCGAGCTCGCCCGCAACGCGGCGAAGTCGCTCGACGACGTGGTCTCCATCCAGGGCGCCTCGACCGTGCTGTTCATCACGACCGCGCACGTGTTCGCGCGGTTCATCTCGATCCTCGACATCCACGCCGGCGTGCGCACGGGTCACCAGCCCGACACCAAGCAGCTGCTCCCGGCGCTCGGATCCTTCAAGCCCACCTTCCTCCTGGCCGTGCCGCGCGTGTTCGAGAAGGTCTACAACTCGGCCGAGCAGAAGGCCGAGGCCGGCGGCAAGGGCAAGATCTTCCGCGCCGCCGCGGCGACCGCGATCGAGCACTCCCGCCTCGTCGAGGAGGGCGCGAAGATCCCGCTCGGCATGAAGATCAAGTTCGCCCTGTTCGACCGGCTCGTCTATGCGAAGCTGCGCGAGGCGATGGGCGGCAACATCCAGTACGCGATCTCCGGATCCGCGCCGCTCGGCGCACGCCTCGGCCACTTCTTCCACAGCCTCGGCGTGGTCATCCTGGAGGGCTACGGCCTCACCGAGACCACCGCCCCTGCCACCGTGAACCTGGCGGACAAGTCGAAGATCGGCACGGTCGGGCCCGCGCTGCCCGGAGTGGGCATCCGCCTCGCCGACGACGGCGAGATCGAGGTGCGCGGCATCAACGTCTTCAAGGAGTACTGGAACAACCCGGAGGCGACCGAGGCCGCGTTCCGCGACGGCTGGTTCTGCACCGGCGACCTCGGCTCGTTCGACGACGAGGGATTCCTGACGATCACGGGTCGCAAGAAGGAGATCATCGTCACGGCGGGCGGCAAGAACGTCTCTCCCGCCGCGCTCGAGGACCCGATCCGCGCCAACCCGATCGTCGGCCAGGTGGTCGTCGTCGGCGACCAGAAGCCGTTCATCGCGGCGCTCGTCACGCTCGATCCCGAGATGCTGCCGTCGTGGCTGGCCAACAACGGGCTCCCGGCGGACCTGTCGCTCGCCGACGCCGCCACGAACGACGCGGTGCGCGCCGAGGTGCAGCGCGCGATCGACGTGGCCAACACCCGCGTCTCGCGCGCGGAGTCGATCCGCAAGTTCGCGATCCTGCCCTCCGAGTGGACCGAGGCGAGCGGGCACCTCACGCCCAAGCTCTCGATCAAGCGCAACGTGATCATGAAGGACTTCGCGCCGCAGGTCGCCGCGATCTACGACGAGAGCACCGCGACCACGACGGTGCCGCTGGGCTGACGCCATGACATGAGGAAGGGCCCCGGGGATTCCCCGGGGCCCTTCCTCATGCCTTCAGAGCCCGCTTCGCGTCAGAACAGGTCGTTGAGGCGGCTCCACGGCATGCGCCCCGCTGTCGAGGTCGCCACGCCGTCGTCCACGATCTCCTGCGCCATCCTCAGCGTGGCGGCATGAACGGCTTCCGCGACCGACGATCCGACGCTGACCCGCGCGGCCCCCGCTTCGGCGAGCTCCGCGACAGACAGCGTGGCCGCATCGAGCGCCACGTTCACGGGCAGGTCCACGGCACGGACCAGGTCCCTGAGCGCCGTCGCAGACAGAGCCCCGAGGACGAAGATGCCGTCGGCGCCCGCCTCGGCGTATGCGCGGGCGCGCACCACGGTCTCGTTCAGCCAGCGCTCGTCATCGCCGAGCAGGGAGTGCGTATCGATCCGGGCGTTGAGGAAGAGCGGGCGGCCCGCGGCATCCGCGGCGGCCCTGGCCGCGGCCAGTCGCTCCGCCTGCTCGCCCGGCGCTCGGAGCGAGTCCTCGAGGTTCACGCCGACGATGCCCATCGCCACGGCCTCCGCGACGGTCGCGGCAACGGCGGTCGGGGTGTCCCCGAAACCGTCCTCCAGGTCAGCCGTCACCGGGAGCCTGCCTGCGACGGCCTCCACGATCCGCTGCAGCGCCTGCAGTGCGACGGCGCGATCGAGCCGGTGGCCGTCGGCGCTGCCGTTGGCCCAGGCGATCCCCGCACTCGTCGTCGCAATGGCACGCACTCCCGCCTGTTCGGTGAGCCGCGCCGACACCGGGTCCCATGCATTGACGAGAACCAGCGGATCCCCCGGGACGAGGAACGATCGAAACCTGTCCGCAAGCGCTCGCTGCGCCGACTTCTCCGTCACAGGCTCAGAACCAGGAGCTCTCGCGCACTTCGCGCATGGCGAGCTTGCGGGTCTCCGGGGCGAGCCGGGAGAGATAGACCTTGCCGTCGAGGTGGTCGGTCTCGTGCTGCAGGGCCTGGGCCAGCAGCCCCTCCCCCTCCAGCACCACGGGCTCGCCGTCGAGGTCGATGCCCTCCACGCGGGCCCACGGGTGGCGCAGCGCGTCGTGCCAGAGGCCTGGCACCGACAGGCAGCCCTCTCCGGTCGGCACCGGCTCGCCGCGCACCTCGACCAGCACGGGATTCAGCACGTAGCCGATGTCGCCGTCGATGTTGTAGCTGAAGGCGCGCAGCGCCACGCCGATCTGCGGGGCGGCGACCCCGGCGCGACCGGGAAGCTCGACGCTGTCGACGAGGTCGGCGACGAGGGCGCGCACGCCGTCGTCGATCGTGCCGATCTCCGCGCACACGGTGCGCAGCACGGGGTCTCCGAAGAGCCGGATCTCGCGGACCGCCATCAGGCCGCCTGCTCCCTCAGGCCCTCGACCACGATCGCGGCCAGCTCGCGCGCGGCCTGACGGGTCTCGGGCTGCAGAGCGGCGAACGTGATGGCGCTGCCGGCCGCGATCCGGGCGTCGTACGGGATGCGCACGACGTGCGCCACGCGGGTGCGGAAATGCGCCTCCAGCTCCCCCAGGCGCACCATGGGCGAGCCGGGTGTCGACTGGTTGAGCACCACGACGGCCTCGCGCACCTTGTCGGCGTAGCCGTTGGTCTCCAGCCACGTGAGCGTCTCGGACGCGAGCCGCGCCTCGTCGACGCTGAGGCCGGCGACGATCACGATCGTGTCCGCACGGTCCAGGGTCGCGCCCATCACGGAGTGCACGATGCCGGTGCCCGTATCGGTGAGCACGAGCGAGTAGTAGTGCGCCGCGACCGAGGCGACCTGGTCGTAGTCCTCGTCGTTGAACGCCTCCGAGACACGCGGATCCGCGTCCGAGGCCAGCACGTCGAGGCGGGTGGCATCGCGCGAGACGACGGCGGAGATGTCGTGGTAGCCGGTGACCTGGTCGTGGATCCGCACCAGATCGCGCACCGTCTTGCTGTTGGTGCGGGCGATGCGGTCGGCGAGCGTGCCCCGGTCGGGGTTCGCGTCGACCGCGATGACCCTGTCCTCGCGCGAGTCGGCGAGCGCCATCCCGAGCAGCGCCGTCACCGTCGTCTTGCCGACGCCGCCCTTACGGCTTAGCACGGGGACGAAGCGGGCCGATCCCGACAGCGGTGCGGCGATGCGTGCGCTCAGAGCCTTGCGCTGCTGCGCGCGCTTGCCGTCTCCGAGGTTGATGCGGCGTCCGGAGACCGTGTAGAGCAGGTGGCTCCAGAGCCCCTCCGGCTCGGGACCCACGAGCCTGCTCGCGTCCAGCAGCCGGTCGGCGGTGAGCAGATCCGCGCTCTCCCGCTCCCGGTCACCGAGCTGGTCCAGCCGGCGCGAAGTGAGCTCGGGGTCGGGCGTGCGCGCGTGGTCAGCGGTCATGGTCTCCTCCTCAGCCGCGGCGGGGGTCGCGGTGGTCACCTCGAGCTCTCGCACGGGCGCAGGCGCCGCCACGTCGACGGCGCGGAGCACCATCGACTCGGCGACGGCAGCCGTCACCGGCTGTGCCCGGTCGGGCGCGTCGACCGCGATCCGGCCGGAGTCCTGCGCGACCTCGACGTCTTCACGCACGGAGTCGGCGACCGGATCCTCGGTCAGGTCTTCGGCGTCCTCGGACGCGTGGCCCGCAGAGGTCGGAGCGACCGCGTCCGCCGGCTCTTCGTCCACAGGGTCCTCGTCCACGGGGTTCTCGTCCACGGAGTCCTCGTCCACGGAGCCCTCGTCCACAGGCACTTCGTCGACAGGCACCTCATCAGCAGGCACCTCATCAGCAGGCACCTCATCAGCAGACACCTCGCCCACGGGGTCCTCATCAGCAGGCACCTCGTCGGAAGGCGGCTCGCCCGCGGGGTTCTCGTCGACGAACGCCGCTTCCGCGGCGTGCTCCTCGTCAGCAGCGTCGTCGATCGCATCCTCGGACGCGACGGGCTCGTCGGGAACCGTCGCCTCCTGCGCCGGCTCCATGGGCATCTCGACGTCGCCCGCGGCTTCGGCCTCGGTCTCGACCTCGTGATCCGTGGTCGCGCCGTCCTCGACGATCTCAGCCACCACGACGTCCTCGGCGGCGGCCGCCGGGATCTCGATCACGATGTCCGAGAAGCCCGCCCCCAGATGGATCCGTCCGATGCCGTCGTCCTCGCGGACGAGTGCGGCAGGGTCGGCGTCGAGGACGAGGTCGGCGAAGGCCTCCCCGTCGGTGACGTCGTCGTCGACGAGATCGTCGTCGTCCGCGACGGGCAGGGCGACGGGCACCTGCGCGGTGGCGTCGCCGAGCAGCCCGATGCCGACGGTACCGATGGCCCCAGTGCTGTCGAGGATTCCGAGGGATTCCTCGGGATCCTCACTCTGTGTATTCCTACGTTCTGTGCTCATGATGCTTCTCCCCCGTGATACGCCCTATCGGCGCGCATCACAACGCACAAGGTTAGTGCACATCGCCGCACGCCGACGCGGCGGGCCGAGGCGGAGGACGCCCTGTACAGGCCGTCCTCCGCCCCTCACCGCTGCGTTCAGTCCGTGTGCGACGGGCGGATCACCACCAGGAGATCGCCGGCGTCGACCTGCTGCGTGGCGCCGATCGCGACGCGCTCCACGACACCGTCGACGGGTGCCGTGATCGCCGCTTCCATCTTCATCGCCTCGATCGAGGCGATGGGCTCCCCGGCGCGCACAGCATCGCCGACTTCGGCCTTCATGGTCACCACGCCCGAGAACGGCGCCGCCACCTGACCGGGCTTCGAGGTGTCGGCCTTCTCCACCTCGCGGACGTCGACCTTGAGCGAGCGATCCCGCACGAACACGGGACGGAGCTGGCCGTTCAGCGTGGTCATGACGGTGCGGATGCCCTTCTCGTCCGCCTCGCCGATCGCCTCGAGCCCGACGTAGAGCTGCACCCCGGGATCGATCTCCGCGACGTGCTCCTCACCCGGCACGAGGCCGTAGAGGTAGTCCGGCGTGCCGAGGGCCGACAGGTCGCCGAAGGCGGCGCGGTTGCGCTCGAACTCGGCCGCCGGTCCGGGGAAGAGCAGGCGGTTCAGCGTCTGCCGGCGCTCGAGGCTCTCGCCGTCGAGCGCACGCTGTTCGTCCGCCGAGATCGGGACGATGTCGATCGACACTTCGCGCCCCGCCAGCACCTTCGTGCGGAACGGCTCCGGCCATCCGCCGGGAAGGTCGCCCAGCTCGCCGGCCATGAAGCCGACCACCGAATCGGGGATGTCGTAGTTCTGCGGGTTCTGCTCGAAGTCCGCAGGATCCGCGCCGGCGGCCACGAGCGCGAGCGCCAGATCGCCGACCACCTTCGAGGACGGCGTCACCTTGGGGATCCGGCCGAGGATCCGGTCCGCCGCGGCGTACATGTCCTCGATGCGCTCGAAATCGTCCGCGAGACCCAGCGCGATCGCCTGCTGACGCAGGTTCGACAGCTGTCCGCCCGGGATCTCGTGGTGGTACACGCGTCCGGTGGGCGCTGGCAGCCCCGACTCGAAGGGACGGTAGAGCTGACGAACGCCCTCCCAGTACGGCTCGAGGTCGCCGATCGCCTGCAGGTCGAGCCCGGTGTCGCGCTCGGTGTGAGCAAGAGCCGCCACGAGGGCGGACAGCGACGGCTGGCTCGTCGTGCCGGACATCGGCGCAGCGGCGGCATCGACCGCGTCGGCGCCGGCCGCGCTGGCCGCCAGCAGCGTCGCGAGCTGCCCACCCGCGGTGTCGTGCGTGTGCACCTGGACCGGAAGGTCGAACCGCTCGCGCAGCGCGGACACGAGGCGCGCGGCGGCCGCGGGCCGGAGGAGGCCCGCCATGTCCTTGATCGCGAGGATGTGCGCGCCGCTCTCCACGATCTGCTCGGCGAGCCGCAGGTAGTAGTCCAGCGTGTAGAGCTGCTCCGCAGGGTCGAGCAGGTCGCCGGTGTAGCAGAGCGCCACCTCGGCGACGGCGGTGCCGGTCTCCCGCACCGCGTCGATCGCGGGACGCATCTGCGACACGTCGTTGAGCGCGTCGAAGATGCGGAAGATGTCCACCCCGCTCGACGCCGCCTCGCGCACGAACGCGTTCGTCACCTCGACGGGCCGCGGCGTGTATCCAACCGTGTTGCGCCCCCGCAGCAGCATCTGCAGCGGGATGTTCGGAATCGCCGCCCGCAGCGCCTCCAGGCGCTCCCACGGGTCTTCGGCGAGGAAGCGCAGCGCGACGTCGTAGGTCGCGCCGCCCCATGCTTCGATCGAGAGCAGCTGCGGCGTCATGCGCGCCGCGTGCGGGCCCACACGCACCAGGTCCCTGGTGCGCACGCGCGTGGCCAGCAGCGACTGGTGCGCATCGCGGTAGGTCGTCTCGGTCACGGCCAGTGCGGTCTGCTCGCGGAGCGCGCGGGCGAACCCATCCGGCCCGAGGCGGAGCAGCCGCTCGCGGGCTCCGGCGGGCGGCTCGACGCTGAGGTCGATCTTGGGGAGCTTGCTGCCCGGCGAGGGCGACAGCGGCTTGTCGCCGTACGGCTTGTTCACCGTGACGTCGCCGAGCCAGTTCAGCAGCCGCGTCGCCCGGTCCCTCGAGGGGTTGCTGGTGAGCAGCTCCGGCCGCTCCTCGATGAACAGGGTCGACACGTCGCCGGAGACGAAGGCGGGGTCGTCGAGCACGGCGCGCAGGAACGGGATGTTCGTGGCCACGCCGCGGATCCGGAATTCGGCGAGGGCGCGCTTCGCACGTGCAACGGCCGCCGGGAAATCCCGGCCGCGGCAGGTGAGCTTCGCAAGCATCGAGTCGAAGTGCGGGCTGATCTGCGAACCGGCCGCCGTGGTGCCGCCATCGAGGCGGATGCCGGCGCCGCCGGGCGAGCGGTAGGTCGTGATCCGGCCGGTGTCGGGGCGGAAGCCCTGAGCCGGATCCTCCGTCGTGATGCGGCACTGCAGTGCGGCGCCGCGCAGCTGGATGCTGTCCTGCTCCAGGCCGAGATCGGCGAGCGTCTCGCCGGCCGCGATCCGGATCTGCGACTGCACGAGGTCGACGTCTGTGACCTCCTCCGTCACCGTGTGCTCGACCTGGATCCGCGGGTTCATCTCGATGAAGACGACCTCGCCGGCCCGCTCTCCCGCCGTCTCCAGGAGGAACTCGACCGTGCCGGCGTTCTGGTAGCCGATGGACTTCGCGAAGGCCACGGCGTAGCCGTGAAGGGCCTTGCGGATCCCCTCGTCGAGGTTCGGCGCGGGAGCGATCTCGACCACCTTCTGGTGACGGCGCTGCACCGAGCAGTCGCGCTCGAACAGGTGCACGGTGTGACCCGTGCCGTCCGCGAGCACCTGGACCTCGATGTGCCGCGGCCGCTGCACGGCCTGCTCGAGGAAGACGCGGGCATCGCCGAACGCGCTCCCGGCCTCGCGCATGGCCTCGGCCAGTGCGGGTGCCAGCTCGCCGAGCGACGCCACCCGGCGCATGCCGCGACCGCCGCCGCCGGCGACGGCCTTGACGAAGATCGGGAATCCGATCCCCTCGGCCTGGGCGACCAGCTCGTCCACGTCATCCGAGGCGTCGGTCGAGCGCAGCACGGGCACGCCCGCGGCGACCGCGTGCTGCTTGGCCGTCACCTTGTTGCCGGCCATCTCCAGCACGTGCGCCGGCGGCCCGATGAAGGTGATCCCGTTCTCGGCCGCGCGCGCAGCCAGCTCCGGGTTCTCGGAGAGGAAGCCGTAACCGGGGTAGATCGCATCCGCGCCGCACTCCCGTGCCACGCGGATGATCTCCTCCACGTCGAGGTAGGCCCGCACCGGGTGCCCCACCTCGCCGATCTGATACGACTCGTCGGCCTTCTGGCGGTGGATGGATCCGCGATCCTCCCAGGGGAAGACCGCGACGGTCCTCGCCCCTACCTCGAACGCGGCTCTGAAGGCCCGGATCGCGATCTCTCCACGATTGGCCACAAGGATCTTCTGGAACATGGCACCTCGAACACTGGTTGCGCAGCGACGCGCATCGGGGGGCTGAGTGTTTCCTCAGCCTAGAGGAAGGTAACGTGGTCTCCGTGCACGTACTCAGCGTCAGTTCCCTCAAGGGCGGTGTCGGCAAGACCACCGTGACCCTCGGCCTCGCCTCGGCGGCGTTCGCCCGCGGCGTCCGGACCCTGGTGGTCGACCTCGACCCGCAGTCCGACGTCTCCACCGGCATGGACATCCAGGTCGCAGGGCGCCTCAACGTCGCCGATGTCCTGGCGAACCCGAAGGAGAAAGTGGTCCGACAGGCGATCACGTCCTCGGGCTGGGCGAAGGTGCACCCGGGGACGATCGACGTGCTCATCGGAAGCCCGTCCGCGATCAACTTCGACGGTCCGCACCCGAGCGTGCGCGACGTGTGGAAGCTCGAGGAAGCGCTGGCCGCCGTCGAGGCCGACTACGACCTCGTCCTGATCGACTGCGCCCCGTCGCTGAACGCGCTCACGCGCACCGCGTGGGCCGCGAGCGACCGCGTCATGGTCGTGACCGAGCCCGGTCTGTTCTCCGTGGCCGCCGCTGACCGCGCCCTGCGTGCGATCGAGGAGATCCGCCGCGGCCTCTCCCCCCGGCTGCAGCCGCTGGGCATCGTGGTCAACCGGGTGCGCCCGCAGTCCATCGAGCACCAGTTCCGCATCAAGGAGCTGCGCGACATGTTCGGCCCGCTCGTGCTCTCGCCGCAGCTGCCGGAGCGCACCTCGCTGCAGCAGGCCCAGGGCGCTGCGAAGCCGCTGCACATCTGGCCCGGCGACTCCGCGCAGGAGCTCGCCGCCGACTTCG
Organism: Microbacterium sp. MYb64; assembly: GCF_002979495.1. Lineage (NCBI taxonomy): Bacteria > Bacillati > Actinomycetota > Actinomycetes > Micrococcales > Microbacteriaceae > Microbacterium > Microbacterium sp. MYb64. The sequence goes on along the minus strand of NZ_PCOW01000003.1, from coordinate 88,303 downwards.
ACACGCTGCTGGACCGGGTGATCCGCACCGGGCGCATCACGCTGCCCGACGACACCCGCGTCTGAGCGGACTCAGCGACTCGGAAGAGTCCTGATACGACGAGAGCCGGTCCTCGAGGGGCCGGCTCTTTCCGTTGCGGCGCTGCGCGGTCAGGCGGTGCGACGCGAGCGACGTGCGGCGAGATCGTCCATCGGCTCCGGCGCGAGGGCGTCGAACTCGACGAGCGTGGCCTCGACCTCGTGGAACACCTTGCCCACCGCGATGCCGAAGACGCCCTGGCCACGGCTGAGCAGGTCGATCACCTCGTCGTTCGAGGTGCACAGGTAGACCGATGCGCCGTCGCTCATGAGCGTGGTGCCCGCGAGGTCGCGGATGCCTGCGGCCCGGAGCTGGTCGACGGCGGTACGGATCTGCTGCAGCGAGATGCCCGTGTTCAGCAGCTCCTTGACGAGCTTGAGCACGAGGATGTCGCGGAAGCCGTAGAGACGCTGGGATCCGGATCCGCTCGCCCCGCGGACCGTCGGGACGACCAGCTCGGTCCGCGCCCAGTAGTCCAGCTGGCGGTAGGTGATGCCGGCCGCACGGGCCGCCACGGCCCCGCGGTAGCCGACCTCGTCGTCCATCGCGGGAAGCCCGTCGGTGAAGAGGAGATCGTCTCCGAACGACGGTGCATCGCCCCGTTCCTCGGCGCTCATCGCATCCTCCTCATCCTGAAGGAACAGCATCCTTCAACCACTACCTGAAAGTCGATGACTCCACGCTAGAACAGCGCGGCATCCCCGACAACGACATCCGCCCCGAGTCGGGGGTGTGTCGCAATCAGTTCGTTACGACAGCAGTCGGCCGATGCCGTCCTTGACGAGGAGCGAACGCACCTCGTCGAGGCGGGACGCCAGTTCTGGAGCCATCTCGCTGGCCCGCGCCCGCGAGGGGGTGTCGGTGCGGCGCAGCAGCGCGGACAGCGCCGACTGCACCAGGGCGATGTCTCGTTCGGCGCTCTGTCGCAGCGGCCGCAGGTGGCGCGGCCCGATGCCGTGGCCGTCCAGGGCCGCCAGCGCGCGCAGCAGCGACACCGCGGACTCGGGGTAGGTCTCGGCCGCCGGCAGCATGCCGCTCGACACCGCATCGCCGAGCAGGGCGTGCGACGCACCCGCGGCGTGGACGAGCTCGTCGCGGCGATACCGGCGCGGCCCCTTCACGATCGACGCGGGCAGCTCCGGCGCGCCGCCGGATTCCTCGAGCGCGTCAAGGTGCTCGCGGATGACCTTGAGCGGCAGGTACTGGTCGCGCTGCAGCGTCAGCGCGATGCGGATCCGCTCCAGATCGGCGGCGGAGAACTTGCGGTACCCGGAGGCGGTGCGCACCGGGTTCACGATGCCCTTCTCCTCCAGGAAGCGGAGCTTGGAGGCTCTCACATCGGGGAACTCCGGCGTGAGGCGCGCGAGCACCTGGCCGATGCTCAGCAGCCCGGAAGGGGCGGAACGCTCGGCGGCCGATGCCGCCATCAGTCGTTCGCCTGCGCGAGATCCACGGGCGACGCGAAGAAGTTCAGCCGGAACTTGCCGACGCGCACCTCGTAGCCGTTGCGCAGCTCGCTGCGGTCGACCCGCTCGCCGTTGACGTAGGTTCCGTTCAGCGAGCGCTGATCGACGACCTCGAAGGCCGTGCCGGTGCGGATGACCTCGGCGTGGCGACGGGAGACCGTCACATCGTCGAAGAAGATGTCCGCCTCGGGATGGCGTCCGACCGTGGTCACCGCCGTGTCGAGCAGGTACCGGGCGCCGGCGAGCGCGCCGGAGCGGACCAGCAGCAGCGCCGAACCGGAGGGCAGCGCGGCGATCGCCGCCTGCTCGACCTCCGTCAGCTCCGCGCCGAACGGGACGAACGACAGGTCGGAGTCGTGGCCGAACGTCTGCGTGGTGTCGTGCATGGGCTCACCGCCGCGGCGGACGGCGCCTTCGGGAACGTCGTTCTCAGTCACTGTTCTCCCCCTCCTCTGGCGTTCCAGCCTATCGGAAGCACGCGGCGCCCGGGAGCCGGATCCGCGCGGCATCGCCCGCCCGGGGTCGTCTGCGCGGGCGATAGGCTGGGAGCATGCCACACTACGACGTCGTCATCCTCGGCGCTGGCCCCGGCGGTTACGTCGCCGCCGTCCGCAGCGCCCAGCTCGGTCTTTCCACCGCGATCATCGAGGAGAAGTACTGGGGCGGTGTGTGCCTCAACGTGGGCTGCATCCCCTCCAAGTCGCTCCTGAAGAACGCGGAGATCGCGCACACGTTCACCCACAAGGCCGAGTTCTTCGGCATCTCGGGCGACGTGCACTTCGACTTCGGCGCCGCGTTCGACCGCAGCCGCAAGGTGGCGGACACCCACGTCAAGGGCATCCACTTCCTGATGAAGAAGAACAAGGTCGTCGAGTACGACGGCCGCGGCACCTTCACCTCCCCGAAGGCCATCTCCGTGGCGAAGTCCGACGGCACGACCGAAGAGGTCACGTTCGACAACGCCATCATCGCCACCGGATCCACCGTCCGCCTGCTGCCGGGCGTGCAGCTGAGCGACAACGTCGTCACCTTCGAGGAGCAGATCCTCAGCCGTGACCTCCCCGAATCGATCGTCATCGTCGGAGCCGGCGCGATCGGCATGGAATTCGGCTACGTGCTGACGAACTACGGCGTCAAGGTCACCATCATCGAGTTCCTCGACCGGGCGCTGCCCAACGAGGACGTCGAGGTCTCCAAGGAGATCCAGAAGCAGTACAAGAAGCTCGGCGTCGAGATCCTCACCTCGACCGCGGTCAAGACCGTCACCGACAACGGCTCCTCCGTGCACGTCACGTACGAGACGCGCGACGGTCAGCCCGGCGAGATCACGGCCGGCAAGGTCCTCATGTCCGTCGGCTTCGCCCCGAACGTGAACGGCTACGGCCTGGAGAACACCGGCGTCGCACTCACCGACCGCGGCGCGATCGACATCGACGACCACATGCGCACCAACGTCGAGGGCATCTACGCGATCGGCGACGTCACCGCCAAGCTACAGCTCGCGCACGTCGCCGAGGCTCAGGCCGTCGTCGCCGCCGAGACCATCGGCAAGGCCGAGACCATGACGCTGGGCGACTACCGGATGATGCCGCGCGCCACGTTCTGCCAGCCGCAGGTCGCCAGCTTCGGACTCACCGAGGAGCAGGCCAGGGCCGAGGGCCGCGAGATCAAGGTCGCGAAGTTCCCGTTCAGCGCGAACGGCAAGGCCAACGGCCTGGGCGAGCCGGTGGGCTTCGTCAAGCTCATCGCCGACGCCGAGCACCTCGAGCTCATCGGCGGCCACCTGATCGGCCCCGACGTGTCCGAGCTCCTCCCCGAGCTGACCCTCGCGCAGAAGTGGGACCTGACCGCTCTCGAAGCCGCCCGCAACGTGCACACGCACCCGACCCTGTCGGAGGCGCTGCAGGAGGCGTTCCACGGGCTCGCGGGTCACATGATCAACCTCTGATCGGATCCGATCGGACAGAGGGCCGGTCACGCCAGGTGCGTGGCCGGCCCTCGTCGTCTGCACCGCATGCCGTCAGAAGCCCCGCATCGTCACCAGTCCGGAGGCCCACGAACGGAGCGGCCCCGAGCCCAGGGCCCGGATGAGCGTCTCGCGTGTGGCGAGCGGAACACCCTGCGCCGGGGCGCCCATGGTCATGTAGAAGGCGCTCCGCCTCTGCGCGGCGCGAGCGGCGCGCAGGGCCCCGTGCGCATAGCCGCCGAGATCCCGGTCGCCCTCGACCAGGGCCGTGCGCAGCGCCGCGGCCAGCCGGCCGGCGTTCACCCAGCCCAGGTTCATGCCCTGCCCGCCGATCGGGCTGATCTCGTGCGCGGCGTCGCCGAGCAGCGCCACCCGGCCTCGGGCGACGGTCCGGCTCAGATGCTGGGCCGCGACGAAACCCGTCGGCCGGACCTCGTCGCCGATCGCCGGTTCCCGCCCGATCCGCTGCGCGATCGCGGTACGGAACTCCGCCCCGGTGTGCACGCCTCCACCCCGCAGCACCCAGCGCCGCATACCGCCCGGCAGCGGGAACGCCTCGACGATCCCTCCGGGTTCGCAGTGCAGCTGGGCGCGGACCCCGGCCGCAGGGTCGGGGACATCGGCCATCGTGTACGCGGCGCGGCCCGGGCGACGGCGCCATTCGAAGCCGAGCTCCCGGCGCAGAGTGCTGTGCACGCCGTCCGCGAGCACCACGAAGGCGGCGGTGACCTCCTGCCGACCCGCGGGCCGATCCACGGCGAGCCGCACGAACTCCCCCTCGTCCCTGACCGCGCGCACGCTGCAACCGGGACGCAGAGCGCCCGCGGACAGGGTCTGCAGCCGCTCCCGCAGCAGGGCGTGCGTCCGCTGCTGCGGGAGCACGCGCACGGGCCGGTGCGCGGAGAAGTCGAGCGACGCGAGGACCCGGCCCCGACTGAGCACGTCGCCGCCCTCGAGCGCGAGCGATGCCGCACGCGCCGCTGCTCCCACTCCTGCGCGATCGAGCATCTCCAGACCCGGCGCGTGTATTCCGATCGCGCGGCTGCGCGGATCCTCCTCCCGGCGGCGTTCGCAGACCACGACGTCGATGCCGTCCTGGGCGAGTAGGCAGGCCAGCAGCATCCCGACCGGGCCGGCGCCGACGATCACGACGTCATGGTCGAGCACCGTGGTGCTGACCAGCAGCTGCTCAGGATCGCTCATCGCCCGGCTCCCGGCGCAGCTCGAGGCGGGAGGGCAGCCCGCGCCGCACGGTCCACCCCGCCGGCGCGACGGCGGCGAGCTCCGCGGCCGTGTACGACCTGCGGATACTGGTCAGCCCGTCGGCGCGGATGAAGGATCCGGCCAGCAGGTTGCCGGCGAACGGCCACGTCCCCATCGCGAACAGGGCGTAGGCGGTGCGGCTGCGCGCGATGTCGCGATGCACCACGAGTCCCGCCTCTCCCGCGAGGTGCGCGGTGTCGGTGAGCATGTCCTGCAGCTCGGCCGCACCGAGGTGGTGCAGCACGTGGTTGGACAGCACGATGTCGTAGACCTCGCCCGCCCGGACCAGATCGGCGACGAGCGCGCACCGGTACGTCACCCCCGCTCCGCCGTCGTGCGCGGCGGCCCAGGCCGTGGCGCGTTCGTCCGCGTCGAGGGCGGTGATCTCGGCCGGGAGTCGGTCGCGTCCGAGCCGCGCGGCGAGCGCGCGGCAGAGGTCTCCCCCGCCGGCCCCCACGTCCAGGATCCGCACCAGGCCCGTCCTCGCCCGGGGCCTGATGTCGTCCCGGTACAGTGCGCCGGGGCGGGAGACCACGGCGTTCACCGCTCCGAAGCGCCTGTAGGTGCGCTCCAGCGTCTGCGGATCAGCGACGGGGTCGTCCATCAGCTCGCGCACGTCGACGGCGCGGGTGGACAGGTCAGCGCCCATCGCCCTCCGCGCCGACGACCGTCATCAGCGCGCTCTCCGCGGTCAGGCCGGGCCCGAACGCCATCGCGGACACGCGTTCACCGTCGCGCGCGCCCTCTTCCTCCAGGATGCGCCGCAGCACGAACAGGATCGTCGCACTGGACATGTTCCCGTGCCGCCGCAGCGTCTCGCGGGCGGGGTGCAGCTGCGCATCGCTGAGCGCGAGCCGGTCCTGCACCCGGTCGAGGATGCTGCGACCACCGGGATGGATCGCCCAGTGCTGCACCTCCTCGCCGATCCTGCCGTCCTCGAAGGGCGCTCCGAGCTCCCCGGCGTAGAGGGGGCGCAGCGCGTCGACGATGGTCTCGCCGATGATCTGGGGCACCGCGGTGGAGAGGGTCATCTCGAAGCCGTGGTCGCCGATCGTCCACGCCATGTCCTTCCGGCCCTGCGGGGCGATCGCGGTGTGGAAGCGGTCGAGGCGCAGCCCCGGGGCGACGGACCGGCGCGCCGTGACGATGCCGGCCGCCGCACCGTCGGCGAACAGCGAGGAGGCGACGATCACGTCCGGATCCTCCGAGGAGCGCAGGTGCAGCGTGCAGAGCTCGACGCTGACCACCAGCACCACGGCGTCCGGATCCGCGACGCAGAACTGACGGGCCGCACGCAATGCCGGCATCGAGGCGTAGCAGCCCATGAAACCGAGGTGATAGCGCTGCACGGAATCGGAGAGGCCCAGCGCGCGCACGATCTCGTACTCCGGCCCCGGGGCGTGGAAGCCCGTGCAGGAGACCGTGACCACGTGCGTGACATCGGCGGGCCCGACCTCAGGGTCGGCCTCGAGAGCGGCCTGCGCCGCGGCGATGAACAGCCGGCCGGCCTCGCGGACGTAGACGTCGTTGCGGACACCGGTGGCCGGGGACAGCAGCTCCCCCGTCGCGCGGTCGAAGAACACCGGCTCCGCGTCGGTCGCCGTCCACGTGAGCTCGTCGAGCACGGTGCGGCGGGTGTTGATGCCGGATCCGTCGAACGAGGCGGTGACGATCCGCCGCGCCAGCCGGGAGAGCCCTGGCTGCGCGGCGAACACGTCGCGCACCTCGTCCTGATGCAGGATCGTGTCCGGCACCACCGTCTGCAGGGACCTCAGCATCACCGGGCTGCTCATGGTGCCACTCAAGCATGCTGCCCGCGTGGCAGGAAGGGGCTTGCGGATCCGGGCCGTTCAGAAACCGAGTGCGCGTCCGAGCTTCGATCCCGAGAGCGACTCCCGGCCGCCGGCCGCGACGACCGCCTGCTCGACCGCCCGGAAGAAGGCGTCCCGCCCCGCGTCGTCCGCCGGGGCCGCCGGCCCCAGCTCCATCTCCCACTCGCGCCATTCCCGCTGTCCGCCGCGGCGCAGATCCGTGCCGCGGACATGATCGTCCACGAACTCGGCCACCACCCCGCCCGGTCCGGTGAGCAGGTAGGCCGTGCGGGCGTTCTCGATCCGGGCGAGCGGGAAGACCGGACGCGTCGTCCACTGCGCGACGATCTCGGCGACCGCGGACGGCAGCTCATCGCCCTCACCGAGCGGCCAGCCCAGCTCGAGGCGCCCGTCGCGGTTGCGCGGGCCCTTCACGTGCCACCCCTCGTCGGGACCGCCGGTGCGGCGCCGCAGCGCCACGCCCGCCCGTGCGAGATCGCCCTCGGCGGTATCGAAGTACCGGGCGTCCAGAGCGCGGGGCTCGCCCTCCGTCACCGCATCGACGCCGGGGATCGCGTCCCAGGCGGGCAGCGGAGTGTCGCCGTCGACGTCGTACTTGCGCTCGACCTCGAGCGTGCGCGACGGTTCAGTCATCGGACGGGACGATGTCCTCGAGGGACTCCTCGTACCAGTACTCCACCTCGGTGGGCCCGTCGTGCGGGCCGGTGTTCTTCGGCTCGCCCCGGCGGTTGTAGACCACCTGGGTCTCGCTGTAAGGGAGGATCAGCTTGTCGTCCTCCGCGGCGAGGGGGAGGATCTGCCCGTCCAGCGGGCCGCCGTGAAGCCGTGCGAGTGCCATGTGCTCACCCTAATCCCCCGCCCGCGCGCAGGACGCGATCCCGATACGGCGTTCCTCGCACTGTCCCCGCGCGACGGTTCGTCGCGCAGGCTCGTCACGCGACCGCGACGCCGAGCGCACTGCCGACGATCATCCACGGGCCGAACGCGAGGTGCGTCGAGCCGGTCGCCCGGCGGAGCGCGATGAGCCAGATCGCATGCGCGGCGCCCAGCACGAACGCGGACGCCGCGCCTACCAGGAGCGCCTGCCAGCCGTGCCAGCCCAGCACCAGCCCGATGAGCGCGCCGAGCTTCACATCGCCGCCGCCCATGCCCTCGCGGCTCAGCGCCCGCAGCAGCGCGTAGAAGCCGCCGAGGATCAGCATCCCCCACAACGCTCCGAGCAGCCTCGCGCCTCCGCCCGCGAACACGGCGTCGACGAGCGCGAGCAGGAGCGCTCCCCCGAGCGTCGGCAGCACGATCCGGTCCGGGAGCCGGTGCGTGGCGATGTCTACGGTGATCAGCCGGATCCCGACCGCGAGCAGGACGAGGTGCGTCAGCACGACGACCACCGCAGCAGGATCCATGCCCTGACGGTAGGAGATCGGCGCGACCGCCGTGAGCGGGGTGTGGATAACCGGACCCGGCCGGCGGGCGCGGTCAGGCCGAACGGAGCAGGATCCGCCCGTCCTCGACCTTCGCCTCCCAGCGCGGCTGCGGCACGCTCGCCGGCCCTCGCTGCACCGAGCCGTCCTCGATGCGGAACCTGCTGCCGTGCCACGGGCAGGTGACGCAGCCGTCCGCGCCGAGCTTCCCCTCGTCGAGCGGGCCGCCCTGGTGGCTGCAGACGGCGGAGATCGCATGCAGAGCGCTGCCTGCCCGGATGAGCAGCACGGGGACCTCGCCGACCATGACCCGCGACCGGGCGCCTTCGACGAGGTCGGCGTCCGCCCCCACATCCGTCCAGCGTCGCACCGCGCCCTGGAACGCCGTGTGGTTCACGCCGGTGCCGCGCACGAACGAGAGGTGCCCGCCGAGGTACGACGAGCCGAGGGTGAGGCTCAACCCCAGCAGGCTGAGCGCGGCGCCGGCGCCGTGGTGCCCGCGGCGCCGCACCAGCCAGGAGGTGATCTGCAGGACGGAGGCCGTCGCATTCGCGGCGGCGTGGATCAGGCCGACCCGTTTCGCAGGGCCGTACAGGGACGACCAGTCGGAGGCGCCCGCGGCCGCCGTCGGCGCGGAGGCGAGGATGCCGAGGCCGACGAGACGCCTTGACGCCGCCGGATCCGCCCCGGTGAGATCGAGCACCGTGGCCGCGCCCCACGCCCCGATCGGCAGATCCGTGAGCATCGGATGGACCTGATGCCCCAGCCAGGATCCGGAGAGCGCGTTCTTCACGGGCGTGGAGCGCGTGGCCGCTTCGACCCAGCCGCTCAGCTTCTCCGCCGCGGGATCGAGCCCCTTCGTCTTCCCGATCGTCCGGATCAGGGACTGCATCGCCGCTGTCACTCGCATGGGATCTCCTCCGCACCGCGCCGTGGGAACCTCCTGTCTACTCCCGCGGTCGGCGAGGGTCAACGGCGTGACGGGCGGGACCCGTCGCGCGGACTGATAGCCTCGCGCGATGGATCCGACCTCCCGCCCCCTGCCCCACGAGGACGTGCACCGCCTGCTGACGGGGATGTACGACGACTATCTGCGCGGCGCTCCCTCGGCGATCGATGCCCGCCTCGCGGAGGACGTGACGATCTTCGACTCCGCCTCCGACGCCCTGGTGACGGGGCTCGAGGAGCTCGCCGCGCTCCGCGGTCGCCGCACCGAGATCGCGGCGGAGCCGAGCGCGCCGGCCTGGACGGAGACCTCGCTGACCGTCGAGGATCTCCGCGTGCGCGAGGCCGGCGGCATCCTCGTCGCGACCTGGTGGCTGCGGGTGGACGGCACGGACGCCCACGGCGTCGCGGTCTCTCCCGAGCTGTCGCGCAACACCGCCGTGCTGCAGCACCGGACGGACGGCGCGCTGCGCATCCTGCACCTCCACGAGGACGTGCGCCAGGAGGCCTGCCCCGTCTCCTGAGCTCCCTCTCCTCCATGTCGGATGTACGAGTTATCGTCTTCTTTGCAGTTGCAGTATTAGAAGAGATATTCGAGAATGGAGGTCATGGGGATGACGCTCGCTTCCATGATCGTCCCCGACGCCGACACCCGCGCCGAGGACGTGCTGCGTCTGCGCCGCGAGATCACGCGCATGCAGCGCCGCCGGAGCGACCTGCCGCTGATCCCGGTCCCCCCGCCCCTCGAGCCGATCCTCCCCGAAGGGGGCCTGCAGGTCGGCACGACCTACGATCTCTCTCCCTCCCCCGGGCTCATCGGGGCGCTGCTCGCCGGCGCCTCGCGCACCGGCGCGTGGTGCGCCGCCGTCGGCATGCCCACCCTGGGCGTCGAGGCGCTGGCCGGGCACGGCGTGGATCTGGACCGCCTCCTCCTCGTCCCCGCTCCAGGGCCGCGCTGGCTCTCCGTCGTCTCCGCGCTGAGCGAGGTGATCCCGCTCATCGCGATCCGTCCCTCGTCCTCCGTGCGGGATGCGGAGCTGAGCCGGCTGAGCGCCCGGCTCCGCGATCGCGGCTGCACGCTGCTGGTCGTCGCCGGAGCACCGGGTGCCGCCGCCTGGCCGCAGAGCGAGGGCTCCCTCCGGGTGCACGATCCGCACTGGCGAGGACTGGGATCCGGCTGGGGCGCGCTGGAGGAGTGCGAGGTGACGGTCACCGCACGCACCCGGCGCTCCCCCGCGCCGCAGAGCGTGCGGGTGCGGCTGCCGGGCGCCCACGGCATGGTCGAGGCCGTCGCCCCGGCGGCGCCCCGCCTCGTCCCGCTCCCGTCCCTGCACGCCGCCCCGCGTCCGCTCGCCGACGCGCCGGCGCTCCTGGCGGTGGCGGGATGAGCCCCGCGGTGCAGGAACCGACCAGGGTGATCGTGCTGTGGTTCCCGGACTGGCCGCTGCGCGCTGCCCTGGGTGCAGAGGCGGGCGAACCAGCGGCGATCCTGCATGCGAACAGGGTGGTCGCCTGCAGCGCGGCGGCGCGCGCCCAGGGCGTCCGCGTCGGGCAGCGGCGCAGGGAGGCGCAGGGGCTGCTGCCGAACCTGCGCATCCTGCCCGCGGATCCGGCCAGGGACGAACGGGCGTTCCTGCCCGTCCTGCGCCTGATCGAGGAGCAGGCCCCAGGGGCGCAGCTGCTCCGGCCAGGGCTCGCGCTGCTCCGCGCCCGCGGCGTCGCGCGCTTCCACGGCGGGGAGGGCGAGGCCGCGCGCGCCCTGCACGTCCGGCTCGCCGAGGAGGGGCACCCCGAGGTGCGGATCGGGATCGCGGACGGGCCGTTCACGGCCGAGCTCGCGGCGCGCGGCGCGGATCCGGTGCTCGCGGTCGACGCGGGCGCCTCCGCCGCCTTCCTCGCCCCGCTGCCCGTGCAGGCCCTGCAGGATCCGGAGGTGACCGCGCTGCTGCTCCGCCTCGGCGTGCGCACCCTCGGCGAGCTCACCGCTCTCGGGGCGGAACGGCTGCGGGCGCGCTTCGGCGAGCACGGCGCGCGCCTGCACGCCCTGGCCGCGGGCGCGGACTCCCGCCCCGTCGTGCCCCGCCCGCCGGATCCGGAGCTCGTGTCGGAGATCGAGTTCGAGTCGCCCCTCGGGCAGTCCGACCAGATCGCGTTCGCCGTCCGGCAGAGCGCGGATGCCGTGATCCTCGCCCTCGCGAAGGCCTCGCTGGTGTGCACCGAGGTGCGGATCGATCTCACGGACGACGACGAGCAGGTCACCTCGCGCACCTGGCTGCATCCCACCTGCTTCGAGGCCTCCGACCTGGTCGACCGCGTTCGCTGGCAGCTGGAGTCGCTGGCCGCCGAGACCGCCGCTTCCGGCGATGACGACGAGGCGCACCGATTCAGGGGCATCGTCCGGGTGCGGATCGCCCCCATCGCCGTCGACGACGCCGCGCACCATCAGCCAGGACTGTTCGGATCCGGCACCGACGAGCGGCTGCACCACGCCGTCTCCCGCGTGCAGACCCTGCTCGGCCACGAGGGCGTGGTCACCGCGGTCGTGGCCGGCGGGCGCCTCGTCTCCGACCGGCAGCAGCTCACCCCCTGGGGCGAGCGGGTCGTGCCGGCCCGGCCCGCGGATCAGCCCTGGCCGGGACAGCTGCCGGATCCGCTGCCGGCCGAGGTGTTCGCACCGCCGCGGCCGATCACGGTGACCGCGGCCGACGGCAGCACCGTCGAGATCGACGGTCGCGGGCTGCTCACGGCCGAGCCGGCGGCCGTCGACGAGTGCGCGGTGCTCTCCTGGGCGGGCCCCTGGCCGGTGCGGGACCGGCGCGGGGATCCGGCGGGTGCGTTCCGTGGCGAGCGCCTGCAGCTCGTGGACGAGCAGGAGCGGGCCTGGCTGGTGCTGCATCAAAGCGGACGCTGGCTGGCCGAGGGGAGGTACCACTGATGGGCTTCCACAACCCGGACATGTCGTGGGCCGCGCTGGAGCGCACCCTCAGCGGCAGAGCACCCCGCGACGGAGCCTCCGACGGCGAAGCCCCGGACGGTGCCGGTCCGCTGCATCAGCAGATCCCGGTGGACGCGCCCTCCCGCATGCACAAACGCTCGCCCATCCGGATGGAGGGGATCGAGCGACCGAAGAACGCGGTCCCCTACGCCGAGCTGCACGCGCATTCCTCGTACTCCTTCCTCGACGGCGCATCCTCCCCCGAGGACCTCATCGCCGAGGCGCAGCGGCTCGGGCTCACCGCCCTCGCGATCACCGACCACGACGGCTTCTACGGCGCCGCGAACTTCGCCGAGGCCGCGGAGTCCCTGGCGAACGCGGAGAAGAAGGCGAAGGCGGAGAGAGGGGAAGACGCCGACGCCGAGCCCGCAGGGCCGCCGCTGCAGACCGTGTTCGGGGCTGAGCTGTCGCTCCCCGGCGCCGATGCGAACGGTCCCGGCGCACGAGGTAGGGCCGGGCTCCTGCCGCCCCCGGAGCGGCGGGGGCTCCCGGATCCGCTCGGCGAGCACCTGCTCGTGCTGGCCCGCGGCGAGGAGGGCTACCACCGCCTCTCCGCCGCGATCACCGAGGCGCAGCTGCGCGGGGGCGAGAAGGGGCGGCCGTTCTACGAGATCGAGTCGCTGGCGAACCGCGCCGAGGGGCATTGGACGATCCTCACCGGCTGCCGCAAGGGCGGCGTCCGCCGCGCCCTCGAACGGGAGGGGCCGGAGGGCGCGGAGCGGGCGCTACTCACCCTCGTCGACCTGTTCGGCACGGACCGGGTCGCCGTCGAGCTCATCGACCACGGCGATCCGCTCGACAGCCGGCGCAACGACGCCCTCGCCGCCCTCGCGCTCCGGTACGGCCTGCCCATGGTCGCGACGAACAACGTGCACTACGCGGCGCCGGAGCGGGCAGAGCTCGCCGAGGCGATCGCCGCCGTGCGCGCCACCCGCAGCATGCGGGAGCTCGAGGGCTGGCTGCCCGCGCACGGCACCGCGCACCTGCGCTCCGGGGCGGAGATGACGGCGCGCTTCGCCCGCTATCCGGGGGCGATCGCGGCGGGGCTCGAGATCGCCGAGGCCTGCGCCTTCCCGCTGCGCCGCGCCAAGCCGGCCCTGCCCACGATGAGCGTCCCCGCGGGCGAGACCCCGATGAGCCACCTGCGGGCGCTGGTCTGGGCGGCGGCGCCGGAGAGGTATCCGGAGCACTCCCCCAAGGAGCTCACCGCCGAGGGGAGAAGCCGCATCGAGCGGGAGCTGAACGTGATCGAGGAGAAGGACTTCCCGGGCTACTTCCTCATCGTGCACGGGATCGTGAAGGAGGCGAAGGACCGCGGGATCCTGTGCCAGGGACGCGGATCCGCTGCCGCGAGCGTGGTCTGCTATCTGCTCGGGATCACCGCGGTGGATCCGATCCTCTACGGCCTGCCCTTCGAGCGCTTCCTCGCCACGACCCGCACCGAGGAGCCGGACATCGATGTCGACTTCGACTCGGGGCGGCGCGAGGAGATCATCCAGTGGGTCTACGAGAGCTACGGGCGGGAGAACGCCGCGCAGGTCGCGAACGTCATCCAGTACCGCCCGAAGAACGCGGTGCGCGACATGGCCCGCGCGCTCGGGCACTCCCCGGGCCAGCAGGACGCCTGGTCGCGTCAGGTGGAGCGCTGGGGGCTGGATCTGAGCCCCGTCCCAGACCACGACATCCCGGAGCAGGTGGTCGCCTACGCTGATGAGCTGCTGCGCGCGCCCCGCCACCTGGGGATCCACTCCGGCGGCATGGTGCTCACCCGGCGCCCGGTCGGCGAGGTCGTTCCCGTCGAGCACGCCCGGATGGAGAAGCGCACCGTCATCCAGTGGGACAAGGACGCGGCGGCCTGGATGGGGCTGGTGAAGTTCGACCTGCTCGGGCTCGGGATGCTCTCCGCCCTGCGGCACTGCTTCGACCTGGTCCGCGAGGCCACCGGCGAGGAGTGGACGCTGGACTCCCTGCCGAAAGAGGAGCCCGCGGTCTACGACATGCTCTGCCGCGCCGACACGATCGGGGTGTTCCAGGTCGAGTCCCGCGCGCAGATGGGGCTGCTCCCTCGCCTCCAGCCGAGGGAGTTCTACGAGCTCGCGATCCAGATCGCCCTCATCCGTCCCGGCCCCATCCAGGGCGGGGCGGTGCACCCCTTCGTGCGCCGCAAGCTCGGCCAGGAGAAGGTCACCTACGCGCATCCGAAGCTGGAGCCGGTGCTGAGCCGCACGCTGGGCATCCCGGTCTTCCAGGAGCAGCTCATCCAGATGGCGACCACGCTCGGCGACTGCACCGCCGACGAGGCCGACACGCTGCGCCGCGCGATGGGATCCAAGCGGGGGCTGGAGAAGATCGACAGCATCCGGGAGAGCCTGTACGCGGGCATGCACCGGCACGGGCTGGACGGGGAGACCGCGGATCGCATCTACGCGCAGATCCAGGCCTTCTCCGACTTCGGCTTCGCGGAGTCCCACTCCCTCTCGTTCGCGCTGCTCGTCTACGCGAGCTCCTGGCTCAAGCTGCACTACCCCGCCGCGTTCCTCGCCGGACTCCTGCGCTCCCAGCCGATGGGGTTCTACTCCGCAGCGACGCTCACCGGCGACGCCCGCCGGCACGGGGTCGAGGTGCGCCGGCCCGACATCCGCCTGTCCGGGGCGACGGAGACCCTGGAGCCGGTGGATCCGGCGGCGACCGGGCGCACCGGACGGGATTCGTGCACGCATCAGCTCCCGGCCCGACCTCCCGGCACGGACCCGGATCCGTTCGACCCGAGAGCCGCGGACGAGACCGCCGCGCACCGCAGGGACGGCCGCTACGCCGTCCGTCTCGGGCTCGCCGGCGTCACCGGGATCGGCGAGAAGACGGCGGAGCGGATCGTCGCCGAACGCGATGCTCGCGGCCCGTATCGGGATCTGAACGACCTCGTCCGCCGCACCGACCTCACCGCCGCCCAGGTGGAGGCCCTCGCGACCGCCGGGACGTTCGACTCCCTCGGGCTGCAGCGCAGGGAGGCGATCTGGCTCGCCGGATCCGCCGCGGAGGACCGCGCCCGCTATCTGCCGGACACGGTGGTCGCGGTGCAGCCGCCCTTGTTCGGCGACCAGACCAGCTATGAGATCCTCACCGCCGACCTCTGGGCGACCGGGGTGTCCACCGACGACCACCCGCTCGCGCACTTCCGCCCGGGATTGGATGCGCGCGGGGTGCTGACCTCCTCCGCACTGCGCACGCACGAGAACGGCCGCCGGGTCGAGACGGCGGGCCTCGTGACCCACCGGCAGCGTCCGTCCACGGCGGGCGGCGTGACCTTCCTCAATCTCGAGGACGAGCACGGCCTGGTGAATGTCATCTGCACGCAGGGTGTGTGGCTGCGCTACCGCCGGATCGCCCGTGAGTCACCCGCGCTGATCGTGCGCGGCATCCTGGAGCGCTCCCCCGAGGGCGTCACCAACCTGCTGGCCGACGCGTTCGAGCCGCTGCAGGTGGGCGTGGCGCATCACTCCAGGGATTTCCAGTGACGCGCCACGGGCGCTCACCAGAAGCGCGGCTGCTCCTCCTGCGGAGGACGATCGGTACCGCCCCAGATCGCGGCCTGGGCCTTGGCCGCGGCCGCTGCCTCCTCCGCGCCTTCGAGCGCGACCGCGGCTCCGCGGAGGTCGACGGCTCCACCCGGCACCGCGTCGAGCACGAGCTCGGTGACCACGCCCTCCTCGGTCGCCAGCACGCTGCACGCCTCCACGCGGCCGCGCCAGGGCAGCGCTCCGAGCTCGGGAAGGACGGATCCCGGCACGCGGTAGACGACGCCCGTGGTCAGGTCCCGGATGCGCACCGCGCGGGACTCCTCGTCCACGGCGACGATGCGCCCGACGCCGAGCGGCGCGGAGAGCGGAAGGATCAGGGTCACGGACATGGCTCCACCTTCGTTCAGAACGGTCCGGCTGGCAAGCCGTCCGGACGTGGTTCGGCGCTCAGCCTCGCGGGACTTCGACCGCCGCCGCCGAGGAGACCAGGCTGTCGTAGTGACGGTCGACATAGAGCAGAGGCGCCCCTGGGGTGCCCTCGAGCACATCGAGCACGTCGAGCAACACGAGCGCCGAGGGCCCGACCGGGTGCGTCTCGCGGATGGTGCCGCGCACCGCGATCCGGGCCGACGGGAGGAACGGCTCGCCCGTGGGCAGCGTCTGGAACCCCTGCTCGGCGGTGAAGCGCGGCTGGCCCGTCCTGGCGAACGCATCGGCGATGGGCTCCTGCCCCGCGACGAGGAAGTGCACGAGCGCGCTGGGCGCCGCGAGGATTCCTCCCGCGCTGCCGGTCGCGCGCGTGACGGAGAAGACGAGCACGGCGGGGTCGGCGCTCACCGAGGCGACGCTCGACAGCGTGAGTCCCACGGGACCGTCCGGCGCGATCCCCGTCACCAGCGCGACGCCGGCGGGGTGATGCCGGAACGCCCCCTTGAACTTCTCGGTGACGTCGTTCTCCAGACCCGGGGTGCTCATCGTGCTTCTCTCTGTCGTTGCCATGGGCGCAGCGTTCGCGTCCACCTCAACGGTATGCCCGTTCCTGAGGTGTCGGCTCCGGATCCGGTGTCGGACCCCCGTGCTGGAATGGTTCCATGACGACGGGGACCAAGATCGACCTCACCAAGAGCCTGGACGGCTATCGTGCTCGTGCCGGCGAGTTCCGCCTCGTCGACCTGCCCGCGAACCGCTACCTCGCGATCGACGGGCACGGCGATCCGAACTCGGCTCCCGCCTATGCCGAGGCCCTCGAGACCCTGTACCCGGTCGCCTACGCGCTGAAGTTCGCCAGCAAGCGCGAACTCGACAGGGACTACGTCGTCCCGCCGCTGGAGGGGCTGTGGTGGGCGGAGGACATGGACGCGTTCACGACGGCGCGCGACAAGTCGCGCTGGGATTGGACGATGCTGATCCTCGTCCCGGAGTGGATCGACGACGCGTTCGTGGACGCCGTGGTCGCGACCGTCCGTGCGAAGAAGACGCCGCCGCGGCTCGACGACCTGCGAATACTGTCCCTGTCCGAGGGGCTCTGCATGCAGACGCTGCACGTCGGCTCCTTCGACGACGAGGCGCCGCTCCTCGAGCGCCTGCACGACGAGGTGATCCCGGAGCAGGGCCTGCGCCTGGCGGGCCTGCACCACGAGGTCTACCTGAGCGATGCCCGTCGGGTGGCGCCCGAGAAGCGCCGCACGATCCTGCGCCAGCCCGTCGCGCCCGCCTGATCACAGCCGCAGGAAGAGCATCATTCCCGACTTTCGGTCTCCGCAAGCCAGTCCCGAATGACATCGACGCCGTGTTGCAATCGGCCCTCATCGGCGACGCTCGCGAGAAGCAGCGTGCGCGTGCCGTCGACCTGCACCACGCACAGCGTGTTCGTGACGTTCATACGCATCAACGTGAAGAACAGCGACGCCCAACCTCCCACCGGCGCAATCCGCACGTCCTCGATCACTGTCCGGTCGAAGACGCGAGTTCGCATGTACCCGCGATCGAGGAGTCTGCTCGGGGTCAGCTCCACCCCATGGAGAAAGCCGCGAAGCGCAGGGACGAGCATCAGAGCAACCCAGATGACGAATCCGCCGGAGACGAGTACCCCAGGCAATGCTTGAGCGTCTCGTTCGATGACCTTTCCGATCATCTGTTGGCACACCCCGACCAGCATTGCTGCGAGCAGACCTCCGACGGGAATCGAGGCGATGAACGAGACGCGCCACCGATCGCCCGGACCACCGACGATCAGGGGCTCTCCCGTCATGGAGGCGCCCACACGAGCCAGCGCAGCAGGCGGGCGACCCAGCATCAGGACCAGAGTCAGAACCAGCCATGACACCATCAGCCCGGCGGTGATCGGGAGGTCGACGCCCCACTCGAGCCCGTCGCTCTGCACACCCCAGATCAGGATCGCCCGTATGAGGAAACACCGAAGGCGCCCATTCCGACGAGCATGATCCACGGCGACCAGATGCGCAGCAGACGATACGCACGGGGCGGAAGCGCGAACTCTGGCCGCCGCACTCTCACTCGTATCGTCACCGATCGAGCATAATGAACGCGTGGCGGCGGTCCGGGATCGTCACAGCCCAAGGATCTCCACGGCCATCTCGCGCATCTCGACCTTGCGCACCTTGCCGGTCACGGTCATCGGGAACGCATCGACGAGGTGCACATACCTCGGGATCTTGAAGTGCGCGAGCCGGCCCGTGGCGAACTCCCGGACGGCGTCCGCCGTGAGGGGCTCCGCGTCGGGCCGCATCACGATCCAGGCCATGACCTCCTCGCCGTACTTCGCATCGGGCACGCCGATCACCTGCACGTCGCCGACATCGGGGTGGCGGTAGAGGAACTCCTCGATCTCGCGCGGGTAGATGTTCTCGCCACCACGCAGGATCATGTCCTTGATCCGGCCGACGATGTTGAGCCGACCGTCCAGGTCCATGGTCGCGATGTCGCCGGTGTGCATCCAGCGTCCGGCGTCGATCGCCTCCGTGGTCTTGTCCGGTTCGTTCCAGTAGCCGAGCATGACCGAGTAGCCGCGCGTGCAGAACTCCCCCGGCGTCCCGCGCGGGACGACGAGTCCGTCCTCGTCGACGACCTTCACCTCGACGAACGGCATCACCTCGCCGATGGTCTGCGTGCGCGCCGCGAGATCATCCTCGCGGGAGGTCATCGTGGACACCGGGGACGTCTCCGTCATGCCGTAGCAGATCGCCACCTCCGGCATGTGCATCTCGGCGACCACCCGCTCCATGACCTCGACCGGGCACGGGGATCCGGCCATGATCCCGGTGCGCAGCGATGTCAGATCGAACTCGGCGAAGCGCGGGTGCGCGAGCTCGGCGATGAACATCGTCGGCACGCCGTACAGCGACGTGCAGCGTTCGGCGTGCACCGCCTCGAGAGTCTTCTCGGGGTCGAAGACGGGCGCGGGCAGAACGACGCAGGCGCCGTGCGAGTGCGCGCCGAGCACCCCCATCACCATGCCGAAGCAGTGGTACAGCGGCACCGGCACGCACACGCGGTCCTCCTCGGTGTAGTGCACGCCCTCCCCCACGAAGAAGCCGTTGTTGAGGATGTTGTGGTGCGAGAGCGTGGCTCCCTTGGGGAACCCGGTCGTGCCCGACGTGTACTGGATGTTGATGGGCTGGTCGAAGGTCAGAGCGGCGGCGCTCGCGTCGAGCGCCGCCGGATCCGCTGCCGCGCCGACGGCGAGCGTCTCGTCCCAGGCGGGGGTCCCGATGAACAGCACGTCATCGAACCCGACCTCCGCGAGCATCGCCGCGTAGTCCGTGGTCCGGAACGAGGCTGCACTCACCATGAGGCGCAGCCCGGACTGCCCGATCACGTACTCGACCTCGCTCGTCCGATAGGCCGGATTGATGTTGACCAGGATCGCCCCGAGGCGCGCGGTCGCATACTGCGTCAGCACCCACTCGGCGCAGTTCGGCGACCAGATGCCGACGCGGTCGCCCTTCTCGACACCTCGGGCGCGCAGGCCGAGCGCCAGTCGGTCGATCTCGCCGCGCAGCTGGGCGAAGGTCCAGCGCCGCCCGCTGGCGGACTCCACGAGCGCTTCCCGGTCGGGATGCAGGTCGGCGATCCGATCGAGCATCTCACCGATGGTCTGCCCGAGCAGAGGGGTGGATGCGATTCCGGACGAGTACGAGATCTGTGCTTCATTGCGCATGAGCACAGGATCCGGTGCTGCTGTCCCGATCGGCACCCCCGAACGGGGGTGGACCCGTGGGGCCGGTGGTGGCACAGTGTGATCGACGCAAGGAGTCGATGTGGAGCCTTCGCTGAAGACGGCCGTCGCTGCGGTGCGGCGCGACACCGGGCTGCCCGTCGCCTTCGCCGGTGCGGTGGATCGGAGCGGTCGGCTGTACCCGATCACCGCGACGGCCGGGTGCCTGACCTCCGTGCTGGACGGGCTGGTGATCCGCTCCGGCAACGGACTCGGCGGCCGTGTGCTCGCCGGTGCGCGGATCCAGACCGTGACGGATTACCTCCACGACGACGGCATCAGCCACCAATACGACGGGCCGGTGTCGCAGGAGCGGCTGCGTTCGATCGTGGGAGCGCCGGTGGTCGTCGACGGCTCGGTGCGCGCTGTGCTGTACGGCGCCCTGCGGACCTCGGCGCAGCTCGGCGCGCGCACGCTCGACGCGATGCAGCTGTCGGCGCAGCGGCTGGCATTCGAGATCGCGGTGTCCGAGGCGACCGCCCGGCGGCTGCGCGCCGTGGAGACGGCAGCGCTCATGCGCGAGGCCCGTACGGGGCCGACGCGTCCGGAGTGGGAGGAGGTGCGGATCGCCCACGCCGAACTGCGGGCCCTGGCCGGCAGCGTCGGAGACGAACGGCTGCGCTGCCGCATCGACGACATCGCCGCCCGGCTCACCGCGACCGCGCCCGCCCGCGAGCGACCCGCGCTGACCGCCCGCGAGATCGACGTGCTGGCCCTGGTCGCGATCGGCTGCACCAATGCCGAGATCGGTGTGCGCCTCGATCTCGGCGCGGAGACGGTGAAGAGCTACCTGCGTGCGGCGATGCGCAAGCTCGGCGCCCACCGGCGGACCGAAGCCGTGACGCTGGCCCGCACCGCCGGAATCCTGCCCTGACCTGTTCCCGACCCGGTCACCTCAGCCGCGCATCGGACGCACGGTGAGGATCTGCTGCACCGTCCCCACCGGTCCGCGTTCGTCGTGCAGCACCGTGTCCGTGAGACCGAGCCCGGTCGGGCCGATCGAGACCGTGGTGTCGAAGCCGATCCATTCGCCCGTGGGAACCGCGAACAGGTGACAGGTGAGATCGACGTTCGGGAACGCGGCTTCGGTCGGAGCCAGGCGCAGCGTCAGCCCGTTGGCGAAGTCGACCATGCCGAGCAGCCGCGCGATCGGCCCGATCCGCTCCCCCTCCAGCAGCGGGACGCGCGGCCGCAGCCAGCCCCACGCATGCCCCGGCTGCCGCTGCCCGCGATGGAAGTCCACACTGCGCACGGCCCCGCCCGGCCAGTGATCGCCCATCGCCCAGGGATCGAGCTCATCGCGGCCCGGCATCGCCGGTAGCGCGCTGCCGGCCAGCGCCCGGGTGTCCGCGGCCTGCATGAACCAGGCCCTGGCGATCACCGCGGCCCGGCCCTCGTGGCTCAGCACGGCTTCGACGAGCTCGATCGTGCGCCCAGGGCGAAGGATCCGGATGTCGAGATCCACGCGCTCGATCGGGATCGTGCCGAGGATGTCGTACGAGATCCGTCCGAGCTGAAGATCCCCGCCCCGGCGCTCGGCGTGCTCCTTCTCGATCGCGTGCGCGATGAGCCCCAGCGACGGCGCGATGTGCTGCTCCTCGGTGCTCCATGCCCCCTCGACGGCCGAGGTCGGACGGAAGGAGGACGCGTCGATGCGCTCGAAATAGGCGGGCATGTTCGGATCCTACGTCGAGCCCGGCATCGTCGCGGACCGCGCCCTGGGAACAGCGCACGCCGCGGTACGTTGAACTCGTCGAACAGAACGCGCTCGAGAGGAACAGCATGCGCCCCTACCTGGACAAGGCGATCCCCGAGGCCTGGAAGGCCGCCTCCGCGTACTCCGAAGCGGTGTCCGCGGCCACCGCCGCACGCGGGCTCACCGCCGCCGAGGCCGAGTTCGTCAAGGTGCGCGCCTCCCAGCTCAACGCCTGCGCGTTCTGCCTCGACCTGCACATGCGCGAGGCCCGCGCCGCCGGCATCACCCAGCAGCAGTTGGACGTGCTCCCGGCCTGGCGCGAATCATCGCTATTCTCGGAGCGCGAGAAGGCGATGCTGGCGATCGCCGAGGCCGCCACCCGCATGCCGCTCGGCGAGGAGGCCAAGGCTGACCTCGCTGCGTCGCGCGGACTGCTCGGCGATGAGATCTTCGCCGCGGCGGAATGGGTCGCACTGACGATCAACATGTTCAACCGGATCTCGATCCTCAGCGAGCATCCGGTGCGCCCGCGCGATGCCCAGGGCGATCTGATCCGCTGATCGACGTGATCCGCCGTTCGACGCCAGGAGGTGGCAGATGATCCAGGGAACCGACACGAGACGACCGCCCTCGGGGCCGGGGTGCGCCGAGTGCGAGCGCGACGGAGGCTGGTGGTTCCATCTGCGCCGCTGCGCGGAGTGCGGACATGTCGGATGCTGCGACGACTCGCTCGGCCAGCACGCTACGGCGCACTTCGCCGAGACCGGCCACCGGTTCATCCAGAGCTACGAACCGGGTGAGGACTGGTTCTGGGACTATCGCACGGCGCAGATGACCGACGGCCCGGAGCTCGCGCCGCCGCGGAGCCATCCGGAGGACCAGACCGTGCCGGGCCCGGCCGAGCGCGTCCCGGTGGACTGGCAGGATCGGATCCTCCGCGCCAGGGCGGGCCGCGAAGGCCGCGCCGGCTGACCACGACGAGCGTTCAGGACGGCTCGGCAGCGGCTCCGCGCCGAGCTCCTGCGCCGATCGCCAGCGCGAGGGCGGCGAGGATGACGCCTGCGGCGAGCAGCGCGCCTCCGCCCAGCCATCGATGCGCCGCCGCACCGGCCACGGCGCCCGCCGCGAGCGCTGCCCAGAGCAGCAGCGGACGCCGCCACGCGGTCGAGGACCGGCCGGTGACCAGGTCCGCGAGCGCGAGGCCGAGACTCACCAGCGTGCCCGTGGCGTAGGTGATCGCGATCCGCGCCCTCCCGTCGGCCAGGTACAGGGTGTTGAGGGCGCCCATCGCGCAGGCCAGCAGCGCGAACCGCCATTCGGCGTGCGGCAGCGCGAATCCGACGAGCGCACTCGCGGCGACGGCGACCGCACTGCCGGCGACCACGGCACTGCGCCGCCGTGCGTGCGCGCCGACGACCACGCCGCCCGCGGCGACGCCGATCACGAAGGCCCCGACGAGCGCGAGCGGGAGCAGCGCACGCCCAGGGCCATCGGTCCAGACCTCCACACCGGCCTGGGTGGAGTTCCCGCTCATGAACGAGACGAAGAACCCTCCGGTCACGATGAACCCGACGGCGTCGACGTATCCCGCCACAGCGCTGAGCGCGAGGGAGAGCGCGATCCCGCGGCGGGAGACCTCTCTCACGCTTCGGTTCCGCTCACTCGCACCGCTCCATCCTGCGGCCCAGCGTGGCTCGACGGCAAACCGGGAACGACTTCGGGCCCGCCGGAGGTGTCCGACGGGCCCGAAGGTGAGTGGCTTTACGGCGCGACCGCCTCGTTCCGGCGCGGCAGCACCCAGCCCGCGCGCGGGAAGTGGCAGGTGTAGCCGTCCGGGTAGCGCTCCAGGTAGTCCTGGTGCTCGGGCTCGGCCTCCCAGAACGGACCCTCCTGCTCGATCGTGGTGACCGCCTTGCCGGGCCACAGGCCCGAGGCGTCGACGTCGGCGATCGTGTCGCGCGCGACCTGCTCCTGCTCGGTGCTGAGCGGGAAGATCGCCGAGCGGTAGCTCGTTCCGATGTCGTTGCCCTGACGGTTCATGGTCGACGGGTCGTGGATCTGGAAGAAGAACGCGAGGATGTCGCGGTAGGTGGTCTTCGACGGATCGAAGACGATCTCGACGGCCTCCGCATGCCCCGGGTGGTTCCGGTAGGTGGCGTGGTCGTTGCTGCCGCCGGTGTAGCCGACGCGCGTGCCGAGCACACCGGGCTGACGGCGGATGAGATCCTCCATCCCCCAGAAGCAGCCGCCGGCGAGGACGGCGGTCTCGGCGCCGGGAACCTGGGCGATGGATCCGGTGTCGGCGGGTCCGCTGGTCATGATGCGTTCTCCTCTGGGGTCTGCGGGGTGGTGGTCTCGAACAGTCCACGGTACGCGCCGTAGCCCTGCTCCTCGAGCGCGGCGGCCGGGATGAAGCGCAGCGCGGCCGAATTCATGCAGTATCTCAGTCCGCCGGCGGCCCGCGGGCCGTCGTCGAACACGTGGCCGAGGTGGCTGCCGGCACCGGCGGAGATGGCCTCGGTGCGGACCATCCCGAAGGTGCGATCCGTCGTCGTGGTGACGGCGTCGGGTTCGATCGGCCGCGTGAAGCTCGGCCAGCCGGTTCCGCTGTCGAACTTGTCCGTGGACGAGAACAGCGGCTGGCCGGAGACCACGTCGACATAGATGCCCGGATCGTGGTTGTCCCAGTACGCGTTGCGGAACGGCGGCTCGGTGCCGCCCTCCTGCGTCACCGTGTACTGGTGCGCGGTGAGCGCGTTCAGCGCCTCGGTGGTCCTGCGGTAGTCGGTGGGGTTCATCGTGATGCTCCTCTGCTGCCGCCGCTGGCTGCGGCGTCATCAGAGAGAACGAGGGACGAGCCGGTTTTGGTCCCGCGAAGCTGTGCGCCGACTGTGAGTTTCGAGGACGGTCCGACGGAGCGGATCAGGCGGGTCGCGTCGCCCTGCGGACGACGGCCAGCACCGCCGCGACGACAAGGCACAGCAGGGTGAGCGCCACGAACGACAGCGTGAAGGACGTCCCTGCCGCGAGGGCGCCGATCGCGAGCGCGCCGATTCCCGTTCCTGCGTCGAAGGCGACGTTCCACGCGGTGCTGGCGACGCCCTTCGCGTGCTCCCCCGCGACCTCGAACGCGCGCACCAGGGTCACGTTCTGCATGGTGCCGAACGCCGTGCCGACGAGGATCGCACCGCCGATGAGCAGGATCGGGCTCCCGGATCCGAGGAGCCCCGAGATGCCGGTGGCGATGGCGCCGAGGCCGAGCGCCGCGATCGCGAGCCCCGGCAGGACGAACCGCTCCGCGCCGACCCGGTCGGCGGGACCCCCGACTGCCCAGCGCGCGAACGCTGCGGCGGCGGTGTAGAGGAACAGGGCGACGACGGTGAGCACCGCATCGGGCACGAACTGCGGCGTGAAGGTGGTGATGGCGCCGCCCGCGCACGTGACCGCGGTGAGTGCCAGGATGGGCGGCCAGAGCCGGGCGAGCGCATGGCGTGCCTCGCGCGGGCTCTCGTGCGGAACAGGCGCGGCTGCGGCGCCGTTCGCGATGGCGGCGGCCGCCGCGGCGCGCGCATGCTTCGCGATCGAGGCGCCCGCGGCGAGCGCGAACGGGATCCCCAAGAGCGGCAGTGCCGCGACGGCCAGCGCGACCGGGAGCCCTGCCTGATCGGCGATCCAGGGCGAGATCGGGGTGAGCACGAGCTGGGCGCCGGCGACCGCGAGCCCGTACGCGCCGATCGCGCGACCGCGCCGCTCGGGCGGGAATAGCGCTCCGACCGCGGACGACCCGCTCACCGTGACGATGCCGAACCCGATTCCGCGCACGGCCGCCAGAACGAGGACCTGTCCCGGCGTCGTCGCGAAGATCTCGCCGAGCGCCGGCAGACCGAGAAGGAGACAGGCGAGCGCCAGGCTGACCCGCCAGCCCATCCATGAACGCATCCGCTCCACGACGAGCTGGGTGAGGATCGTGGCCGCCATGAGCACGGCGTTGACGAGCCCGGCGAGAAGCTCGTCCCCACCGAGCGCGACCATGTGCATGGGTGCCACCGGCAGCATGACCGCGAACCCCGCGAAGGCGAACGTCGTCATCGCCAGCAGTGCGGGCATGCCGGGCTCTCGCCACGGCGGGCCTGCGGGGTTCGCGATCCGCACCGCGTCACCCTGATCCTGAGCGCTCGTCACCGCGCCACCCTATCGAGTCCTGTCCCGACGGACATCGCGCGCTCGCCGGCGCCGCCCGGGACGCCGAACGAGCGGCCTGGTCGTTCCCGTCAGCCGGCAGCGATCCAGGGCCGGGTGAAGCCCAGCACGCGCTCGCCGTCGAGGTCGGCGAGCGAGACGCCCACGAAGGCCGTCGCGCCTTCGGAGCTCTGCCGGCGGAAGCGGTACTCGTCCGCCATCACCGCCGCGGCGATCGCCGCTCCGGCGGACTCCGCCGTCTGGGCATTCGCGAAGGCCCCGGAGGTACGGCTCACGTAGGCGCTGAGCAGCGAGGCGTAGGGTCCGCCCTCTTCCGGCCGCACCACGTTCGCCACGAACGAGCTCGCGACCGCCGCCGGCTCGATCACGCCGACGCGGATGCCGAAGCGCTCGGCGACCACCGCGAGCGACTGCATGAACCCCTCCACCGCGAACTTCGCTCCGCAGTACGCGTCCGCGAAGGGCTGGCCGACGGTTCCGCCGACGCTCGTGACGGTGAGGATCCGG
This sequence comes from Microbacterium sp. MYb64, assembly GCF_002979495.1. Classification (NCBI taxonomy): domain Bacteria; kingdom Bacillati; phylum Actinomycetota; class Actinomycetes; order Micrococcales; family Microbacteriaceae; genus Microbacterium; species Microbacterium sp. MYb64. Next base: position 62,179 of record NZ_PCOW01000003.1, on the reverse strand, counting down.
CCGTTGCCGCGCTCGCGCATGCCGGGGAGCACGAGCTTGGTGAGGTTGACCGGCGCCAGGTAGTTGATGTCCAGCTGATCCTGAATCTGCTGCATGCTGAGCTGCTCCGCGGTGGCGACGCTCCCCTGCCCCGCGTTGTTGACGAGGACGTGGATCCCGCCCAGCTCGGCCTCGATCTCGGCGACCAACCGTGCGGCGGCGGCATGGTCGACGACGTCGAGCGCGCGCACGTCGATCTCGACGCCGGCTGCGGCCGCGGCCTCGCGCAGTGGTGCCGCACGGCCCACGTCGCGCATCGTCGCGACGACGTGCAACCCGCGGCGGGCGAGTTCGACAGCGGCATGCAGACCCATGCCCGAGGAGGTTCCGGTGATCAGTGCGACGTCGGTCATGCGAGAACACTATGCCTGTCGCGGGTGGCGAGCGCGAGCCGGATCAGGGGCAGGTCCGCGCGCGGGATCACGACCGTCACCACGATCTCGGCCGAGAGCTGAGCGCCGATCCCGTACACGAAGGGATCCGTGTCGATCTCGACGGCATCGACCTCGTGGCCGTCGACCTCGACGTGCGCCTTCGGATTCACCGCCGACAGCCGTGCATGCCAGGGCTCACCTCCCGGCGAGCCGCTCGGCGGGCCGTCGGGGATGCCGAGCTCCGCGCGGAAGCGGTTCATCAGGATGTGGTTCACGTGCTGCACGAGTTGGTTCGGGAGCGACTGGTGCTCGTCAGGAACGCGCGTCCACGTCGTGCGGACCACCTCCCAGAGCATGGGGTATCGCATGCGTTCGACCTGCTCGACGAGCCATCGGGGACGAGGCCAGGGAGGATCCTGGTCAAGGGACTCGCGGGTGACTTCATCGAGTTCGGCGAGGTTCGCGGGATCATCGTGATCGTCCGGGTTGTGCCACAGCGTGTAGTTGAGGGCAACCGTCGTCTGGGTCGTTCCGTCACTTCCGCGCGCGGCCATGACCCCGAAACTGTTCAGGTCCTCGAGCGACGGCTGCGGCACCAGGCCGTAGATCGCGAACGGAAGTGCGCGCACCATCTCCGCGCCTTTGATCCTCGGGTCGGGAGCATCGGGAGGCAGGACTCCGGAGATCCACATGCCCCGAGCCTGACGGAGAACACGAGCCGCGACAACCCCCTCAGTTCTGCGATGGGCCCTAGACCGTGTATGCGCGGAAGAACACCTCGACGGCACCCTCGACGTGATTCTCGATCTCGGCACGGGTGAGGATCGCGTCGTCGCCGAGCAGCATCGCCCGATTGATCGGCTCCCCCATGACCAGCCAGTTCAACTGCGTCGCGGCCGCTACCGGGTCCGCGATCTCCAGCGCGCCGGTCGCCGCGATGCCCGCGAGAAGGTCGGCGAGGACCTCGATCGCGTACGCCGGGCCGTTGCGATACATCGCCTCGGCCAGTTCGGGAGATCGCGTGAGCTCGCCGATCACCAGGCGACGGAGGGCGAGCACCCGGGGATCGAGCACCTGAGCCAGCTGAACGACCAGGCGCTCGCGCAGCAATTCGCGCGGATCCGCTGTCTCATCCATGCCGGGAGACGCCGCGAAGGCTGCCCCTCTGGCGCCGGTCGTGCTCGTCGTGACGAGTTCGAGGAACAATGCCCTCTTGCTGCCGAAGTAGCTGTAGAGCGTCTGCTTCGCGATTCCCGACTCGTGGGCGATCGACTCCATCGTCACCGACTCGTATCCGGTCGCCAGGAACTGCTTCTCCGCGGCGTCCAGCGCGGCCTCGCGTTTGAGCTTCGAACTCGGTCGCATCCGCTCACCCCCTTGCCGAAATCATACCGAAGAGTCTATTCTCCAAACAAGACCGATGAGTCCAATAACTGGAGGAATGCGATGCTGACCCAACTCGACACCCCCGTGGAGTTCGACGCGACACTGCGGATCGCCCCCGAGACCGGATCCTGGACGGTCTTCGACGTCCCCGGATCCCGCGAGATCTTCGGCACCGGGAACCCGGTCAAGGTCACGGGAGCCATCGACGGACACCCGATGGCGATCACGCTCATGCCGACCGGCAACGGCGCCCATGTGGGCCCCGTCAAGGCGGAGCTGCGAAAGACCATCGGCAAGGCCGCCGGCGACGCGGTCCGCATCCGGCTCGACGGGAGGGCGTCATGAGCACGCTGACCACGGCCATGGGCGACACCGTCACCTACGACCACTACGGACCGGCCGATGCTCCTGGCGTGCTGTTCATCCAGGGCGCCGGTCCCACGCGCGCCGACGATCCGGTGACCACTGAGACGGCGCGCCTGCTCGGTGAGAGCGGCGTGCAAGCCGTCGTGCACGACAGGGTCGGGCGCGGCGACTCCCCCGCTGCGGGTCCGATCCCCCTCGAGCGCGAGCTCGCGGCGATCACCGCGCTCGCCGCGACGATGCCGGGACCGGTCGTGCTCGTCGGGCACTCGTCCGGATGCGCGATCGCCATGATCGCCGCGCGCGAGGTGCCGAACCTCGGCGGTCTCGTCCTGTGGGAGGCACCTCTGGGCCAGTTCCCCGAAGGGGCGCCCGTGTGGTGGGCGGGAGTCGAGGCAAGCATCTTCGCCGGCCGCCTGGAAGACCCAGTGGCCACGTACATGGTCGGCATGCCGCCGGAGTGGCTCGACGAGCTGCGACGCTCCCCCGCGTACCCCGAGCTGATCCACTCTTGGATCCCGGACGGCACTGCGCTCGCCCGCGTTGAGGAGGACGGTGTCGCCGCCCGACTGCGCGGCATCACGGTGCCGGTCCTCGCCGTGGTAGGCACCGAGACCTTCCCCGGGATGGCCGAGGCCGCAGACGCGATCGCCGATACCGCAGCCACTGGAGCGAGCGAGAGCGTCGCCGGCGCCTGGCACAGCTGGGATCCGGAGGCGATGAGTACTCGGCTGGCCGCGTTCGTGCGGGACGGACGCTGACGCCGACGCTCGCCGCGCCCGGGCGCGTCCGCGTTCGCGGTGGCCCCGGGAGTCGGTTAGGATTGTGGAGTTGCCCGCGCTCCGGTGCGGTCGACGGGCTGTGGCGCAGCTTGGTAGCGCACTTGACTGGGGGTCAAGGGGTCGCAGGTTCAAATCCTGTCAGCCCGACCAGAACGCAAGAGGAGGGATGATCCGCAAGGATCATCCCTCCTCTTGCGTTTACTCGTACCCGACCCCGCTCAGCCGTCCAACTCCCGACGCTGACGCATCCGTCCCCCGGCGTCGAGTTCGACGATCGTGTCGATGCCGATCCGTTCCAGGAATGCGAAGTCGTGGCTGACGATCAACAGCGCCCCGCGGTACGCGTCGAGGGCCTCCGCCAGCTGCTCGACGCTCGCGATGTCGAGGTTGTTGGTCGGCTCGTCCAGGATCAGCAGCTGGGCGGGCGGCTCGGCGAGGAGCAGCCGGGCGAGCGAGACACGGAACCGCTCGCCACCCGAGAGCGTGCGCACAGGCCGATCGACGCTGTCGCCGCGCAGGAGCAGCCGAGCGAGCTGGTTGCGGATGGTTCCTGCCGGCGTGCCGGGAGCAACGGCCTGCACGTTGTCGATCGCACTGGCGTCGTCGTCGAGTCCGTCCAGACGCTGCGGAAGGAAGCCGACGAGCTCGGTCACGAGTCGGCCGTGGGGCCGCCCGGCGACCGGCTCGGTGCGCCCCAGGAGCTGTTCGATCAGGGTCGACTTCCCTGACCCGTTCGCGCCGATGAGCGCGACGCGCTCCGGCCCCTGGATCACGATCGTCCGGCCCTGGTCCTCCAGTTCGGCGAGCCGTCTGCCGCGAGGCACATCGGGATCCGGCAGAACGAGGTGGATGTGCTCCTCGTCCCGGACTCGGGCGTCGGCCGCATCGACCGCGGCCTGCGCGGCCTGCACCTTTTCGTCGAGCGTCGAACGCATCGAGCCCGCCGACGCCTGCGCCTTGCTGGCGCGGTTCCCGGCGAGGATCTTCGGAATGCCGCCGTCCTTCTGCGTCTTCTTCCCCGTCCGCTCGCGGCGCGCCAACTTGGTCTCCGCCTCGACGCGCTGCTTCTTCTCGACCTTCAGCGTCTGCTGCGCCGAACGTGCGGCCTGCACGGCGGCGGCCTGCTCCTGCAGTTGCTGCTCTTTCCACGCGCTGTACGGACCGCCGAACGTCTCCAGCCTCCCGCTGTACAGCTCGGCGGTGTCATCCATGTGCTCGAGCAGCTCGAGGTCGTGACTGACCACGACGAGCGCGCCAGGCCACTGGTCGACGAGCTCGGCCAGTCTCGCGCGCGTGGGGCGATCGAGATTGTTGGTGGGCTCATCGAGGACGGTGATCGGGGTGCGGCGGATGCGCAGCCCGGTGATCGCGATGAGCATCCCCTCTCCCCCGGAGACCTCGGCGATCCGGCGATCGAGATGGGCGGCCGAGAAACCGATCTGATCCAGTGCCTCCGCCGCGCGGGACTCGATGTCCCAGTCGTCGCCGATCTCATCGAAGTGGCGCTGGTCGACGTCGCCGGACTCGATCGCCGTGATCGCATCGAGGATTGACCGGATGCCGAGCAGCTCCGCGATCGTCGCGTCCTGTCGCAGCGTGAGCGTCTGCGGCAGGTGACCGACCTCGCCGCTGGTATCGACGTGCCCCGAGGTCGGATCCAGCTCACCCGTGATGAGGCGGAGCAGCGTGGATTTGCCGGCGCCGTTGCGGCCGATCAGTCCGGTCCGGCCGGTGCCGAACGTGCCGTTGACGCGGTCGAGTGCGACCGTGCCGTCCGGCCATTCCAGGGTCAGATCACGCAGGGTGATGGCGGATTTCGTAGACATTGCGTAGTTCTCTCTTCTCTGCCGTCGCGCACCGGGAGGGCGCGACGAAAGCAGTTCCGTGTCGGGAGCGCCGGCGGAGTCGGCAGGTCAACCGACCGCGGATGAGAGTGCCTTGCTGCGAGAAGTCACGCCGGATGCGAACCCGGGCAGGACCACGCGTTCGCATTCGTGCACTCGAGACCGAGGTCGGTGCGATGCGAACATGCCGGTGAGGACCACGCAGCGTCGACGTCCCGGAAGGAGACGGACTCTGTGCGCGAAAAAACGATCGATCACTGATGCGGCTGATCACCGCACGCGCGAAAGCCACCGGCAGTTCGGTGGCTAGGCTCTGTCGACCTCGATCGTTTCCATCGCGACCAGCCTACCGCAGAGCCTCAGGCGTCTTCCGCGCGGTAGCGCGCCCGCAGCTCCTCCTCGTGCTCCTTCTTCGGGAGGCCGAACCAGACGATCAGCCCGCCGAGCACGATCGCGACGGCGCCGATGAGATACGCCCCCCATGCCCCGGCGAGCAGGCTCTCCCGCGCCGCCGCGAGGATGTCCGCGGAGAGGTCCGGATGCTGTTCGGCGACGTGGGCCGCGGAGGCGAAGGACGACTGCAGCGCCTTGGTGACCTCGGTGCTGACGTGTCCCGCTTCGCTGCTGCCGTCGATGAGCTCGAGGAACCGGGCCGAGAAACCGGCGGCGAGGATGGCCCCGAGCAGTGCCTGCATGATGGATCCGCCGAGGTCGTTCTGCAGGTCCGAGGTCGCCGACGCCATTCCGACCCGGCGCACAGGAGTGCTCCCGGTCAGCGACCGCGACGACGCGGTCATCACGAACGATGCGCCCGCACCGACGGCGAGGAATCCGACGCCGATGAGGACGTAGGGGGTCCCCTCGCGCCAGAGCAGCATCGTGGCGAAGGCCACGAACACGAGCGCGTAGCCCGTCAGCATCGTCGGGCGGGTCCCCGACCTCGTGACGACGCGCGCCGAGATCGGCGCCATGATGATCAGTCCGACCGCGGCGGGGATGACGGCCACTCCGGCGAGGAGCGGCGTGTAGCCGAGGATGTTCTGCATGAACTGCTCACCGACGAACATCGCGCCGATGAGCGCGCCGAACGCGATGGTCCCGGCGACGGCCGGCACCCAGAAGAGGCGGCGGCGCGCGACGCCGAGGTCGTAGAGGGGCGCGCGCGCCGTGCGCTGCCGCAGGGCGAATCCGGCGAGGACCACCGCTCCCGCGACCAGCAGCACGATCCCGGTCGCCGTCGCGTCCGGCGCGAAGACGATTCCGATCCCCAGCACGAACGCCGCGATGCCGACCGTGGAGAGTATCCCGCCGAGGTGATCCACCGGCTCGCTCGACTCGTCGACGTGCGAGGGCACGAAGAGCCACACCAGCACCACGCCGATGACCGCGACAGGCACGCTGAGCAGGAAGACGCCGTTCCAGGTCGCGACGGTCAGGATCACGCCGGCGACGATCGATCCCGCCACGCTCGCCATGCCGCTCACGCCCGACCACAGCGCGATCGCGCCGGTGCGCGCCGTGCCCTCCCGCCAGAGGGCCGTGATGAGGGAGAGCGTGGTCGGATACGCCATGCCCGCCGCGAGCCCGGTCGCCACCCGGGCGACGATCAGGAACTCCACCGAGGGGGCGAGTGCCGACATCAGGCTCGCGACGATGGTGAGCACGAGCCCGAGCATGAGCAGCTGCTTGCGCCCGTAGCGATCGGCCACGGCTCCGAAGTAGAGGACCGACATGGCCAGCCCGAGACCCGCACCGAGGCCGACGAGGTTGAGCTGGGTCTGCGAGGCGTCGAAGCTCGCGCCGATCGCGGGAAGCGCGACCGTCGCAGCCGCGATGTTGATGTTGCAGACGACCGCGGCGACGAGCAGCGCGGTGAGCACGAGGCCGGCACGGGGCGGACGATCGACAGCGGAGGCGTCGGTCGCGGGGAGGGGGCTGGTCATGGGGCTCCTTGGCTTATCTTCCACATGAAAGGTAGCGGATGTCGTGGCCGCCACGCCACCACCCGTCGGCGTCCGCGGGCGACCGTCCGGAACGGATGCAAGGATGAAGGACGCAGGGGAAGAGGGACGGATGAAGCGACGACTGACGGTCGAGGCGCGGCGCGCCGAGATCATCGAGATCACGCGGCGACGGATCGCGGAGGAAGGCGCCGCCGGCCTCAGCCTGCGCGAGGTGGCGCGCTGGTGCGACATGTCCGCACCAGGGCTCACGCACCACTTCCCCACCCTTCGCGACCTGATGGACGAAGTCCTCGCACGGCGCGACGCAGAGGACCTCCGCGGGATCCAGGCGCTCGCCCGCGCCGACGACCACCACCTCACCCTCCGGCGTCTCGCCGATGCCTCGGTGCAGTACTACGTCGAGCGCCCCGAGGAGACCCGGCATTTCGACACCCTGGAGGCGGAGGCGATGTCGCCCGCACATCCGGCGCACGCCTACTTCGCCGCGATCGACTCGCACACCAGGGGGCTCGGACTCACCCTCGCCCGCGAGGAGTACGAGGACCCGGAGACCGTCATCGCCGTGCTCAAGGTGGTCGTGGACGGACTGCGCAAGCGCTGGGTGCTCCTGCCCGAGAACGCCGATCTCTGGGGCGACTGGGTGCGCATCCGCGACACCGTCTTCGCCGGCTTCACGCCACTGCCCGACAAGGCGTCCGAAACGCCCTAGTCACGTTCGCCCCCGCCGATCTCCTGCTATCTTACAAGCGTAAGATATGAGTCCCGAGCAGGAGGAGCCCCTGTGCCCGTCGCCCTGATCCCGCAGCCGACCTCACTCCGCACCGGCGGACCACGCGGACACGAGGTGCGCCCCGGCGCCGCACTCACCGTGCCGTCCTCGCTCCGCGCCGCGGCATCCGCGCTCCTCCACGACCTCGTCCGCGACGGCGGCCCCGCCCTGCACCTCGACGACGGCGGCGCGATCGAGGCGATCGTGGATCCTGCTCGCGCCCGCGAGGAACCGGCGGCGGGTCTGCGACTCGGCGCCGAGGGCGCCGACGAGGGGTACCGGCTCACGGTGCGCCCGGAAGGGATCAGGATCCTCGCCGCCACCGACGTCGGCGCGTTCCGCGGTCTCACCACGGTGCGACAGCTCCTGGCGCTCGCGTCCCCGGGAGCCGACGGATCGATCCTGCTCGAGGCGGTGGAGATCGAGGACCGGCCTCGCTTCGCCTGGCGGTCGCTCCTGCTCGATGTCGCGCGGCACTACTACTCCGTTGCGGAGGTCTGCGAGGTGATCGACCTCCTCGCGCTCTACAAGTTCAACGCGATGCAACTCCACCTGGTCGACAACGAGGCGTGGCGGATCGAGATCGACGGCCACCCCGAGCTCACGGCAGCGACTCCCGAGCGATACACCCGCGACGATCTCGCCGCGATCGTCGCGCACGCCGCGCTGCGGCACATCCAAGTCATCCCCGACATCGACCTTCCTGGGCACTGCGCCGCCTTCATCCGCGCGCGCCCCGACCTGGGTGTGCTGGTGCACACCGGCGAGCGCGACGTCGCGTACGCCGATCCGGACGTCGACGGCCTCTGGGACCTTCTGCGCGAGATCTATCGGCAGCTTCTGGACATCACCGGAAGCCCGGTGATCCACATCGGCGGCGATGAGGCGTTCCGCATGCCCGACGACCTGTACGGAGTCTTCGTCCGCCGCGCACTGCAGCTCGTGCGGGACCTCGGTGCGCGCCCGATCGCGTTCCAGGAGGGATCGCGTGCCGGATTCGGCCCCGACGACGTCGCGCAGGTATGGATCGACTTCGCCGGCCCAGGAGGCGATCTCGACAAGCTCGAGGCGCTCGCCGCCGCAGGGCAGCCCCTCCCTGCGGGGATGCCGGCTCGGATCCTGCCCTTCTACCGCACGGCCGCAGGCGATCTGGCGCGGGCGCAGGAGCAGGGCGCCGGTATCCTCGTATCCCCCACGCGGGTCGCCTATTTCGACACCCCGCATGCCGAGCCCTCGCTCGACGATGCGCAGACCGTGCGCCGCCCCCATCTCGGTCTCGACGTGTACTCGCCCCGCACCCTGCGCGAGTTCTATGAATGGGATCCGGCGACGGCTTTCGCAGGACTGCGACCGGAACGCATCGCCGGCGTCGAGGCGACCATGTGGGCGGACACGATCACCGACACGGAGGAGATGCAGCTGCTGCTGACCACCCGGCTCCCCGGCTTCGCGGAACGCGCCTGGTCGCCGGCCGAGGAGGGCGTCTGGGACGAGTATCGCGATCGCCTGTCCCTGCACCCGCGCATCTGGAGCGCCCGCGGCATCGGCTTCTACCGCTCCGCACTCGTGGACTGGAGCTAGGCTTCGCTGAGCCTCCGGGCGGATCTCCGCGCCGAAGTGCTTTACGCCAACGTTATGGTCGCCGTGCTTGGCTTTGCAGGAGCCGACCGGCGCGAACTTTGGAGGAGCGGTGCGTGTATTGATCGTCGAAGACGAGCCGTTTCTCGCCGACGCGATCCAAACCGGGCTGCGCCGGGAGGGCATCGCGGCCGATGTCGTGCACGACGGCGACGCCGCTCTGGAGTACGTCACGATCAACGACTACGACGTCATCGTCCTCGACCGGGACATCCCGGGTGTGCATGGCGACCAGGTGTGCGGGCGCATCGTGGCCGAGCATCCTCAGGTGCGCGTGCTGATGCTGACCGCAGCGCGGACCCTCGACGACAAGGTCACGGGGTTCGAGCTGGGCGCTGACGACTACGTGGCGAAGCCGTTCGACTTCCCCGAGCTCGTTGCACGATTGCGAGCCCTCGAGCGCCGCAATCAGCCGGCCGCACCCCCGACCCTTGCCGACGGCGGAGTGCGACTCGATTCGTTCCGGCGCGAGGTGACGAGGAACGGCAGGCGCGTGAGGCTGAGCCGGAAGGAGTTCGCCGTGCTGGAGCTGCTCATGCGGGCGGACGGCGGGGTGCTCAGCGCCGAACGGCTGCTCGAGAAGGCGTGGGACATGAATGCCGACCCGTTCACCAACACGATCAGGGTGACCATCTCGACGCTTCGCAAGAAGCTGGGCGAACCGTGGATGATCCAGACCGTGCCGGGCTGCGGCTACCGGTTCGATGGCTCTCGTGGCTGACCGGTCCGTGTCGCGGAGCGTGCCTCTGTGGCGGCCGCGGATGACGATCCGTGCCCGGCTGACCCTCACGTACGCGACTCTCCTGACGGCGAGCGGCGCGGTGATGCTCGGAACGATCTACGTCTTCATGCGCTACGTGCCGACGTATGCGATCCTGCCCGCGGACACGCTGGAAGCCTCGGACCCGTCCTCTCCGCCACTCAACGCGGCCCCGGCGACGCCACTGCCCACCGGCGTCGACTCCACTGCCGCGCTTGAGCTCACGAGCGCCTCCGACATCCTGAACACCCTGCTCACCATCTCGATCCTGGCCCTCGTGGTGCTCGCCGTGATCGGCGCGGTCCTCGGCTGGGTGATCGCAGGACGGGTGCTGCGTCCGCTCACCGAGATCAACTCCGCCGCGAAGCTCGCGGCGACGGGAGCGCTCGATCACCGCATCGGAATGCGGGGGCCAGGCGACGAGGTGCACGACCTCGCCGACACCTTCGACGACATGCTGGAGAAGCTCGACGGAGCGTTCCAGTCCCACCGCAGGTTCGCGGCTAACGCCTCCCATGAGCTGCGCACCCCGCTCGCGACCAACCAGACGATGCTGGAAGTCGCGCTGGCCGATCCCGACCTCGACACGGAGTCGCTTCGGAGGGTTGCCGAACGGGTCTATCAGACGAACAGGCGCAACATCGAGACCGTCGATTCGCTGCTCACCCTCGCCGAGATCGGTGCAAGGGGAACTCGGAACGAGAAGATCGACCTCGCGCGGATCGCGGCGGACGTGCTGCAGGACCTCCGTGAGGAGATCGCCTCCTCCGGCGTGCGGGTGGAGACGGATCTCGAACCGGCGGAAGCCCTGGGAGATCCGGTGCTCCTGCATCGGGCGGTGGCGAACCTGGTCCAGAACGCCCTCCGTCACAACATCGAGGACGGCACGCTCCGGCTGACAACGGGCCATCGCTCGAACGGCGCGCAGGTGCAGGTCGCCAATACGGGTCCCGTCGTGACGACGAGCACCGTCGCTTCGCTCACCGAACCGTTCGTGCGCGGCACGGGCCGCACGGGCGGACATCGGCACCACGGGCTCGGACTGGCGATCGTCGCCAGCGTCGCCGAGGTCCACAGCGCCGGACTCGCCATCGTCGCGAACCCGCGGGGCGGGCTCACCGTGACCTTCACCCTTATCCCGCCCGCGACGTCAGCAAAACCTAAAGAAGCGCCTTAACGCGGTCACAACGGGCAGTTCGCTGAACTGGTTCCAGAAGAGCAACGCCAACGGGAGTTGCTCCGAAAGGAGAGACCATGTTCCTCACGAAGAGGTCGCGTGTCGCGCTGGCCGCCCTGGCTGCTGTGCCCCTGACGATCGCCATCCTGTCGGGCTGCAGCGCCGGAGGCGGCGGCCAGCCGAGCAGCGACGGAGCCGAGAGGCCCTCAGCCGAAGCCCAGAGCTTCGACGACTGGCAACTCGCGTTCGCCCGGTGCATGCGCGGCGAGGGTCTCGATTTCCCAGATCCCAGCAAGGGCGGTCTCGGCGTCACGATCGATCAATCGAACGCCGCCGCCTTCGACAAGGCGAGCACCAAATGCCGGGAGAAGCTCGGCAATCCTCCCGCCGCCCCCGGCGACGAAGGCAAGACGGACGAGCAGCTGCAGGAGGAGGCGCTGAAGAGCGCGAAGTGCTTCCGCGAGAACGGCATCGACATGCCGGACCCGAAGAACGGAAGCACGGCGGCCATGCCGATGGACGTCCCCCCGGAGGTGCTCAAGAAGTGTCTGCCTGGCGCGGGCGACGCCGACAGTGGAAGCGCGCGACCCAATGGCTGAGACGACCTCAGCGGCCGAAGCCGCAGAGCACGATTCGGCGCCCGCACCGGGAACCCAGGTCGACCTCGCACGCAGAAAGCGGCGACGTCGGCGGGCGATCGCCGGTGCTGCCGCCGGAGTGGTTGTTCTCCTCGGCGCCGGCGCCGGGGCCTATGCCTTCGGCGCGACGCCTTCCTCTCCGCCGCCCGTCAAGAAGACCCTGCACGTCGAATCAGCGCCGATCGAGCGGGGCACGCTCACCGGAACGACGAAGTCGACCGGCACGCTCGCCTACGCGGGCGCCCGAGACATCGTGAGCGGGGTCGGCGGAGTCATCACCTCGCTGCCGGCCCCCGGCACGCAGATCGCCCTCGGCCAGGCGCTCTTCGCCGTCGACAATGTCCCCGTGTTCCTGTTCCACGGCGATCTCCCGGCGTGGCGGGCCTTCGAGGAGGGGATGTCGAACGGTCCGGATGTCGCACAGCTCGAGCGCAGCCTTGCCGCACTCGGCTATTTCTCCCGCGAACCGGATGAGGAGTTCACCGCGCGCACCGCCGAGGCCATCCGGGCCTGGCAGAAGGCCACCGGTCAGGAGAAGACCGGCGTCATCGACCTCGGCCGCGTCGCGTTCTCCGCCGGCGATGTCCGGGTCGCCGCCGCGAAAGCGACGGTCGGCGCGCAGCTCGGCCCTGGCTCACCTGTGCTCGGGGTCACAGCGCTCGACAAGAAGGTGGATGTCGATCTCAAACTGGCCGACCAGCAGCTCGCGACGGTCGGCGGCAAGGTCACCATCGATCTACCCTCGGGCAAGTCCACAGACGGCACGGTCGCCTCGGTGGGTGTACCGACCGAGAAGGAGAGCGGCGCAGGCAAGACGGTGGTGATCCCGGTGGTGGTCGCCCTCTCCGACCCGTCTTCGGTCGGCCCCCTGCAGCAGGCGAGCGTGACCGTGAACTTCCCGTCGGAGGCCCGCGAGAACGTGCTCTCCGTCCCCGTCGGAGCGCTCCAGGCGCTCGACGGGAACCGTTTCGGAGTGGAGATCGTCGATCCCCGGTCCGGCAAGACCACACGCGTCCCTGTGACGACCGGCCTGTTCGCCGGAGGGCGCGTCGAGATCACCGGACCGGGGATCGACGAAGGACAGAAAGTCGTGGTGCCAGGATCATGAGCGACATCATCGTGCTCCGTGACGTCGAGCGCGGCTACGGCGAACCCCCCGCCCTCGCCTGCGCCGGAGTGAACCTGACCATCCGCGAGGGCGAATTCGTCGCGATCGTCGGCCCGAGCGGCTCCGGCAAGTCGACCCTGCTCAACCTGATCGGCACGCTCGACAGGCCCACCGCCGGCACGGCACTCATCGAAGGCGTGGATGTGAGGAGCCTCTCGGATCGTGCCCTCTCGGCGCTGCGCGCCCATCGAATCGGTTTCATCTTCCAGCAATTCCACCTGGCGGAGGGCGTGACCGCTCTGGACAATGTCGCGGACGGGCTGCTCTATGCGGGAATCCCGCGGCCTGAGCGACGGGAGCGTGCGCGCGCTGTGCTCGACCGCGTGGGGCTCGGCCATCGGCATGGCCATCGTTCGCACCAGCTCTCCGGCGGAGAGCGGCAGCGCGTCGCCATCGCCAGGGCGATGATCGGCGAACCGCCACTGCTGCTGGCCGACGAACCGACCGGCAACCTCGACTCGATGGCCGGGGCGAGGATCATCGAGCTGCTGCACGAGATCAATGCCCGGGGAACCACCGTCGTGGTCATCACCCACGACGCGGAGCTGGCGGAGCGACTGCCTCGACGGATCGCGATCCGCGATGGCCGCGTGCTCTCCGATTCGGCGAGCAGGTCGATCGCATGAGCATCACAACGGCACCGGCGGACGCCGCCACGACCACGGCCGCGAACCCCTCAGCGCCCCCACCGCGTTCCCGCTCGCGACTGCTCGCGAGGGACGCCGTGCGCCTGGGCACCGTGGGCCTTCGCACCCGGCCTGCTCGCGCGATCCTGTCGGCGCTGGGCATCGCCATCGGGATCGCCGCGATGATCGCCGTCGTCGGCATCTCCGCATCGAGCCAGGCGAAGCTCAACGCCCAGTTGGCGAGCCTCGGCACCAACCTGCTGACCGCCCAGGCGGGGAAGAGCGTCTTCGGTCAGGATACGAAGCTCCCTCCGGACACGATCGCGAAGGTCGGGATGCTCGACGGCGTCGAGAGCGCCAGCGGCTACGGCGACCTGTCCGTGAGCGTCTATCGCAGCCATCTGACGGATCCGTCCGAGACCGGCGGAATCACAGTGCGGGCGGCCGACCTGCGGCTGCCAGGCACCACAGGAGCGAGACTCGCGGCCGGATCATGGCTGAACGCCGCCACCGCGAACTTCCCGGCCGTGGTGCTGGGCGCGAAGGCGGCCGAAAGACTGGGAGTGGCCTCCCCCGGAGCGCAGGTGTGGCTCGGCGGCCGGTACTTCACCGTGGTCGGCATTCTCGAGGCCGTCCCTCTCGCGCCCGAACTGGACACGTCCGCCCTGATCGGCATGCCGATCGCCCACGCGCAGTTCGGCTACGACGGAAGCCCGACCATGGTCTACGAACGATCATCGGACGCGGCCGTGGAGTCGGTGCGCACCCGTCTCGGTCGTACCGTCAGCCCGCAGGCACCCGACCAGGTCACCGTGTCCCGTCCCTCCGATGCCCTCGCCGCGAAGAACGCCGCGGACCAGGCGTTCACCGGTCTTCTCGTCGGGCTCGGCTCCGTCGCGCTGCTCGTCGGCGGCATCGGAGTGGCGAACACGATGATCATCTCCGTGCTGGAACGCCGCCGCGAGATCGGCCTGCGACGCGCGCTCGGCGCGACTCGGGGCCACATCCGCACGCAGTTCCTCTCCGAGGCGCTGCTGCTCTCGGCACTGGGCGGAGTCCTCGGCGCCGCCCTCGGTGTGGCGGTGACCGCAGGCTTCGCCCTGCTCAGAGGATGGCCAGTCGCCATCCCACCCGTCACCCTCGCCATCGCGATCGGGGCCACGCTCCTCATCGGCGCCGTCGCAGGCCTCTATCCCGCAGTCCGAGCCGCCCGCACCGACCCGACCACCGCGCTGGGCGGGTGAAGTCCCCCGTTCCGCGCCGCTGTCCGAACCGCCGCGTAGGGTCGGACCATGTCAGCGATCACGACGAAGGCAGCGACGCTCACGGAGTGGGAGGACGTGCAGCGCACGCTCACCGGAGGCGGCGACGGCGCCTCGTGCCAGTGCGTATGGCCGGTGCTGCGCAACAAGGACTGGAACGCCACGACGAAGGATCAGCGGGTCGGGATCCTCCGGGACGAGATCGCGACCGGTCCCCCGCCGGGCATCGTCGCGTACCGGGACGGGGAGGCCGCGGGCTGGATCCGGATCGGCCCGCGCCCGGGACAAGCCAGGCTCGCGTACACCCGAGCGATCGTGGCCGCCACGCAGCTACCGCTCGAGGACGACGCCGTGTGGGCGGTGACGTGCTTCTCCGTGCGACGCGATCATCGCGGGCAGGGGTTGAACGCCGCCCTCCTCGCGGCCGCCGTCGACTACGCCCGCGAAGCCGGCGCCCGCGTCGTCGAGGGCTACCCCGTCGACACGGCTGCGGTGAAGGTGTCGCCGAACGAGCTGTTCCATGGAGCACTGTCGACCTTCCTCGCCGCGGGGTTCTCGGTCGTCGGCGAGCTGCGGTCAGGACGCCCCCTGGTCAGCCTCGACCTCGCGGGATAGCGGTGACCGCCGATGCCACGGCGAGCCGCGCGTCCTCTCGCTCCTACGATGGAGGGATGCAGAGCCGCACCCGACTTCGCGCCCTGTGGCCGTTCGCGCCGTACATCGTCGTCGCCCTGGTCCATGTGATCGCGCTCGCTGTCCGGAGCCCGCTCGCGGTTCCGACGAAGGCGCTGCTGATGCCCCTGCTCGCGATCCCCGTGGTGCTCGCCTGGAAGAGTCTGGCGCCACGGGGCGCTGCTGTGCTCCTGGCGGTCGCGCTGCTCTTCTCCTGGCTCGGCGACGAGGCGGGGCTGTTCTTCCCGTTCGCGCCGGAGCTGCCGCTCATGCTGGGCTTCTTCGCCCTCGCGCACGTCGCCTACATCCTGCTGTTCCTCCGCCATCTGCGCGTGCGCCGGCTGCCACTGTGGACCGTCGTCTACGTGCTGTGGTGGCTGTTCATGATCGCCGTGCTCGGGCCGCACACCGGTTCCCTGTTCGCGGCGGTCGCCGCGTACGGCATTGTGCTCGCCGGGACGGCCGCGACCTCGGTGCGCTGCCGCGCGACGATCGCCTGGGGTGGCGTCTTCTTCCTCTCGAGCGACTCGATCCTGGCTTTCCGCCTGTTCCTTCCCGACGCGATGCCCGACTGGACGAGCCCCGCCGTCATGGCCACGTACACGATCGGGCAAGGGCTGATCGTCGCCGGCGCGCTCCTGGCCCTGCGCCGCGGCGAGAACGGCCCGGCACCGGCCGACGCTCGCGCCGATGCCGTCGACCGAGGCACGGAGTCGCTCGCATGAACACGGATCCCTGGGCCAGTGGTCCCGTCCGCATCGACAGCTGGCTCTGGGCCGTGCGGGTGTTCAAGACCCGCTCCGCCGCGACGACCGCGTGCCGCGCCGGCCACGTGCGGCTCAACGGCGATCGGGTCAAGGCCGCGCAGACCGTGAAGATCGGCGACGAGCTGCGGATCAGGATCAGCGGATTCGATCGGATCCTGATCGTCCGCCAGACCCTGGTCAAGCGCGTCGGTGCTCCCCTCGCGGCCGTCGCCGCCGAGGATCGCACGCCACCGCGGGATCCGATGGCCGCCGCCGGTCTGCGGGACCGCGGAGCAGGTCGTCCGACCAAGCGCGAACGCCGCGACATCGACCGGCTGCGCGGGCGCGATCAGGGCGGGGACCACAGCGACCGGTGATCGAGAATTCGCCTGTGATCAGGGGGAAAAGTTTTCCACACCCCCTCCTGTGATCGAAGCTCTGTTCTATACTGGGAGCATGACCGATGCCCCGCTCCCTCCCGTCGCAGCTCGCGGCGCGCTGCTGGATGCGTGGGTGGCGAAGCGGGCCGAGATCGCACGGCTCGAGGGCGAGGCGTCCGAACTGCTGGCCGCTCGGGAGGAGCTCTTCGACGCGGACGTCCGCGCCGATCCCCAGCACCGCGACATGATCCGCCGGTCGATGATCGCGGAGTACTCGGCCGCCGGGCACATCTCCAAGACCGCCGCCGAGCTCGGCTTCAACGATGCGGCCGCTCTGAGCGAGTTCTTCCCCGCGCTGCGTCGTGCCCTGCGGCAGGGTGACATCACGGCCCAGCACGTCCGCGTGCTGGTCGCCGCGGCCGCTCCCGTTCGCGAGGCGGTGCTCAACGGCCACCTCGACGCCGAGACGCTCACGGTGTATGAAACCGCCGCCCTCACCATCGCCGAGCATGAGACACCGGCGCGCACGCGGCCGCACGCTCGGCAGATCGCGGCCGCGCTCGCCGGGGATAGCATCCGGGAGCGCCACGCCAGGGCGGCGTCCGAGCGTCAGATCACGATCCGCCCCCTCGACGACGGGCTGGCACTGCTGACGGCCGTGCTGCCAGAGGTCTACGCCGTGGCGATCATGGATCGCCTCCGCAGTCTCGCCACGGCCGTCGCCGCCACGGTCGCGCCCGACGCCCGGCCCGAGTTCGTCGCAGCGGACGGCCGGACTCGTCGCGAGATCGAGGCCGACACCTTCATCGACCTGCTGCTCGCCGCGACGCCCTCCGAAGTGCTCGGCACCGGCCTGGATCGGATCACCGCGACGGTACAGGTGACCATCGCCGGCAGCACCCTCGCCGGGGAGGACGATCGGCTCGCCGAGCTCGACGGACACGGTCCGCTGCATCCCGACATCGCCCGCGATCTCGCCCGTCGCGCCAGCGGATGGAACCGGCTGTTCCTGGATGACGCCGGAATGGTCACGAAGGTCGACCGCTACACGCCGACCACCGCGATGAAGCGGTTCCTGAGGGCGAGGGACCAGCGCTGCCGCTTCCCGGGATGCCACACGCCCGCCCGCCGCTGCGACATCGATCACAACGAGGACTACGCCCTGGGCGGGCTCACCGAGATCACCAACCTCAGCGACTTCTGTCCAGGGCATCACGCGCTCAAGCATCCCGATATCGATGCGGGTCATCGCTGGACCGCACATCAGCTCTCCGATGGAACGCTGCGCTGGACGAGTCCGATCGGTCGCGCCTACGACGACCGTGCGCCACGACGCGTCATGTTCGTCTGAGCCCTGCCGGTACTACTCCTCGGGCAGCTGATCGAGCAGCCAGCGCACGGGCTGCACCTCGGCCGGACCGCCGTCACCCGTCAGCGCCTCGATCCGCGCGGTCAGGCCGCGGTCGCTCGTGACGACGAACACCCGGTCGCCCGCCGCCACGCGCTCGCCCGCGACGTCGACGATCGCGTCGTCGCCCTCCGCGGGGGCACGCACGATCTCGACCGCGCACGCCACGTCGGCGCTGTCGGCGGGGTCGGCGACCTCTCGCGCCGCGCCTTCGGCGACGAGCACCACCCGCGGGTGCCAGCGCGTCGAATCCAGCGCGACCCGCTCCGCCGAAAC
This sequence comes from Microbacterium sp. MYb64, assembly GCF_002979495.1. Lineage (NCBI taxonomy): Bacteria > Bacillati > Actinomycetota > Actinomycetes > Micrococcales > Microbacteriaceae > Microbacterium > Microbacterium sp. MYb64. The sequence goes on along the minus strand of NZ_PCOW01000003.1, from coordinate 43,907 downwards.
TCCGCGCCGAGCCCACGCGTCCAATCGGTCGCGAAGGCGCGCGGTCGCTCCCGCGCGGTCCTTCCACCAGCCGTCCGGCACGGATCCGACCACGTTCGCGGCGTCCACAACGACCACCGGCCGCACGTCCAGCAGCGCCCGCAGCTCGGGCCACGCCTCGGCGAAGCCGGGGTGCAGCGCGCGGTGGTCCACCTCGTCGACCGGGACCCATTGCAGCGCCAGGCTCTCCGGATCGCTGATCACGGGCTCGAACGGCGTGACCACGTCGGCGACTACGGTCGTATAGCTCCAGATCCCGAGGTCCAGCACGCTCTCGAACTGCGCTCTGACGGCACCGTCCGGCACGCCGGCCTCCTCCTGCGCCTCGCGGATCGCGCCCTCACGGGCGGACTCGCCCTCGTGCAGCGCCCCGCCGGGCAGTGCCCAGGTGCCGCCATGGTGACTCCAGGCGACCCGGTGCTGCAGCAGCACGCCGCGCTCGCGATCGTGGGCGAGCAGCCCCGCTGCGCCGTAGCGGCCCCAGTACCGCTCCCCCGTCGGCGCCACCACCCAGGCATCGCCGCTGTTCAGCGGCCCCTGGGGGCGCCGAGGTTCACCGGGTTCCGGGGGAACGATCGTCACCCCTCCACCCTTTCACACGCCGTCGACGGATGGCTCCGTGCGGCGGATCGTTGCGGCGCCGACCCTGAGGTCGGCGCCGTAACCGTCAGCGCTGCCGGCGCTCGCGCACCCGCATGTTGATCACGATCGGGGTGCCCTCGAAGGCGTACAGCTCGCGCAGGCGCCGCTGGATGAACCGGCGGTAGCCGGGGTCGAGGAAGCCGGTCGTGAACAGCACGAATGTCGGCGGACGCGTGGTCGCCTGCGTGCCGAACAGGATCCTCGGCTGCTTGCCGCCCCGCAGCGGGTGCGGGTGGGCGGCGACGAGCTCGGAGAGGAAGGCGTTGAACTTGCCGGTCGGGATCCGGCGGTCCCAGTTCTCCAGCGCCGTCTCCAGCGCCGGGACGAGCTTGTCCAGGTGCCGGCCGGTCTTCGCCGAGATGTTCACGCGCGGGGCCCAGGCGACATGCGCCAGGTCCTGCTCGATCTCCCGCTCCAGGTACCGGCGGCGGTCCTGGTTCTCCATGTCGTCGTCGAACAAGCGGTCCCACTTGTTGAACGCGAGCACGAGCGCGCGGCCCGACTCGAGCACCATGTCGATGATGTTCAGGTCCTGCACGCTGATCGGCTGGCTCACGTCGAGCACGACCACGGCCACTTCGGCCTTCTCCAGCGCCGTCGACGTGCGCAGCGACGCGTAGAAGTCCGCGCCCTGCTGCAGGTGCACGCGGCGGCGGATGCCGGCGGTGTCGACGAGGCGCCACAGCTTGCCGCCCAGCTCCACGACCTCGTCCACGGGGTCGCGAGTGGTGCCCGCGAGCTCGTTGACGACGACGCGTTCCTCCCCCGCGGCCTTGTTCAGCAGCGAGGACTTGCCCACGTTCGGCCGGCCCAGGATCGCGACGCGGCGGGGTCCGCCGATCTCGCCCTTGGCGACGGCGGAGACCTCGGGCAGCTTCTCCATGATCGCGTCGAGGAGGTCTGCGACACCGCGTCCGTGGATCGCGGACACCGGGTACGGCTCGCCGAGGCCCAGGTTCCACAGCGCGGCGGCCTCCGGCTCCTGCCGGGCGTCGTCGATCTTGTTCGCGACGAGGAAGACCGGCTTGCCGCTCTTGCGCAGCAGCCTGACGACGTGCTCGTCGGTCGAGGTGGCTCCGACCATCGCGTCGACGACGAACAGCACCACGTCGCTGAGGTCGATCGCGACCTCGGCCTGCGCGGCGACCGACCGGTCGATGCCCTTCGCGTCGGGCTCCCAGCCACCGGTGTCGACCAGCGTGAAGCGCCGGTCCATCCACTCGGCCTTGTACGTGACGCGGTCGCGCGTGACCCCGGGGGTGTCCTCCACGACGGCCTCGCGACGGCCCAGGATCCGGTTCACGAGCGCGGACTTGCCGACGTTCGGCCGTCCCACGATCGCGACGACGGGAAGGGCGGGCAGGAACTGGATCCCGTCCTCGCCCTCGACGAGGCCGGCGAGCAGCTCGGCGTCCTCATCGTCCAGGTCGTAGTCCTCGAGGCCCGCACGCAGGGTCGCGGCGCGCGACTCGACGAGCTCCTCGTCCATCGCGTCCAGCTTCTCCGCGAGGCGGTCTTCGCCGCCCTCGTATTCTTCTTCGTCAGCCATTGTCGGCTCCTCGCTGCGCTCCGGGCGCACGTCGCTCGATCACCGCGATCACGGCATCGATGGTCTCCTCGAAGTCGAGGTCGGTCGAATCCACGACCTCGACTCCTTCCGCGGCGGTGAGGAAGTCCACCACCGCGCTGTCCTTGGCGTCGCGGTGATGCAGAGCGGCGGCGACCGCCCCCGCATCCTCCGCGTCGAGCTCCGCGGCCCGGCGCGCTGCGCGCACCTCGGGAGCCGCGGTGAGCAGGATCCGCACGGGGGCGTCCGGGGCGACCACGGTCGTGATGTCGCGCCCCTCCACCACTACGGCGGGGTATTCGGCCTCTCGCGCGATCCGGCGGAACGCGTCGTTCACCTGCTCGCGCACGGCGGGCACGCGTGCCACGCCGCTCACGGCGCCCGAGACCCGCGGTTCGCGGATCGCGTCCGTCACGTCCGTCGCTCCGACGTGCACGAGACGGTCGTCGGGGTCGAGCCCCTGTGCGAACGGGAAGTCGGCGGCAGCGGCCAGCACCGCAGCCTCGTCGGCGGTGTCCTCGCCGCGGTCCAGGACGTGCCAGGCCAGCGCGCGGTACGCGGCGCCCGTGTCCAGGAAGCCGTAGCCGAGGCGTCGTGCGACGGCCTTGGACACGCTGGATTTGCCGGATCCGGCAGGGCCGTCGATCGCGACGATGAACGACTCAGTCATCGGGCATGCTCGCAATCCGCCATCCCCTGGCCTCGAGACCCTCGACCGCGCCGCGGAGGGCGGCCGGCGTCACGCTGATCTCCGCCAGGCCGAACTGCGCGCCAGGCGAGTGCTCCAGGCGCAGGTCCTCGACGTTCACCTCGAGCTCGCCGAGCTCGCCGAAGAGACGGCCGAGCTGGCCGGCGGTGTCGTCGATCATCACGACGAACGACTCGAACCGGCGGTTCTGGCCGTGCTTGCCCGGCAGCCGCTCGACGCCCTCGTTCCCGTGCCGGATCGCCTCGGCGACCGTGCGCCGGGACCCGGTGCGGTCGGGGTCGCGGAGCGCGTCGGCGACCTCGGCGAGCTCCGCCGCGAGCGCATCGAGCACCGAGACGACGGGCGCCGCATTCGCGCCGAGGATCTGCACCCACAGCTCGGGGGCGGAGGCGGCGATGCGCGTGGTGTCGCGCACGCCCTGTCCGGCGAGGCGGAGCGAGCCGTCCTCGGCGTCGGCGAGGCGGGCGGCGAGCAGGCTCGCGACGACCTGCGGAACGTGCGAGGTCAGCGCGACCGCGCGGTCGTGCTCCTCCGGAGTCATCTCCAGCGGCATCGCCTCGAGGTCGAGAGCCAGGCCTTCGACGAGCGCGAGATCCGCCGCGCGGGTCTCCTCGTCGCGGCAGACCACCCACGGTCGGCCGATGAAGATGTCGGCGCGCGCCGAGATTGCTCCCCCGCGCTCGCGACCGGCCAGCGGATGGGATCCGATGTACCGGGTCAGGTCGACGCCGCGCTCGCGGAGCACGCGCAGCGGCTCGAGCTTGACGCTCGCGACATCGGTGATCACGGCGTCCGGGAATCGCGCCAGCTCTGCCTCGATGACATCCGCCGTCACGTCCGGCGGGACGGCGACGACCACGAGCGAGGGGGCGTCGTCCTCCCGGGCGGCGCGGCCCGCGCCGTAGTCGATCGCGAGCCGCAGCTGCGCGGGCGAGGTGTCGGCGAGGGCGACGTCGACGCCCTTCGCGGTCAGGGCGTGCCCGATGCTGGCGCCGAGAAGCCCCGCGCCGACGATCCGGATGGTTCCGGACAGCCGCGCGGCACGCTCGTTCGGCGTCCTGCTCGTGTCGCTCACTCGTTCTCCTGCGCGTCTCCCCGGTCGGCCGCCGGCGCATCCGAGGCGCCCTCCGCAGGGGAATCCTGGCGCGACAGGGTCAGAAGCGCGCCGAGTTCGATTTTAGTCAGTTCGCGGGACTTCCCCGCAGGGAGCGTTCCCAGGTGCAGCGGGCCGAACTGACGCCGCACGAGTTCGGTGACCGGATGCCCGACCGCCGCCAGCATCCGGCGCACGATGCGATTGCGCCCTGAGTGCAGGGTGAGCTCGACGAGGCTGGATCCCGCGGACGAGTCCAGCAGGCGCGCCTTGTCGGCGACGATCAGCCCGTCCTCGAGCTCGATGCCCTTCGTGAGCTTCGCGATCGTCTGCGCGGTGACGACGCCCTCGACCTTGGCGATGTAGACCTTGGTCACGCCGAAGGAGGGGTGCGCGAGCACGTGGGCGAGGTCGCCATCGTTCGTGAGGATGAGCAGCCCGCTGGTCTCGGCGTCCAGGCGCCCGACGTTGTAGAGCCGCTCCTCGTAGTCCTTGGTGAAGCGGCGCAGATCCGCCCGCCCCTTCTCGTCCTTCATCGAGGAGACCACGCCGGTGGGCTTGTTCAGCATGACGTAGCGCTTGCCGGTGTCGAGCTGCACGGCCGTGCCGTCCACGTCGACCAGGTCGTTCTCCGGGTCGATCCGCCGGCCGAGTTCGGTGACGACGGATCCGTTCACGCGGATCCGTCCCTCGACGATGTACTGCTCGATCACGCGCCGCGATGCGACGCCCGCGTTCGCGAGCACCTTCTGCAGGCGCACGCCGTTCTCTGAGAAACCGGCAGGGGGTGTTTCGGTCGACATCATGCCCTTTCGCTGAATCCTTCTGAGCCGTCGTCGAGCAGCGGCGAGATCGGCGGCAGCTCGTCGAGCGAGTTGATGCCGAGGTTCTGCAGCAGCGCGTCCGTCGTGCCGTAGTTGATCGCACCGGTCTCGGAGTCCTGGAAGAGCTCGGTGATGAGCCCGCGCCCCACGAGCGTGCGCACCACGGAGTCGACGTTGACAGCGCGGATCGAGGCGACCTGGCTGCGGGTGACCGGCTGCTTGTACGCGATCACCGCGAGGGTCTCGAGCGCCGCCTGCGACAGTCGTGCCGGAGCCTGCCCGCCCACGAAGTCCGCGACGAGGTCGTCGTAGTCCTCGCGCACGTAGAGCCGCCAGCCTCCGCCGACCTCGCGCAACTCGAAGCCGCGCCGCGGGCCCTGTCCCCGGCCGTCGTACTCGTCGACGAGGGACTCGATCGCCTGCCGCACCGCAGGCACGGGGGCGCCGACGGCGGCGGCGAGGGAGACGAGGCTGTGCGGCTCGTCGATGATGAGCAGGATCGCCTCGAGCTTCTCCGTGAGCGGCTGCTCGGTGTCATCGGTCGTGGTGTCATCGGTCATAGTCGGCTCCCAACGTCGCCAGCATCTCGTCGGTCCACTGCTCGGCCGACCATCGCAGGGTCAGCTCGCCGAGCGGCTCCAGCTGCTCGAAGGAGAGCGCCGCGTGCCGGTACAGCTCCAGCACGGAGAGGAAGCGCGCCACCACGACTCCTGGCTCCAGGGCCCCTGCCACGATCTCACGGAAAGTCACGGATTCCCGGCTGCGCAGCAGCGTGACCACGATCGCGGCCTGTTCCCGGATGCTGACGAGCGGCGCGTGCAGGTGGTCGAGGCCGACCGTGGGGATCTCCTTCGGCGCGAACGCGAGCAGGGCGAGCGTGCCGAAGTCGGCCGCGCTGAGCGTCCACACCAGCTCCGGCGTGCGCGCGCGGTGCTTCTCGTCCAACCGCACCGCGCGGGCGTGACGCCGGTCCTCGTACTGCAGGCTGCGTGCGAACCAGGTCGACACCTCTTTGAACGCCCGGTACTGCAGCAGCCGCGCGAACAGCAGATCCCTGGCTTCCAGGAGCGCGACGGACTCGGCGTCCACCAGCTCCCCCTGCGGCAGGAGCCCTGCGACCTTCATGTCCAGCAGGGTCGCCGCGACGACGAGGAACTCGCTCGTCTCGTCGAGGTCCTCGTCAGGTCCGAGTTCGCGCAGGTACGCGATGAAATCGTCGGTGACCCTGCTCAACGACACCTCTGTGATGTCCATCTCGTGCTTCGAGATGAGGTTCAGCAGCAGGTCGAACGGCCCGTCGAAGTTCGACAGGGACACACGGAACCCGGATTCGGGTTCAGGGATCGGGGCGTCCTCGGGGATCGCGTCAGGCGACGGCGCCACGAGCGACCAGCTCCCGGGCCAGTCGCAGGTACGCCTGTGCGGCGGGGTGCTCCGGCGCGAACTCGGTGATCGGCACGCCCGACACCGAGGCGTCGGGGAACTTGACGGTGCGCCCGATCACGGTCTCCAGCACGTCGTCGCCGAACGCCTCGACCACGCGCTCCAGCACCTCGCGGGAATGCAGGGTCCGCGCGTCGTACATCGTCGCGAGCAGGCCGTCGAGGGTGATCGAGGGGTTGAGGCGGTCGCGCACCTTGTCGATCGTCTCGATGAGCAGCGCGACACCGCGCAGGGCGAAGAACTCGCACTCCAGCGGGATGAGCACGCCGTGCGCCGCCGTGAGGGCGTTCACCGTGAGCAGGCCCAGCGAGGGCTGGCAGTCGATGAGGATGACGTCGTACTCCCCCGCCACCTGGCGCAGCACGCGGGAGAGGATCGTCTCGCGGGCGACCTCGTTGACGAGGTGCACCTCGGCGGCCGACAGGTCGATGTTCGCGGGGATCAGATCGAGCCCCTCGACGTGCGTGTGGACGATCGCCTCATGCACGTCGCGCTTGGTGTCCAGCAGCAGGTCGTAGACCGTGGGGATCTCGTGGGTGGGGATCCCGAGGCCCGCCGAGAGCGCGCCCTGCGGGTCGAAGTCGACCGCGAGAACCTTCCGCCCGTACTCGGCGAAGGCTGCCGCGAGGTTGATCGACGTCGTGGTCTTGCCGACGCCGCCCTTCTGGTTGCAGAGGGCGATGATCCGCGCGGGACCGTGCGCCTTCAGCGGAGCAGGGATGGGGAAGCCCTGGTAGGGACGCCCGGTCGGCCCGATCGGGGTGTCGTCCTTCGTCTTCTTCGCCACGTTTCTCCTGCTCGTCGTGCTCGATCGATCATAGCCGCCGAGGAGGTTCCGGCCCCGGCCCCACACGCCGGACCGCCGGATCAGCGGGCGTCGCCCTGGGACGACGCACGGACGACGAGCCGCGGTGTCGTCACCACATGGCGGGCCTCGGTGCGCCCGTCGAGCCGCTCCAGAAGCAGCGCGGCGGCACGACGCCCCATCTCGAAGCCCGACTGGTCGACGGAGCTCAGCCCGACCGGCGGCAGCGCCGCCGTGGGCGTGTTGTCGTATCCGACGAGGGCGGGCCTCCGGTCGCCGGCGTCGGTCCACAGCTCAGCCATGAGGCCGAAGGCCGCGATGTCCGCTCCGGCATGGATCGCCGTGGGCTGTCGGTCTCTGCCGCGCAGCAGCTCCCCGGCCCGCCTGCCTCCCTCCAGGCTCCACTCGGCCGGGACCACATCGATGAACTCGTCCAGCCCGTGGGCGCGCATGGCATCGAGGTACCCGCGCTCTCGGACGAGTTCGGGGCGCCTGTGGTCATCCGGATCCGGTCCGGAGTGCGTCACGTACGTGATGCGCTGGTGCCCCTGCGCCACCAGATGGTCCACGATGAGGCGCGACCCCAGCGCGTCGTCCCCCGCCACGGTGTCGAAGGAGTCGGCCGGACCATGGCGACCGATCACGACGGTCGGGATGTGCCTGGCCACGTCCTCGAGGTCGTCCTCCCGCAGATGGGGCGCGATGAGCACGAGTCCGTCCATCTGCCGATCCCGCATCGCCTCCAGCATCCTGCTCTGCGTCGCGCGCGTCGGACCGGCGGGGCCGACGAGCGGCTCGTAGCCGGATCCGGCCACGGCGGCCGCGACGCCGTCGAGGAGCATGCCGAAGAACGGGTTCTGGATGTCGGAGACGAGCACGCCGAGCGTGAACGTCTTGCCGCGCATCCCTCGCGCCGATGCCATCGGGCGGTACCCGAGTTCCTTCATCGCCGCCTCGACGCGCTGCCGGGTCTCATCGCTGATGCCCGGCGCCTTGCGCAGCACCAGCGAGGCGCTCGCCGTGGAGACCTGGGCCCGCGCGGCGACGTCGCGGATGGTCGGCCTGCGCTCAGCGGGCTTGGTGTCGGTCATACTCCCTCTTCATCCTCCCCGGTACTCGATGGATCGAATGCTTGACAGCGAGTCGGCGGCTTCCCTAGATTATGCCACTAGAACGGTCTAGAAGAACGTTCTAGTCAATCTTTGAAACCCGACCGCTGGACCCAACGGAGTGACCAATGAAGACTCGCGTACTGCTCGCCGGGGCCGTAGCCGCCGGCGCCTCCCTCGTGCTCGCCGGGTGCACCGCGCCCGCTGACGGCGGCACGGAGCCGACATCGCTGACGATGTGGCACAACTCCGCGGACTCCCCCGCCCTGCTCCAGCTGTACAAGGATTTCGAGGCCAAGACGGGCATCGCGATCGAGCTCGTGGACGTCCCCTCCGACTCGTTCGAGACGACCATCCTCACCAAGTGGGCCACCGGAGATCGACCCGACCTGCTCGAGTTCCATCCGACCGTCGCCAACCTGCTCACGCTCAATCCTGAGAAGAACATGCAGGATCTGACCCAGATGGAGTTCGTCAAGGCATCGGGAGACCTGTACGCGTCCATGGGATCCCTGGACGGCACGGTGTACGCGGCCGTCACCGGCTTCCCCTCGGTCTTCGGGATCTACTACAACAAGGCCGTGCTCGCCGATCACGGCCTCCAGCCGCCACGGAGCTTCGACGATCTCAGCACGCTCTGCACGGCGCTGAAGCCGGCCGGAGTGGCGCCGATCTGGGAGTCCGGCGGGAGCGTGTGGCCCACCCAGGTCCTGCCCCTGCTCTACGTCGCCGATCACAACTCGGGCAACGAGTACGGCGCGGCCATCGGAGGCAACAAGGAGGCGCTGGACGCCGCGGGCAGCCCGTTCCTCGCGGGCCTGACGGCGTACGCCGGACTCCGTGACGGCGGCTGCTTCAATGCGGACGCCACCTCCGCGACGTTCGAGGACGGCCTGAAGGCGGTCCTCGAGGGCAAGGCGGCGATGACCGCACTGCACTCCGACACCTACGCGTCGCTCCTCGCCGATGCCGGCGGATCCCCTGACGCCCTCTCGGCGGCCGTCGGCTTCGTCCCCGTGTCGTCGTCGTCGCCTGTGGCCTCGTGGGCGGGCGGGCCCCTGGGCACCTACTACGCGCCCAAGACCGGCGACGCCGCCAAGGAGAAGGCCGCGCTCTCCTTCATCGAGTACGCGACGGGGGCGGGCTACCAGAAGCTCGTCGACAACGGGAATTCGTTCCCCGTGATCGACACCGCGAAGACGCCGAAGGGCTTCTCCGAGCTCCAGCTGAGCTACCAGTCGGCCTATCAAGGCGACTCCAGCATCGCCTTCAACTCGAATGTCGCGGGATTCGGCGCGCTGGCGACCGAGACCTCCAAGCTCCTGGCCCGCCAGACGACGCCGGAGGACGCCGCCCGCACCGTGCAGGCCGCGGTCGAGCAGGCGTCGACGGCGGCTGGTCTGCCCGGATGGTGATCGCCTCGGCGCCCCGCTCGGCGGCGGGCCGCACTCGCCGCCGAGCGGGCTGGATCTGGTTCGCACTCCCCTCTCTCGTCCTGGTCGTGCTGTTCTTCCTCATCCCGTTCGTGCTGAACCTGCCGTTCGCGTTCTCGTCCTGGAGCGGCTATTCGAACGACATCCGCTTCACCGGATTCGCCAATTGGATCCTGCTGTGGCGATCCGGAACTCTGAGCAACGCGATCATCATCACGCTGGTGTACGCCGTCATCGCGATGGTGATCCAGAACGTCGTGGCGCTCTCCCTCGCCAACGCCCTGCGCGAGACGACGCGCGCCAACGCCTTCTTCCGCTCGCTGTTCTTCCTGCCGGTGCTCATCTCGCCCCTCGCCGCCGGATACATCTGGCGCGCGATCGTCGCACCGAACGGGGTGCTCAACGATGCGATCGGCGTGTTCGTCCCCGGGTTCGACCTCGCATGGCTCGGCGATCCGGTCGCCGCTCTCGTCACAGTCGCCTTCATCGACGCCTGGAAATGGTCCGGTATCGCGACGCTCGTGTACATCGCAGGCCTCAACAGCATCCCCGCGTCCCTGCTCGAGGCCGCGGAGATCGACGGCGCCTCTCCGTCGCAGCGGTTCTGGCGCATCGTGTTCCCTCTTCTCGCACCGGCCTTCACCTTCAACGTGGTCACGACGCTGATCGGAGCCCTGAGCGCGTACGACATCATCGCGTCGACGACCTCCGGCGGTCCCGGCGTCTCGACGCAGACCCTCAACGTGGCCGTCCAGCAGCAGTTCGGGCAGTCGTACTTCGGGACGGCGAGCACGCTGAGCCTGACCGTCACGATCCTGGTGGTGCTGATCGCCCTGCCCCTGGTGGCCTGGCTCCGTCGACGGGAGATCGCATGATCCGGTTCCGCCTCATCCTGAAATACACCGCGATCTCGCTCTTCGCCGTTCCGTGGATCGTCATCCCGTTCTGGCTCCTCGTGGTGAACTCGTTCAAGTCACCGGCGGAGGCGGCGGACCTGTCTCTCGCGCTGCCCGAGCAGTGGGCTCTCGTGGAGAACTACGCCGCGGTCTTCACGAAGGGTCACTATCTCGTCGGCCTGCGCAACAGCGCCCTCGTGGCCGTGCCGACGATCGTCGTCGTCCTGCTGCTGGGGGCCATGGCCGCCTGGGGCTATGCGCGCAGCACCCGTCGCTCGTTCCAGGTCTTCTTCTACATCACCTCGCTCTCGATCCTTCTGCCTCCCGCGGTGATCCCGACGCTCTTCCTGCTCTCCACCCTTCACCTGGACGGGTCGATCGCCGGATACGCCCTCATGATGATGGGCACCAGGATGGGGCTGATCGTCTTCCTGACGACGGGCTTCGTGCGCAGCATCCCGGTGGAGCTCGAGGAGGCCGCCGCGATCGACGGCGCCCACCGCCTGCGCATCTTCGTCTCGGTGATGCTGCCGCTGCTGCGGCCGACGCTGTTCGTGGGCGGCGTGCTCCTGGTGATCCAGGTGTGGAACGACTTCTTCTTCGCGCTGCTCCTGCTGAAGACCTCTGCGAACGCGACTCTGCCCCTCACGCTGTTCTCGTTCGCATCGGCGTCGACCACCACGCTGAACTGGAACCTCGTGTTCGCGCATGTGATCATGACCAGCCTGCCCCTCATCGTCGTCTACCTGGTCGCCCAGCGCCGCGTCCTCGCCGGGCTCACCGAAGGCGGGGTGAAGGGATGACCGCGCCGGTCCGCGATGATCTCGCGCCGTCGCCCATCCGCTTCGAGCACCTCGGACCGAATGTGCTGGGCATCGGCGAGCGCCGGCCTCGACTGTCATGGACGCGGCCGATCCACCCCGACCGGGCTGCGGCCGTCTCGTGCGAGCTGCGTGTGGCGGACGCCGGGGAGGAGGCGGTCTTCGTGCTCACCGGCTCTGCCGGAGTCCTGGAGCCCTGGCCGGCGCAGGACCTGACTTCGGGCGAGCGACGCTCCCTCCAGGTGCGCGTCGTCTTCGACGACGGCACGGTCTCGCGATGGAGCCCGCCGTCGTTCGTGGAGGCGGGCCTGCTCGAAGCGGGCGAATGGGTCGGATCCTTCGTCGGCGCTCCGACCACGTCCTCGGCCGAGCCCCCTCCCGTCGTGCGGCGCATCTACGAGGTCCACGGCGAGGTCGTCCGCGCCCGGCTGCGCTCGAGCGCCCACGGCCTCTACACCGTGACCGTCGACGGGGCGCCCATCGACGACGCCCTCCTGGAGCCCGGGTGGCAGAGCTACCACCACCGGCTGCGCTACCGGACCCACGACCTGACCCGCTGCGCACGGGAGGGCCGCCTGACGATCGGTGCGCTCCTCGCCGACGGCTGGTACCGCGGCAGACTGGGCTTCCCGCTGATCGCCCGCGAAGAGGTGTACGGCTCCCGGCTCGGATTCCTCGCTCAGCTCGAGCTCGACTTCTCGGACGGCCGCCGCGAAGTGCACGGCACCGACGGTTCCTGGGAATGGCGCTCGGGTCCCGTCCGCACCGCGGGGCTCTACGACGGCGAGACCTGGGACGCGCGCCTCGATGTGGACTGGACCTCCGCCGACGGCTGGCGGCCGGTGACGGTGCACGAGGCCCCTTCCGCACGCCTGGTCGCTCCCAGCGCGCCCCCTGTCCGGGCCACGGAGACGCTCGCCGCCCAGCGGATCTGGACGTCCCCGGCAGGGCGGACCCTCGTGGACTTCGGTCAGAATCTCGTGGGCTGGCTCCGGGTGCGGGTCGACGGACCGGCCGGCACGCGCATCGGGCTGCGGCACGCCGAGGTCCTCGAGGACGGCGAACTGGGGACCCGTCCGCTGCGCACGGCGTCGGCGGAGGACTCCCTGGTGCTCGACGGCCGCGGCGCCACCACCTGGGAGCCCCGCTTCACCTACCACGGCTTCCGGTACGTCGAAGTGACGGGCTGGCCGGGCGAGGGACCGGATGCCGGGGCGCTGGAAGCGGTCGTCGTCCACTCCGACATGACGAGGACCGGGTGGTTCTCCTGCTCCGATCCGCTGCTGAACCGGCTGCACGAGAACGTCGTGTGGGCCATGCGCGGCAACTTCGTGGACATCCCCACGGACTGCCCCCAGCGCGACGAGCGCCTCGGCTGGACGGGCGACATCGCGGTGTTCGCACCCACCGCGACCTATCTCTACGATTGCGCCGGCCTGCTCGGATCCTGGCTCGAAGACCTCTCCGCGGAGCAGAAGGAAGATGGCACGGTTCCGTACTTCGTGCCGGAGCTGCCCGTCCCCGACGACGTGCGGCACCTGCCAGGGCTCGATCCGCGGCCGGCCGCGGTCTGGGGCGATGCGGCGGTGATCGTGCCGATGGCGCTCTACGAGGCCACCGCGGACGCGGGACTCCTCGAACGCCAGTACCCGAGCATGTGCGCATGGGTCGAACAGGTGCAGCGGCTCGCCGGTGCGGAGCGGGTGTGGGACACCGGCTTCCAGTTCGGCGACTGGCTCGACCCGAGCGCGCCCGCGGATGACCCGGCTGCCGGGCGCACCGATCCCGCCTTCGTCGCGACGGCCTACTTCGCCCGTTCGGCCCGGCTCCTCGCCGAGGCCGCAGAGGTGCTGGGATGGCACGAGGACGCACGCCGTTGGGCCGCCCTGGCCGATGAGGTGGTCAGGGCGCTCCGGCGGCGCTTCCTCGACGACCGATCAGGGCTGCTTCTGCGCCCTTCGCAGACCGCGTACGCACTGGCGCTCCACTTCGATCTGCTCCCGAGCCGCCTGCGGGCGAGGGCAGGGGCCGAACTGGTGCGGCTCGTGCGCGCAGACGGCCATCGGATCGGCACCGGCTTCGTCGGCACCCCGGTCGTGCTCCACGCGCTGAGCGCGGTCGGAGCGCACGACGACGCGTATTCCCTGCTGCGCCAGACCGAAGCCCCGTCCTGGCTGTACGCCGTTCGGATGGGGGCGACCACGATCTGGGAGCGCTGGGACAGCATGCTGCCCGACGGAAGCATCCATCCCGGCGAGATGACGTCGTTCAATCACTATGCGTTCGGAGCAGTGGCGGACTGGATGCATCAGAACATCGGCGGCCTCCGTCGCACCGCCCCCGGTTGGTCGGAGTTCGTCGTCGCGCCGAGGCCGCACGAGGACATCACCGAGGGCGCCACGGCGCACCTGAGTCCGCACGGGCGGATCGCCGTGTCCTGGCGGGCGGCCGACGACGTCCTCACTGTCGAGGTGCAGGTGCCGGTCGGCACCCGCGCGCTGCTGGACCTCCCCGGCGCCGCCCCCGAACACGTCGGCGCCGGCACCCATGTGCGCACCGCCGCGATCCGCAGCCGATCAGAAAGGAGCACCGCATGGTGATCACCGAGAAGAGAATCTCCGAGCTCGATGCCACCCTCGCCCGCGTGGTCGAGGAGAGCGGAGCCCCTGCCGCCCAGTACGCCTTGGCCATGAACGGCGGCGTCGTGCATGCGGGCGCGCTGGGTCACGCCGACGCGGACTCCCGTTTCTGCATCTTCTCGGCGAGCAAGCCCGTCTTCGCCTCGCTCATCCTGCACCTCTCGAGCGCAGGGACGCTCGATCTCGGCTCCCGCGTCGCCGATCTGTGGCCGGAGTTCGCCGCGGGCGGGAAGCACGACGTGACGATCGAGCAGCTGCTCCTGTTCACGGCGGGCATCCCGTCCTGCTGGCCGGCCCGCGACAGCGCCATCGACCCGGCACGTCGCGCAGCAGAGCTCGCCGCGGCGTCCCTCGAGACCGCGCCGGGCACGGCCTACGCCTATCACCCCGTCTCCGCCCACTGGGTGCTCGCCGAGATCGTGCGACGCACGACAGGACTCGACCATCGCGAAGCCCTGCGTCACCTCATCCTCGATCCCCTCGGGCTCGATCGCATGCAGCTGGGGGTGCCTCTCTCTGCGCAACACGGCATCGAGCCGGCCGAGCTGGTGGGAGCGTATGACCTCGCGTTCGCGGAGGCGACGCTCGGTCAGCCGCTCACCTCCGCCCAGCTGGACGCGGTGAACGCCCTCGCGCTCGGCATCGGGCGGGATCCCGCCCTCATCGCCGCGGGTGTGCCCGGCGGAGGCGTGATCTCCGACGCATCCTCGCTGGCGCTCTTCTATCAGGCGCTCCTGCACGGTCGTCCCGCGCTGTGGGATGACGACGTCCTGAACAGCGCGACACGGGAGAGCCGCAACGTCCTGGCCGATGAGGGACGCGGCGGCGCCCCTGCGAACAGGACGGTCGGATGCCTGACGATCGCCGGCGAGGGCGTTCCCTACGCGGAACTGCCCGCGCTCGGGCTCCGCCTTCCCGTGCGCCACCACGGAACGCGCACCTCGGCGCGCACCTTCGGCCACCCCGGATTCGGCGGGCAGCTCGGTTTCGCCGATCCCGACTACGGCTACTCGTTCGCGTTCCTGATCAGCGGAGCCGAGCGCGACGGCATCGCGGGAGCCCGACGTGATCGAGAGATCGCCGATGCCGTCGCCGGAGTCTTCTCCGGCTAGCGGCGCGCGGCGGCGCGTTCGCGTGCCGCCGCGACCAGCCCGTCGAACAGACCGGGATCGTCATCGGTCTCCGGATGCCACTGCACGCCGACCGCGAACCGATCGCCCTCGGCCTCCATGGCCTGCAGCACGCCGTCCGCGTCGTGCGCGACCGGGCGGTAACCGGGATGCTGCGCGACCGCCTGGTGGTGGTGCACGGGGACCGCGATCTCGGACGCCACCAGCCCGGCGACCCGTCCCTCCGCATCGACGCGCACCGAGGCCGAGCCGTACGACGTCGGTCCTCCCCCGTGCTGGTCGTGGCCGACCACGTCGGGAAGATGCTGCACGAGTGTTCCCCCGGCCGCGACCGCCATGAGCTGCATTCCGCGGCAGATCCCGAGGAGAGGCAGACGGATCCGCTCCGCTTCGGCGAGCAGCGCGAGCTCCCACGCGTCACGATCGTCGTACCAGCGCACCACGCTCGGGTCCGGCTCCTGCCCGTAGCGGGCGGGGTTCACGTCCGCTCCGCCCGCGATGAGGAGCCCGTCCAGGCGCGCGAGCACATCGCCCGCCGCCCCCGGGGCCGCCACCGGCGGCAGCAGCAGTGGCACGCCGCCGGCCCGCTCGATCGAGCGCGCGTAGTCGCTCGGGAGGAGGTCTGCCTCGACCTGCCGCCAGGTGCCCCAATCGGCGGCCTGGCGGTAGGTCGTGAGCCCGACGACGGGGCGCTGCTCAGTCAAAGTCCGAGTCCAGCGGCGTCACGTACGCGTTCGAGAGACCGCCGTCGACGAGGAAGTCCATCGCCGTGATGAAGCTCGATTCATCGCTGCCGAGGAACGCCACCGCGTTCGCGATCTCCTCCGGCTCGGCGAAGCGCCCCATCGGGACGTGCACGAGCCGGCGCGCGGCGCGCTCGGGGTCCTTCGCGAAGAGCTCCTGCAGCAGCGGGGTGTTCACCGGACCGGGGCAGAGCGCATTGACGCGGATGCCCTTGCGGGCGAACTGCACGCCGAGCTCACGGGTCATCGCGAGCACGCCGCCCTTGGACGCCGTATAGGAGATCTGCGAGGTCGCCGCGCCCATGATCGCCACGAACGAGGCCGTATTGATGATGGATCCGCTCCCCTGCTCGAGCATGTACGGCAGCACGGCTTTGCAGCAGTAGTAGACGCTGGTGAGGTTGACGTCCTGCACCAGGTTCCACGCGTCGATCCCGGTCTTGAGGATCGAATCGTCGGACGCCGGCGAGATCCCGGCGTTGTTGAAGGCGATGTCGATGCGACCGTAGGTGTCGTGCGCGACCTTGAAGAGGTTCTCCACCTGGGCCTGATCCGTGACGTTCACGGACACGAAGACCCCGCCGAGCTCCTCCGCGATGCGGGGGCCGTTCGCCTCATCGAGGTCGCCGATCACGACCTTCGCCCCCTCCGCCACGAACTTCTTCGCCGTCGCCAGTCCGATACCGCTGCAGCCGCCGGTGATGACGCCGACCTTGCCTTCGAGCTTTCCCATTCCTGTGTTGCCTTTCGCTGTGTGGGGAGGGTTCAGTACGTTTTGGATCCGTACGTCTTGGATCAGTACGTCGTGGAGATGAACACGTTCTTCACCTCGGAGAAGGAGTCCGGCGCGTCCGGCCCGAGCTCGCGCCCGAGCCCCGACTGCTTGAACCCGCCGAAGGGGGTCCAGTAGCGCACGGACGAGTGCGAGTTGATCGAGAGATTGCCGCTCTCGACGCCGCGGGCGACGCGCAGCGCCCGGCCGACGTCGCGGCTGAAGATGGATCCGGAGAGCCCGTACTCGGTGTCGTTGGCCTTCGCGATCGCGTCGGCCTCGTCGCGGAACGGCATCACGGCGAGCACCGGGCCGAAGAGCTCCTGCGCCCACACGGGATCGCTCGCGCTCCGCGGCAGCACGACCGCGGGGGCGAGCCAGAACCCGCCGTCCCAGTCCGCGCCCGCGGCGCTCTGTCCGCGGAACGCGATGTCGGCGCCGTCCAGGTGCGCCGCGACCGCGTCGCGCTGCCGCGCCGAGACCATCGGCCCCATCTCCGCATCCTCCGCGGACGGATCCTTGACCCGGAACGCCTCGACCGCGGGCTGCAGCAGCTCGAGGAACCGGTCGTACACGTTCTCCTGCACGAGGATCCGGGAGCGGGCGCAGCAATCCTGGCCCGCGTTGTCGAGTCCTCCACCCGGGGCCGCCGCGGCCGCCGCCTCGAGGTCCGCGTCGTCGAACACGATGTTCGCGTTCTTGCCGCCGAGCTCGAGCGTCACGCGCTTGATCTGATCGGCGCAGCCGCGCATGATCCCCTTGCCCACCTCGGTGGATCCGGTGAAGCACACCTTGCGCACGAGCGGATTCGTGACGAAGCGGTCCCCCACCACGCTGCCCTTGCCGGTGATGACCGTGAAGACGCCCTCCGGGAGTCCGGCCTCCAGGGCGAGCTCTCCGAGGCGCATCGCGGTCAGCGGGGTGAGCTCGGCGGGCTTGAGCACCACCGTGTTGCCCGCGGCGAGCGCGGGCGCGAACCCCCAGCCGGCGATCGGCATCGGGAAGTTCCACGGCACGATGATGCCGACGACACCGAGCGGTTCATGGAACGTGACGTCGATCCCGCCGTCCACGGGGATCTGCTTGCCGAAGTGCCGCTCGGGGCTCGCGCTGTAGTAGTTCAGCACGTCACGGACGTTGCCCGCCTCCCAGCGCGCGTTGCCGATCGTGTGGCCGGCGTTCGCGACCTCGAGGGCGGCGAGCTCGTCGATGTGCGCCTCGACGACGCTCGCGAAAGAGCGCAGCAGCCGGGCGCGATCGCCGGGGGCGATCGCCCGCCACGCGGGATAGGCGCGGTGGGCGCGTTCGATGGCCGCGTCGGTCTCGGCGAGGTCCGCGAGTCCGACCTCCCCCACCGGCTGTCCGGTCGCGGGGTTCAGGACGGTGAAGGCGCCGGCGGCGCCGTAGCGGGAAGAAGGGATCCTCATGCGCTCAGCCTTTCGAAATCTCCGATGAACCCGTTCACAGCCGCTCGAAGCCGCGGCGCAGCTCCCAATCGGTCACCGCCGCGTCGAAGGCCGCGATCTCGACGTCGGCGTAGTTGACGTAGTGGCGCACCACGTCCTCGCCGAAGACCTCGTTCGCGATGGCGGACTGCGCGAGCGCCTCGCGCGCCTCGTGCATCGTGGACGGCACCGTCGGGGCGCCGGACTCGTACGCGTTGCCCTTCGTCTCCGGCTCCAGCGTCAGCTCGTGCTCGATGCCGTACAGACCGCCCGCGAGCATGGCCGCGAGGCCCAGGTACGGATTCATGTCCCCGCCGGGCAGGCGGTTCTCCATGCGCGCGCCCTTGCCCTGTCCGACCAGGCGCACCGAGCTCGTGCGGTTGTCGATGCCCCAGGCCACCGCGGTCGGCGCGAAGGATCCCTTCACGAACCGCTTGTACGAGTTGATGTTGGGGGCGTAGAAGAGCGTGAAGTCGCGCATGGTCGCGAGCACGCCGGCGATGAAGTGGTCGTACAGCGCCGTGCGGACCCCGCGCTCCGCGTCCCAGAACACCAGGGCGTCGTCGTCCTTGCCGCGCAGCGACATGTGCACGTGGCAGGAGTTCCCCTCGCGCTGGTTCGGCTTCGCCATGAAGGTGATCGATTGCCCGTGCTGACGCGCGATGTCCTTCGACGCCGTCTTGTAGTACGTGTGGTTGTCCGCCGTGGCGATGACCTCGTCGTAGAGGAAGGCGATCTCGTGCTGACCGAAGTTGCACTCCCCCTTCGCCGACTCCACGTTGAGCCCCGAGGCGTACATCGTGTTGCGGATCTCGCGCAGCAGCGGCTCGACGAGCGTGGATCCGAGGATCGAGTAGTCGATGTTGTAGCGGTTGGCCGGCTCCAGGTCGCGATAGCCGGTGTCCCACGCCTGGTCGTAGGGGGTGTTGAAGATCACGAACTCGAGCTCGGTCCCGGCGAGCGCCTTCCAGCCGTGGGAGGCGGCGCGCTCTGTCTGCGCGCGCAGGATCTCCCGCGGCGAGACCCGCACGGAGACTCCGTTGGTCCCCGCGAGGTCGCACTGGATCATCACGGTTCCCGGCCGGTGCGGCAGGAGCCGGATGGTCGCGAGGTCCAGCACGAACTCCATGTCGCCGTAGCCGTCCGCCCACGACGCGTGCGCATAGCCGTCGACCGTGTTCATCTCGACGTCGACCGCGAGCAGGTAGTTGCATCCCTCTGTGCCGTGGCCGAGCACCGAGTCGAGGAAGAAGCGCGCGTGCAGGAGCTTGCCCTGCAGCCTCCCCTGCATGTCGGTGAACGCGAGGATCACGGTGTCGAGCGAGCCGTCGAGGATGCGCCCGCGCAGCTGGTCGACGGTGAGCATGCGGTCGTTGCGGGCGGGGAGGTCGAGTGGGTTGCGGGTCATTTCAGAAGTCCCTTGAGGAGTGCGGCGGTGGCGTCGCAGTGCGCGGTCATGATGTCGCGGGCCCGGTCGGCGGCGCCGGCCAGAATGGCGGCGACGATCGCGCGGTGCTCGGTCTCGGAATGGTCGATGTTGGTCTTGAGGAAGGGGATCTCGGCGAGCAGCTGATGGATCCGCACCTGCACGGCGCTGCAGGAGCGGGACAGTTCGTCGGATCCGCAGACCGTCGCGATGGCGAGGTGCAGCCGGGCGTCCGCCTGCCGGTAGTCGGCGGGCGTCTCGGCGGCGGCGAGGTCGGCGAGGCTGTCGGTGAGGAGCGTGCGCTGCGCCTCGTCCAGCGGAGTCTGCGCCGCCCGGTAGGCGGCGCCCGGCTCGATGACGGAGCGGAACACGATCACGTCGTCGATCTCCGCACGGCGCGGCGGGGTCTGGTCGGCAGGCCACCGCTCTGCGGCCGGCAGGACGACCGTGCCCCCGCCGCGCCCCCGGGTCGTCGTGACGAGCCCGGCGGCACGGAGGGCGCTGATGGCCTCTCTCAGGGTGGCGCGGGAGACGCTGAGCTTCTCTGCGAGCTCGCGCTCGCCGGGCAGCTTCGTCCCCACCCGGAAGATCCCGAGTCTGATGGCCGATCCGAGCTGCTCCACGCAGCTCTCGAAGGCCATGTGGCCGCGGACCGGATGCAGCGCCGCATCCACCAGAGGAGAGTCCATCGCGTCGGTCATATCGTGATCATTCCTCCAGGAGCTTGTCCGGCGCCATCGTGAGGTGCTCGGCTTCGACGCTGGACGCCATGAAGTCGCGCTTGCCGTACGCGAACCACAGCACGATCGAGAGGAGGGCGACCACGATGACCGCGACGGGCGCGTAGTTGAACGTGTCGATCGTGATCGGGTTCACCGGCGGGAGCACGAACAGGATGATGATGAGCACCACCCAGACGACGGCGATCCAGCCGACGATCGCGCTCCATCGCCCCAGGTTCCAGGGCCCGGGGACGAAGCCCTTGTCCAGTCGGCGCAGGAACACCGGTGTCACGTAGGCGATGTAGAGGCCGATGACCGCCACCGACGTCACGGCGAGGTACGCGGTGGTGTTGAACAGCGCCGGCGTGGTGAGGATGATCGACAGCACGACGCACAGCCAGATCGAGTTGGTCGGCGTGCCGGTGCGCTTGTTGACCTTCGCCCAGATCCGCGATCCCGGGATCGCGTTGTCCCGCGAGAAGGCGTAGCTCATCCGGGAGTTCGCCGTGACCGAGGCCATGCCGCAGAAGAACTGCGCGCCGCAGACGATGAACAGCAGGAACTTCGCCATCGTCGGGTTGTTCAGCGCGTCCAGGAAGATCTGCGCCGGAGGCAGTCCGGTCTCGGAGCCGAGCAGGCCGGCGATCCCCTTGTCACTGCCGTCCTGGATGGCCGCCGTGATCGAGAAGAGCAGGATCCAGCCGCCGATGATCGAGATCACGACGCTCATCACGATGCCCCTGGGGGCAGCGATCGAGGCGTTCTTGGTCTCCTCGGCGACGTGAGCGGAGGCGTCGTAGCCGGTGTACGTGTACTGCGCCATGAGCAGACCCATGAGGAACACGTACGGACCGAACGACCAGCCCGTGCCGTTGTACCAGTGCGTGAAGGTCCACCCCACGTCCTGGTGCTGGGTGGGCATGATCCACAGGGCGCCGACGATGACGAGCACGCCGACGATGTGCCACCAGGCGGACACGTTCGAGAGCAGGCTCACGATGTTGACGCCGAAGGTGTTCAGCAGACCGTGCACCACGATCAGCACGACGAAGAGGGCGAAGGTGGTCTGCGGCGTCGGCTCGATGCCCCAGACGAGGTTCGCGAACGCCATCATCGTGGTCGCCGCGCCGAAGTCGATGGCCGCGGTCACCGCCACTTCGCCGAGGAAGTTGAACCAGCCCACGGTCCACGCCCACTGGCGCTTGTTCCGCTTGGCGAGGCGGCCGGCCCAGAAGTACAGACCGCCGGCGGTCGGATACTTCGAGCAGACCTCCGCCATGGCGAGGGCGACCATGAGCACGAAGACGCCGACGACCGGCCAGCCGATCGTGATCGCCGAAGGGCCGCCCGAGTTCAGGGCGATGGCGTACGAGGTGATGCACCCCGCGAGGATCGAGATGATCGAGAAGGAGACGGCGAAGTTGCTGAACCCCGACATCCCCCGATGCAGTTCCTGTTTGTAGCCCAGGGCGGCCAGGGCTGCGGCGTCGTCGTCGATCGGGTGCGAGTCCGGCGCCTTTGTCGTTTCGCTCATGGAATGCTGCCTGCTTTCAGTGGAGGGAGCGTGTGCAGCGATTCTGGCGGTCCCGCCCCTCAACTGTCAATGGTCTGACTTCAAACCATTAGCCGCGCAGCGCCTCCACCGGCTCGATGCGCGATGCCCGCCGCGCGGGATACCAGCCCGACAGCGCACCGACCAGCACCCCGACGCCGACTCCGGCGATCGCGATCAGCGGATCCACGACCGGCGCCCAGCCCTGCAGCGCCGCGACGAGCACGACGGCGTTGACGCCGACCGCCGCGCCGATCACGCCGCCCACCAGCCCGATCACCAGGGACTCGACGAGGAACTGCCGCCCGACCTGCCGGCTGGTCGCCCCGAGCGCCCGGCGCAACCCGATCTCGCCTGTGCGCTCCATGACCCCCAGCAGGGTCACGTTCGCGATGCCGAAGCCGCCCGCGAGCAGGACCACGCCGCCGAGCAGCAGGAGCACCAGGTTGACGTCGCCCTGCACGTTGCGACTGAGATCTCCCCTGCCGGACGGCGCCTGCGCCTGCAGTCCGTCCGGGGCATCGGGCTGAAGCGCGACGACCGCCTGCTTGGCGAGCTGGGGGCCCGCTCCCGGCACGATCCTGATGTCGAGTTCGCTGGGCGCCGCCAGGCGGAAGTCGCTCCGCGCCGTCCCCACGGGGATCAGCACGGCATCGGCGAGATCCGACCGCTGCATCGAGCCCAGCACACCGATGACCGCATAGGCCACCCCGTCGATGAACAGTGAGGGGCGGGCGCCGACCTCGGCGATCCCCAGCCGCTTCGCCGCCTCGTCCCCGAGCACGGCGACCCGGTCCGCCCTCGCGTCGTGCCCGTCGTCGAAGAACCGCCCCGAGACGACCTCGGCCTCGAGCGCGTCCGGCAGCCCCGCCGATGCGGCGAACAGGGCCGGCGAGGAGACCGGCGCCGCCGAGGGGTCGTTCACCGGCACGGCCGTGATCGAATCCGAATCCCCCAGCGCCACCTCGGCGATGAGCGCGGAGGCGAGAACACCCGCCAGGCGATCGACGCGCTCCGCGCCGTCCCACGGGATGCGCCCTGTCGCCACGCTCTTGCTCTGCGAGCCGCCGGTCTGCGCCTGTGCGGGAGACACCACCATCTGGGTGCCGGCGGCGGTGTCGAACTGCCGCGCGATCTGGGCCGAGGCCGTCTGCGCGAAGCCGACGGTCGCGACCAGGGCGCCGATCCCGAGCACGGTGCCCAGGATCGTCGCCAGCAGGCGTGCCGGGCGGGATCCCAGGTCGCTCGTGGCCTCCGCCACCAGATCCTGCACCGTGAAGCGGTCCGCCCGCGGCACCGGAGGGATCATCGCTCGCTCACCCGCCCGTCCGCGATCCGGATGCACCGCCGCGCACGCTGCGCGACCTCGGCGTCGTGGGTGATCACGACGAGCGTGAGCCCATCCTCGCCGAGGTCCTCGAACAGCCGCATCACCTCGCCGGTGGTGTGCTGGTCGAGGTTGCCCGTCGGCTCGTCCGCGAGCAGGAGCTGCGGTCCGGAGACCACCGCGCGCGCGACCGCGACGCGCTGCCGCTCTCCGCCGGAGAGCTCGGTCGGCAGGAACGACATCCGGGCGCCGAGCCCGACGCGTTCCAACGCCGCGACGGCCCGTTCCTCGCGCTCCGCGCGCGGCACGCCGCTGTACAGCATCGGCATGAGCACGTTCTGCAGCACCGAGCGACGCGCCATCAGGTGGAAGGACTGGAACACGAAGCCGATGAACCTCGCCCTCATCGCGGCCCGTTCATCCTCGCCGAGGTCCCCGGTGAGGGATCCGGCGAGCCGATATGTCCCGACGCTGGGACGGTCCAGCAGCCCGAGGATGTTCAGCATCGTGGATTTGCCGGACCCCGAGGGGCCGACGATCGAGAGGTAGTCGCCCGGTTCGACGGTCAACGAGACGCCCTTCAGCGCCTGCACCTCCGGCGGTCCCGGAAACGACCGCGTGACGTCGCGCAGCTCGATCAGCGTCATCGGCCGACCACCACGAGGTCGCCCTTCTCCAGCTTCCCCTCGACCGCGGTGACCTCGACCGCGCCGCGGGCCGCCAGCCCGGTCTTCACGACGACCGTGCGGGTCTTCGCGCTGTCGCCCTCGCGCGGATCCGACTCCACGACCTGCACCCGGCTCTCCCCGCCCGGCCCCGCGGTCAGTGCGGCGAGCGGGACGGAGAGCACATCGCCCTCCGTGGCGCCGACCGCGACGGACACCCGCACATTCGAGCCCTGCAGCGCCGCCACCTGTTCCGGCGTGAGCGGCTGGGGCTCGAACAGCACCTGCCAGCGTCCTCCGGCCGCCGGTTTCGTACCGCTCTTGCCCCCGGGGGATCCCGCACCACCGGCGGCGGGGGCGTTCGTGACCTCGGTGATCGTCGCCGTGTGCGCGGTGCCGTCAGGAAGGGAGAAGGTGCCGGTGGTGCCGGCCTTGAGCAGGCGAGCATCGGCTTCCGCCGCGCTCCCGGTCAGGCGGACGGTCGCCCCCGACACGGTCATCGCCGTCCCCTGCAGCACGCTCCCGCGCTTGGCCTTCACCGCGTCGACCCGTCGGGGCAGCGCCGTGAGGAACAGCACCTCGCTCGACGGCAGGTACGGCAGCGTCTGCAGACGCGCGCGCTCGGCCGCGTTCTCCGCGGAGCCGAGCTGGCTCCGCGCGGCGTCGACGGCGTCCTCGAGAGCACCCTGATCCGCATCCGGCGTCTGCCCGGCGGCCTCGAGCTGCCGGCGCGCGCTGCGCAGCGCCGTCTCGGCCGAGCGCACCGACTCCTGCGCCGCCCGATAGGACTCCTCGACGCCCTCGCCCGGACTCGGTGCAGGGTAGCCGGCCTGCGCGTAGAGCTGGGCGATGGCGGCCGTCGCATCCTCGTCGAGGATGTTCGAGGCCATGTCTCCCGGATCGATCCCCACCGCGGACAGCGCCTGCTTGAGCTGCAGCACGTCGGGGCCCGAGACGCCGTGTCGCAGGCTCCGGTAGGCCGGCAGCTCGCCCGGCAGCACGATCACGGGTCGTCCGACGACCTCGAGAGCGATCGAGAGCGACGAGAGGGTCGCCCCCTCTGCGGGGACCTGCCCTGTGACGACCGCCGCGCCGGAGACCGTGCTGGTGTCGATCGTGACGTCCACGGCATCCGCGTAGCCGACGTCGGCGCGCAACGTCACGTCGTTGCTCAACGGTCCGAACTCGACCGGCGCCGTGATCAGGCCGGGTTTGGGCGCTTTCCCGCCGGCGCTGGCGGGCGCCAGCACGAACGTCCCGACGAGAAGCCCGCCCACGAGCGCGGCGAGCGCCACCACGGCGCCGATCCAGAGCGCACGATTGCGCCGGAACACGCGCCCCCAGCCGGCCACCTGCGAGGTGCCGGTGCGCGGCGCCTCCTCCCCCTCTGCGACGAGAACGTCGAAGCCCGCATCCTCCGTGTCGCCCGGCACTACTTCTTCTTCTCCTGCGCCAGAGCCTTCTCCCCCGCCACCTTGAACGCCTCGAGCTCCTTCTTGTTGTCCGCGACGAACTTCTCCTCGCTCGCGAACTGGATCTTCAGCTGCGCGTCACGGTACGAGGTCTTCTCCCGGCAGGTGAGATCCTTGAGCGCCAGCGCGCGCTCCGTCTCGCCGAGCTTCTTCATCTCCGCGCTGTCCGCGGGATCCTGGTACGCGCTGGGGTCCTGCTCCGGATCCATCGGCGCCTGCTGCTCGTAGATCTTGTCCATCGCGTCGTAGATCGACTGCTGAGCCTCCTGCTGCTTGCGGAATCCGCTCTCACCGGCATCGCCCATGCACGCGGCCCAGGCCCCATCGAGCTTCTTCAGCTCCGAACCGTCCTGCATCTTCTCGTAGAACTTCTGGATGCGGTCCACGAGCGGCTTGAACTCGTCGCTCTGCCACGGCTGATCGGCGGACACCTCGTGCTGCGCCCACCCCTGGCAGCCGGCGTCCTCCCACTTCCACTCGACGGGTCCATCCTCCTGCGGGTCGGGATCCGCCATCTTTCCGTAGAGGGTCCCCTGATAGGCCTGCTGCTCAGCCTCGGAGAGGCTCTGCAGATACTCCTGGTTCGGGTCCTCGACGGGCTGCTCTGGCTCCTTGCCCTTCATCTGCTGCGACATCGGGTTGTCGACGGCGCCGTACCCGTACTTCTCGACCCAGGCCCGCTCCTCCGGCTCCCACTTCACGTCCTCGGACGAGGCGAACGACATGTTGCCGGTGAACGGCTTGTACTCGAAGCCCTCCTTCGCCATGCATTCCGCGGTCAGCGCCTCCTGCTTCTTCTGCTGCTCCTTGGCACGGCGCTCCTGTTCCTTCGGAGAGGCGTCGCGGTCGTAGCCCGCGCTCAGGTACTCGGACAGCGGAGAATCCTCCGGCTTCAGGCTTCCTCCGCCCTGCGCGCAGGCGGTCAACGCGATCGTCGACAGCGCCACGATCGCGAGGGCGAGGGGAAGACGAGACTCGGCGGTCGGCATCGTTGCTCCTTCAGTTTTCGAGAAACCCTTTTCGCCAGACCCTACAGGTCGAATCCGCCCAGTGCCTCCTCGGGAGAGATAACCACCGTCAACGCGCCCGAGGATGCGCGGTCGCGTAGACGTCGCGCAGCGTGTCCACGGAGACGTGGGTGTAGATCTGGGTGGTCGCGACCGACGCGTGCCCCAGCAGCTCCTGCACGACGCGGACATCCGCGCCGCCCTGCAGCAGATGCGTCGCGAAGGAGTGCCTCAGCGTGTGCGGAGACACCTCCGCCGTGATCTTCGCTCCCTCGGCGGCCGCGCGGATGATCAGCCATGCGCTCTGCCTGCTGAGCGGTGCGCCGCGCGCTCCCAGGAAGAGCTTCGCCGACGCGTGCCCCTTCGCCGCGAGCGCTGGCCGCACCCGGGTGAGGTAGGCGTCGACCGCCGCGCGCGCGTACGACCCCACGGGGACGATGCGCTCCTTGGATCCCTTTCCGCGCAGCCGCAGCACGTCACCGTGCGCGAGGTCGTCGACGTCGAGCGACACGGCTTCCGAGACGCGGGCGCCCGTGGCGTACAGCAGCTCGAGGAGCGCCCGATCCCTGATCCCGATCGGATCCTCGGCGGACGGCGCGCCGAGCAGGTGCTCGACCTGATCGATCGTGAGCGCCTTCGGCAGCCGCTGCGGCTGCTTCGGCGGACGCAGCCGCGCGCTCGGATCCGCCTCGGCGATGCCCTCCCTGGCGAGGAAGCGATGCCAGCCGCGCACCGAGGACTGCAGTCGCGCGAGGCTCGACGCGGCGGGCGGCGGCTCTGCGCCCGCCCGCTCGGCGGCGAACGCGGCGACGATCTCCACGGAGATCGCGTCGGTGTCGGCGATGCCCTGCTCCCCCAGCCACGCCACGTACCCGCCGAGGTCGCGGCGATAGGCGGAGAGGGTGTGATCGGCCAGCCCTCGCTCGATCGTCACGTGCCGGAGGTACGCGTCGAGCGCGCGGTCGAGCTGCACCTCAGGCCCCGCGGCCCCGCCGCCCCGTCGGCGACAGGCGCCGTTCGGCCGCGAGCACCCCGGCGGCGAGGATCCCGTTGCGCAGCCGCCCGGCCAGCACGCCGTGGGCGGCCTCGGACAGCGGCACCCAGGCGAGCCGGATGTCGGCCTCCTCATCCGTCCGCGCGAAGGCCGCGTCAGCGGGACTCAGCTCGGTCGCGAGATAGATGTGGACGATCTCCGAGTTGCTGCCGGGCGTCGTGTAGGTCGAGATCAGCGGCTCCCAGGCGCTCGCGACGAGATCCGCCTCCTCGGCGAGCTCCCGCCGCGCGGCGTCCATCGGGTCCTCCCCCGCCACGTCGAGCAACCCCGCGGGCAGCTCCCAGTCGCGCTGCCTGATGGGATGCCGGTACTGCTGGATCAGCAGCACACGGCCGTCCTCGTCCATCGCGACGACCGCGGCCGCACCGGAGTGGGCGATGTACTGACGCACGATCTCGCCGTCCCCGTAGCGGACGCGGTCCTCGCGGACCCCCCACACCGCGCCGCGGTACACCTCGGCGCTGGAGAGCACCTCGGGGTCGAACGCCTCGTCGCGCAGCGCGGTGGTGGAGTCGGTCACGTCAGTCCTCGTCGTCGAACAGCTCGCTGGAGCGGTGCCGCTCGATCGCGGCGCCCACGAGACCGCGGAACAGCGGGTGCGGGTCGGTCGGGCGCGAGCGCAGCTCGGGGTGCGCCTGGGTGGCGATGTAGAACGGGTGCACCTCGCGCGGCAGCTCGACGTACTCGACGAGGTCGAGTTCGGGGTTGAGACCGGAGAACGAGAGCCCGGCGTCCGCGAGACGGCCGCGGTAGGCGTTGTTCACCTCGTACCGGTGGCGGTGGCGCTCGGACGCCTCGGATGCGCCGTAGAGCTCCGCCGCGAGCGACCCCTCGCCGAGCGCCGCCTTGTACAGCCCCAGGCGCATGGTGCCGCCCAGATCGCCGCCGTCCAGGATCTCGACCTGCTCGGCCATGGTCGCGATGACCGGCTCCGCGGTGTCGGGGTCGAACTCGCTCGACGACGCGCCGGAGATGTCGGCGACGTTGCGCGCGTACTCGATCACCATGCACTGCAGGCCGAGGCACAGGCCGAGGGTGGGGATGCCCTGCTCGCGCGCGAACCGGAGAGCGCCCAGCTTGCCCTCGATGCCGCGGATGCCGAAGCCGCCCGGCACGCAGATGCCGTCGACGTCGCTCAGCGCCTTGGCCGCGCCCTCGGGCGTCTCGCAGGAGTCGGACGGGATCCAGCGGATCTTGACGGCGACCTCGTGCGCGAACCCACCGGCCTTGAGGGCTTCGGTGACCGAGAGGTAGGCGTCGGGCAGGTCGATGTACTTGCCGACGAGGCCGATCGTGACCTCGTGCTTCGGGTTGTGCACGGCCTGAAGGACCTTCTGCCAGCGCGACCAGTCCACGTCTGCGGCCTTGTCGAGACCGAGCACGTCGACGATGTAGTCGTCCAGGCGCTGGTCGTGCAGCATCGTCGGGATGTCGTAGATGCTGGGCACGTCGATCGCGTTCACGACCGCGTCCTCGTCGACGTCGCACATGAGCGCGATCTTGCGCTTGTTGGACTCGGTGACGGGGCGGTCGCTGCGCAGCACGAGCGCGTCCGGCTGGATGCCGATCGAGCGCAGGGTCGCGACGGAGTGCTGCGTCGGCTTTGTCTTCTGCTCGCCGGAGGCGCCCATGAACGGCACCAGCGACACGTGCACGAAGAACACGTTCTTGCGGCCGAGCTCGTGGCGGATCTGACGCGCCGACTCGATGAACGGCTGCGACTCGATGTCTCCGACCGTGCCGCCGATCTCGGTGATGATGACGTCGGGGCGGGGCGTCTCGTCGGCCTGCAGGCGCATGCGGCGCTTGATCTCATCCGTGATGTGCGGGATGACCTGCACGGTGTCGCCGAGGTACTCGCCGCGGCGCTCCTTGGCGATGACCTGCGAGTAGATCTGACCGGTGGTGACGTTCGCGGCCTGGCTGAGCTCGATGTCGAGGAAGCGCTCGTAGTGCCCGATGTCGAGGTCGGTCTCGGCGCCGTCGTCCGTGACGAAGACCTCGCCGTGCTGGAACGGGTTCATCGTGCCGGGATCCACGTTCAGATACGGATCCAGCTTCTGCATCACGACGCGCAGTCCCCGGGCGGTGAGCAGGTTGCCGAGGCTGGCTGCCGTCAGGCCCTTGCCCAACGAGGAAACGACACCGCCCGTCACGAAGATGTGCTTGGTGGTGTCGTTGTCTGTCCGCGCGGCTGAGTTCTGCATCACGGGCTTTAATCTTATCAGCGCGATCGCCCTGCGTCACTCTCGCGACGCGCGGAGCGCCTCGTCCAGTTCCGCCGACGCCGGAGGGTTCGCTCCCGCGCGGGCCACGGTCAGCGCAGCGCTGGTGAGGGCCGTCTCCAGGGCCGCGCGCACCGCGTCGTCCGGCAGAGGCTCCCCCACCGCGAGCAGACGGTCCGTCCCGTCGCGCAGCAGAGCGTGCAGCAGCCCGGACATGAACGCATCGCCCGCGCCGATCGTGTCCGCGACGACGACCGGCCGTGCCGGCAGGGAGAACCACGAGCCGTCCACCAGCGCCAGGCACCCCTCGGATCCGCGCGTGGCGACGACGAACCGCGCACCGTGCGCGGCGAGGTCGGCGAGGACCTCCTCGAGCGTCGCGTCCGGGGCGAGCCAGGCCGCATCCTCGTCGCTCAGCTTGACCACGTGGCACAGCGCCGCGAGGTCGGCGACCCGACACAGCACCTCGTCGCGCGTGCCGATCACGTCGGGGCGGATGTTGGGATCGAGCGTCAGGAGCGTCCCGCCCCCGGCGGATCCCAGCGCCGCTCGGACCGCCGACGCGCCCGGTTCCCGCAGCGCGCCGATCGACCCGGTGTGCACCAGGCGGGCGCCGGTCGCGTCCGGTGCGGGGATGTCCCAGTCGATGTCGAACTCGTAGCTGGCCTTGCCGTCGGCGTCCACGCGCGCGATCGCCGTCGACGTGGAGCCCGTGACGAGAGTGCCGGGCCCGAGCGTCACGCCCGCCTCGTCCAGGTGCGCGCGGATCAGGTCGCCGTAGGCGTCGGCGCCGATCCGCGCGTGCAGGGTCGTGGGATGCCCCAGCCGGGCGAGCCCGACCGCGATGTTCATCGGCGATCCGCCTGGATGCGTCTCGCCGCCCTCGACGACGTCGACGAGGGCCTCGCCGATCACCTGGATCTGGTCCGTCACGCCGTCCGCCCCTTCACCTCTGTCGCGCTCACCGCGCTCACCACGAATCGCTCGATGAGAACGCTACCGCCTCGCCCCGCGATCGAGGCGCCGGCGCCGTCGCGCTCCGGCAGCAGGTCGGTGATCGTGCAGGTGCCACCGGATGCGAACACCTCGATCGAGTCGCGGTCCAGCCAGATGACCAGCTCGACGCGCTCGCGCGCACCGAGGCGCACCTCCTCGATACTGCCGAATCCATCTGGCATCGCGCCGGCGGCGGGTCGTCGATCCAGGCGCAACGACCCGCTGTCCGCCGAGTAGTCCAGGATCGCGGTGCCGCCCAGATCCAGGGCGAATCCGTCCGCGCCGTCGAGGCGGGCGCTCAGCTCGATCCGGCACCGCTCCGGCAGCTCCTCGATCAGCGTCGAAGGCGCGCCCGCACGCACATCCGCGAGCTCGGCGATCGTGGTCGTCTGCGGCCCGATCGGCTCCTGGCGAAGGCGCACCCGCCCCTCGGCGCGGACCAGGGTGAGCCGGCGCGCGAGCGTCATCGCGCCGCGCTGCGGGGCCTCGGCATCGACGGGCAGACGGCCCGCGTAGTCCCAGTTGCTCATCCAGGCGATGAGGATCCGTTCCCCGTCGGGAAGGCCGGAGAACGTCACCCCCGCGTAGCAGTCCCGTCCGTGGTCGAGCCAGTCGCACGCCTCAAGCGGCGCCGCCGGAGGCATCGGCTCGTCCGGGGTGAATCGCACTCCATCGAAGGAGCCGATCACGTACTGCGTCCCGGATCCGCCGGCGATCCCGCCCGGGTTGAGGCTGATCAGCAGCACCCAGCGCACCTCGGACGGATCGCCGTCGACCGCGAGCGGGAACAGGTCAGGGCACTCCCAGACGCCGCCCGTCGCCCCGCGCGGCCCGTAGTCGGACAGGTACGTCCACGTCTTCAGGTCGTCCGAGCGATACAGCACGACGCGGCGCTCGACCGCCTCGACCGCGACCATCACCCAGTACGCGCCCGCCGGCCCCGCGTAGCGGAACACCTTCGGGTCCCGGAAGTCGGCCGAGCCGCGGTCGAGCACGGGATTGCCATCGTACGGCCGCCAGGTCAGGCCGCCGTCGAGGCTCGATGCGATGCCCTGCGCCTGGAGACGTCCCACCTGGTCGGCGAGCGTGAACACCGCCACGAGGGGCGATTTCTCCGGCGAGCCGAGCCCGCTGGTGTCGTGCTCGTCGAACACGACGGAGCCCGAGAAGATCTCGTGCTCCTCCGTGTAGCGGATCGCGACCGGATGCTCCTCCCACCGCACGAGATCGGTGCTGGACGCATGCCCCCAGCTCATGAAGCCGTGGGTCGCGCCCTCTGGGTTGTACTGGAAGTAGAGGTGATACCGGCCGTCGTGGAACACGAGCCCGTTCGGGTCGTTCATCCAGTTCTGCGCGGGACGGAAGTGCAGGGGTGATCGGGTCATGGACGGTCCTCCGGGGACGATGACGGGGGCGGTGTTCCTCACGACCGCGTGCGGACGACGAGGGAGAGGAGCTCGGCGGCGCCGCCGTTGACGAAGAACCCGATGCGCTCCCCCGCACGACGGTGCAGCCGTGTGCTCAGAGCGATCTGTCGGTCCACGACCGCGACGAGGATGTCGCCCTCGGCGATGATCTCGATACGGTGGCGCCCCGGGGCCAGCCGGCAAGGGCGTTCGAGGACGAACGGCACGTCGCCGGAGATCTGCCACTGCTCGCCGCCGATCCTGGTCCGGGGCCAGCGGTCGAAGACGACCCTGTCGCGCCGCGGCTCGAGCCGGATCGCTCCGCCCTCGTCGCCGTCGGCGGAGGCGCGCACGAGCAGCCCGACTTCTTCTGTCCCCTCTGCGATGTCGATCTCGGCGGTCAGCAGATACGCGTCGGGCAGATCCACGTCACCGACGATCTGAGCGAACCGGTCCGCGCCGACCAGCGACGCCGGAAGGGCGGGCAGGCCGGACTCCACCCGCACGGAGAACGATGCCAGGAGCTCGTCGGGCAGACGGAACGCCAGAGTCCCGTCGGGGTTCTGATCGGCCTCGAGCGCCGACATCGTGCCGGCCCACTGCCACGCCCCATCGTCCGAGTCGCCCTCGCGCGTCGAGATCCATCCGACGAAGAACCGCCGTCCGTCGCGTTCGACGGTCTTGGCGGCGTAGAACGCCCGCGCATCGACCGTGTCCTGCTCGGGTGCGAGCCAGGGACCGTCCGGCGATGACGCCATCCGATAGCGGGTGCAGAACGCGTCGGAGAATTCCGAGTACACCAGGTACCACCACTCGCCCCAGCGGAACACGTCGGGGCACTCGTGCGCGATGTACCGGCGGGGATCCCAGAACGGCCTCGTCGGCGTCCACGACTCGAGATCCGTCGAGATCAGCTGCGCGATCGTGCCGCGCCGCCGCTCCGGGCCGTTCGCATGACGGGCCGCGACGAGCATCCGCCACACGTCGCCGTCGCGGAAGACGAAGGGATCCCGCCAGTCGCCGGATTCGAATCCTTCGGTCGCGCCGAAGGTGTGCTCGGGGTGCTTGACCCACTCGCTCAGACCGTCCGCGCTCGTCGCGTGGGCGACCAATTGCAGCGGGCGCCCGTCCGCCCCGAGCCGGCGAGGGTTCTGCGCGGTCGAGAAGAGGTGCGCGAGCCCGTCGTCGTCTCGCACGACGGAGCCCGTGTAGACGTTGAAGTCCTCCGCGTCGGGTCCGCCGCTCGGCACGGCGAGGCCGTGATCGACGAAGTCCACGAAGTCGGTGGTCGTGACCAGGTGCCAGGGCATTCCCGTGCTCGGCACGGCGCGATCCTCGTACAGGTACCAGAGGTGGAAGACGCCGTCCTGTCGGAAGGGGATGACATCGCCCACCCACGCGCCCTCGGGGCGGAAGAAGACGCGGCTCATCGGGACGAGCCCGCGGTGACGCCGGCGATGAAGTAGCGCTGGGCGAAGATGAACAGCAGCACGCTCGGGATCATCGACAGCACGACACCCGCGAGCACGACCGAGATCGAGCCCGTGCCGAGGTTCCCCTGGAGGCCGACGAGTCCGAGGGGCAGCGTGAAGTTGCTCTGGGACTGCAGGAAGATCAGCGGCCGATAGAACTCCGCCCAGAATCCCGAGAAGTTCAGGATCGCGAGCGTCGAGATCGCGGGAGCCGCCATCCGCGCGTAGACGTGCCAGAACACGCCGAACTGCGTGGCGCCGTCGATGCGCGCCGCCTCGCCGAGCTCTCGCGGCATCTGCATGAAGTACTGCCTCATGAGGAACGTGCCGAACGCGCTGCCCAGCGCCGGGATGATCAGCGAGGCGAGGCTGTCGGTGAGTCCGAACGACTTGATGATGAGGAAGACCGGGATGATGATCGTCTGCAGAGGCACCATCATGGTCGCCAGGAACGCGCCGAAGATCACGTTCTTGCCGGGGAACGAGATCATCGCGAACGCGTAGCCGCTCAGGGTGCAGGTGATCGTCTGCCCCACCACGATGAGCACGGTCACGATCATGCTGTTCAGGAAGAACTGGCCGATCGGAACCTGCTCGAACACGGCGGCGTAGTTGCCGAAGTCGGGGTTCCACGGGATCCACTGCGGCGGATTCTCGAACGCCTGCGCGGGAGTCCGCAGCGAGGTCGTCACCGCCCACAGCAGCGGGCCGAGCGCGAACACGGCGGCCAGCATGAGCGCGATCAGTCCCGCGATCCTGCCGACGCTGAAGGCGCGGCGACGCCGCCCGGCCGTGATCGTCATCGTCGTGCTCATTGGTAGAACACCACCTTCCGTGCGGCGAGGAACTGGATGCCGGTGATCGCCAGGATCAGCAGCAGGAGGACGATCGCGATCGCCGACGAGTAACCGAACTGCAGGTTCTGGAACCCGGTCTGGTACATCGAGATCGTGGCCGTCGTCGTCGCGGTGCCAGGGCCGCCCTTCGTCATGATGAAGGGCTGGTCGAACAGCTGCATGGCGTTGATGAACGCGATGACCGCGGCGAACAGGATGGTCGGACTGATCAGCGGGATCTTGATCCGGAACAGCGTGCGCAGCGGGCCGGCGCCGTCGATCGACGACGCCTCGAGCACGTCGGTCGGCACAGCCATCAGCGCCGACACGAAGAGCACGAACGTGAAGCCCACCTGCTGCCAGACCACGATCAGCACGATCGTCGCCTGGGCGCCGATCGGACTCGACAGCCACGGCACCCCGGAGATCCCGAGCAGTCCGAGGTAGTAGTTGATCGCGCCGAACTTGGTGTCGAACAGGTACCCCATGAAGATGGCCACCGCGGCGGTGGAGGCGAGCAGCGGCAGATAGAACGCGGTGCGGAAGAAGGTGCGGCCGAACCGCGTGGTGCGCTGGTTGACGAGCACCGCGAGGAAGAGTCCGAGGGTCAGCTGCAGCACGACGATCGCGATCGCCATGCAGATCGTCACGCCGAACGACTGCAGCACCGGCCCGTCGGTGAAGAAGCGCTCGTAGTTCGCCAGCCCCGCCCAGGTCGGCGGCGAGATGACGTCCCAGTCGAAGAACGACAGGCCGAGCGAGGCGAGGATCGGGGCGAACGTGAAGACCGTCACGAAGAGCATCGCGAGAGCGATCATCGCGTAGCCGAACGCCGCCTCACGCCGGGCCGTCCGTCGCGCGCCGGGGCGGCGGCGAACGGCCCTGAGCGGCTTCGAGAGGGCAGGAGAAGACATCAGCTGCCCTTCGCCACCTTCTCGAGGTCGCTCTGCATCGCGTCGAGAGCGGCTTTCGCGTTGCCCGAGGAGATGGCCTCGGTGGTCCTCTGGTTCAGGGAGGTCGCGAGGGCGTTGTAATACGACGGAGCCGAGATCGGCACGGATCCGTCGAGCTGGTCGTAGAACACGGACCAGTTCTTCGGTCCGGTGGTCTTGTACCGTTCGGCGGTCATGAGCGACTTGCGCCCCGGCGTCGTGACATTGCCCGGGAAAATGATGTCGAAGCTCTCCGGCTCGATCATCATCTTGATGACCTCCCATGCCGCGTCCTTCTTCTGCGAGGACTGGAAGATCGAGTAGCCGCCGGTGCCGAACAGCGACTTGTTCCCCTTCCAGGTCGGGAAGGCCTGCACGTCGAAGCTGCCGTCCTGCATGCCCGCGTTGTGCAGGCCACCGGCCCAGAACCCGCCGCCGATCGTCATGCCGATCCGTCCCGAGGAGAACAGTCCCTGCAGGGTGCCGCCGCCGCCCACGTCGGGCGAGGGCGAGAAGCCGGCCTTCTGGAGGTCGATGACGTACTGCAGGGCCTCGACGGAGGCCGACGAGTTCGCGGTCGGCGCGCCCCATTTCCAGCCTCCCTTGCGCCCCGCGACGCTCGCGCTGCCCGAGTCGTAGGCCTTGCCCCACAGCCAGTCGCCGCCGTCGTACTTGCCTTCCTCGAGCAGGTTGCCGCCGTTCGCGTAGAGGAAGGAGGTCCAGCTGCCCCACAGGCGCACCACCCAGTCGAAGGGCAGGATGTCGCCGCCGACCTTCGAGATCTTCTCGGCCGTGCTGTGGAAGTCGTCGATCGTCCACCCCGCGGTGGGTGCGGCGGCACCGGCCTTCTGCAGCACGTCGTTGTTGAAGAACATGCTCCCGGCGTTGAAGCTGTCCGGCATGTTGTAGAGGTGCCCGTCGACCATCATCGCCTCGATGAGCGCCGGGTGGATGTCGTCGAAGTACCCCGACTTGAGCGCCGACATGTCCTTCGTGACGTAGTCGTCCAGCGGCACGATGAGCTTCTTGCCCGCCATGAGCTGCAGGCCCTCGGTCGCCACGCTCACGATGTCCGGAGCCTGCCCCGCGGCGATGAGCGTGAGCACCTTCGCCAGGAAGTCGTTCCAGTCGGTGCCGTTGATCGCCGTGATCTTGAGGTTCAGGTCCTTGTCGATCTTCTTGACCTTCGGCTGCAGCGCGTTCTGCAGGGTGGTGGCGGCCTTCTGGTCACCGAAGTACAGCATGGTCAGTGTGCCGCTCGTGCCCCCGCCGCCACCGCCCGCGGACGGCGCGCAACCGGTGAGGCTCGCCCCCATACCCACCAGGGCGGCGCTCGCGAGGCCGTAGCCTCCCAGTCGCAACAGGTCGCGTCGGCCCAGGACGGGCCCGAAATCACGTGCCATCAACGTCTCCTCTCTGAGAGCGAATCGGCCTGCACCGGGTGTGCATGACAGCACTTGCTGAACCGATTTAACAGAAGCTAACACCCGGGAGGCAAGTCATGCAAGCGAGGAAGATAAATTGATTCATCTTCCTACTCCATCCGTTAGATTGAGGAGGGAGAAAAGGAGGTGCTGCTCATGGCCGCCACCCCGAGACCGACGCTCGCCGATGTCGCACGCTTGTCCGGCCTGTCCAAGACGGCGGTCAGCCTGATCCTCAACGACCGGCCGTCGCGGCTCTCCGCGGATGCCGTCGAGCGTGTGCGCACCGCTGCGGCGCAGCTCGGCTACAAGCCGAACCCCGCCGCGCAGAGCCTGCGGTCGGGGAAGACGCGCTCGATCGGCTTCATCTCCGATCAGGTGACGATCACGCGCTTCGCATCGGCGATGGTGCGAGGCACGCTGCGAGCCGCGAAGGAACTCGACCACACCGTGCTCATCGCAGAGACCGGCGACGACGTGACGCAGCTGGCCGCCGCCTTCGACGAGATGATCGACCGCCGGGTCGACGGCGTGATCGTCGGGCTGATGGCCGCGCGCATGGTCGATGTCCCGGCCGCTCCGCGCGGCGTACCCGTCGTCATCGTCAACGGCCGCACCCCCGATGATCTGCCCAGCGTGCTGCCCGACGAGTACACGGCCGGGTGCACCATCGCATCCGTGCTCCTGGACGCCGGCCACACGCGCATCGGCTTCATCGGCGACATCCCGCACATCGCGGGCGACCCTCGTCGCTCCGTCACGATCGCCCGGCGCCTCGCCGGGATCCGGGAGACCTTCGCCGCACAGGGCGTGCAGGCGGTCGAGGTGGAGATCGAGGACTGGCGGACCTCGATCGGATTCACCCAGGCGCATGCGCTGCTGGACGCGAACCCCGACCTGACCGCGTTCATCGCGGCGACCGACGGCGTGGCATTCGGCATCTATCAGGCGCTCGCGGAACGCGGCCTCCGCGTGCCGGAGGACATCTCGGTCGTCTCCTTCGATGACGAGGAGCTCGCGTCGCTGGTCCGGCCCGGCCTCACGACCGCCCGCCTCCCCTACGAGCAGATGGCTCGGCTCGGGGTCGAGATGCTGCTCGGCGAGCGGGATCTCGCCCACGAGCTCGTCCCCATGCCGCTCATCGTGCGCGATTCGGTCCGCGACCTGCGCTGAGCCGCCCGGCTCGGCCCGGCTCAGTCCTCCCGCAGGGCGAGCAGCTCGCGAGCGTGCTCGAGGGCCGCGCCGGAATCGGCGAGCCCGGAGAGCAGCCGCGCCATCTCGGCCTCGCGCTCCTCCCCCGCGAGGCGGCGGACGCTGGACGCGGTGACCTGCCCGTCGTTCGCCTTCACGACGCTGAGGTGGTTGTTCGCGAACGCGGCCACCTGGGCGAGGTGCGTGACGGCGATCACCTGGGAGGTGCGCGCCAGGCGGGCGAGCCGCCGCCCGACCTCGATCGCCGCCGCGCCGCCGATGCCGGCGTCGACCTCGTCGAAGACGAAGGTCGGGACCGGATCCGTGCCCGCGATGACGACCTCGATCGCGAGCATCACCCGCGACAGCTCACCGCCGGACGCGCCCTTCGCGACGGATCGCGGATCCGCGCCCGGATGCGGAGCGAGGAGGATCGCGACGTCATCGCGCCCGTGTGCGCTCTCGGTGCCCTCGGTGACCGCGACGACCAGGCGGGCGTCCGGCATCGCGAGGGCGTGCAGCTCCTCCGTGACCGCGGTGCCGAGCCGTCCCGCCGCCTCGGTGCGGGTGGCGGTGAGTGCGGCGGCGGCCTCGTCCAGAGTCGCGCGTGCGGCATCGAGCTCGATGTTGAGTCGTTCGATGTGGTCGGAGTCGTCATCCAGCTCGGCGAGGCGCGCGGATCCGGTGTTCCAGAGCTCGAGAGCGGCGTCGAGCGTGCCGTGGGCGCGCACGAGGGCGGCGAGAGCCGCACGGCGCTCCTCGACGGCGGCCAGCTCGTGCGGACCGGACTCGTCGAGATCGGCGAGATAGCCGCTCAACTGCGCGGCGATGTCGGTGGCGCGGTAGCCGATCTCCGCGATGCTCTCGGCGATCGCCGTCAGCTCCGGGTCGCCCGCGCGTTCCAGGGCGCGCCGGGCCTCTGCGGCGAGCGTCGTGACGTCGTTGTCGCCGTCCTCATCGGAGAGCGCCGCCCGGGCGATCGCCGCGGACTGGCGCAGCTCCTCGGCGTTCGCGAGGCGCTCGGCGCGCTCGGTCAGAGCGTCGTCCTCCCCCGGCTGCGGATCGGTCGCCTCGATGAGCCCGAGCGCCTCACGCAGGTCGTCGGCCTCTCGCCGGCGCCGTTCCTGGTTGCCGCTGATCTCCTCGAGCTGAGCGGACAGGGCGCGCCAGCGCTCCCATGCGCCCTCGTAGTCGGCACGCAGCAGCGCAATGGCGGAGCCGCCGAAGCGATCGAGGGCGTCGCGCTGCGCGGCCGCGGACCGCAGGCGCAGCTGCTCGGACTGTCCGTGCACGACGACCAGGTCGTCGGCGAGGTCGGCCAGCACGCCGGCCGGGGCGGCGCGTCCGCCGACGCTCGCACGGCTGCGCCCCTCGGCGGTGAGCGTGCGGGAGACGTACAGCTCGCCGCGCTCGTCGTCGTAGGGCTCGAGCTCGCCACCCGCGTCGGCGACGGTGTCGGCGACGGATCCCGCGCTCGGCACGATCCACACGCCCGCCACCGAGGCCTGCGCGGCACCGGCGCGCACGGCACCGGAGTCGGCCCTCGCCCCCAGCAGGAGTCCGAGACCCGTCACGACCATGGTCTTGCCGGCACCGGTCTCGCCGGTGATCGCGGTGAACCCTGGGCCGATCGGCAGGACGGCCTCTGCGATGACGCCGAGGTCGCGCAGGCGCATCTCCTCGATCATGCTTCGGCCCCCCGCCAGCCCGAGACCGGCAGCTGGAACTTGCGCACCAGACGGTCGGTGAACACGCTCGGGTGCAGCCGCGCGAGACGCACGGGGCGCGAGGAACGGCGCACGATGACCCTCGCGCCGCGCGGAAGCTCGTGCGAGCGCCGCCCGTCGCACCAGAGGATCGCGGTGCCGTCGTTGCGGTCCAAGAGCTCGATCGCGACGGGAGCGCCCGGCGCGACCACGAGCGGCCGGGCGAACAGGGCATGGGCCGACAACGGCACCACGGCGATGGCCTCGACACCCGGCCAGATCACCGGTCCGCCCGCGGAGAAGTTGTAGGCGGTCGCGCCGGTGGGCGTGGACACCACCATGCCGTCGCAGCCGAAGCTCGTCAGCGGGCGCCCGTCGATCTCGACG
Source organism: Microbacterium sp. MYb64 (assembly GCF_002979495.1). Taxonomy (NCBI): domain Bacteria; kingdom Bacillati; phylum Actinomycetota; class Actinomycetes; order Micrococcales; family Microbacteriaceae; genus Microbacterium; species Microbacterium sp. MYb64. Next base: position 3,997 of record NZ_PCOW01000003.1, on the reverse strand, counting down.
ACCACCTCGATCATGCGCTCGCGGCTGGCCTTCTCGACCGTCGCCTCGTTCAGCGCCCACGTGCTGTAGACGACGGAGCCGTCGGCGTCCTTGACCCGCACGGCGAGCGCCATGCGCTCCTCCACGGAGTAGTCGCGATCGATGACGCGCGCCACCGCGGCGTCCATGTCGTCGCGCTCGATCTCGGCGAGGAAGCCCACATGCCCCATGTTGATGCCGAGGATCGGCGCCGTCCCTTCGCGGACGAGCTCCGCCGCGCGCAGAATGGTGCCGTCGCCGCCGAGCACGATGGCGAGCTCGATGTCCTCGACCGGGATGTCCGTTCCCAGCACATCGACGTCGGCGAAGAACTCGTCCTCCGCCGTCAGGTCCGCACGGTCGTCCGCCGAGAGGACGGGCCGGGCGCCGGCGACGCGGAGGGCCGTGACGACGCGTCTGGCAGCCTGCACGGTCTCGTCCCGGCGCGCATGTGCGACGACGAGGATCCTGCGCTCGTTCATCGGCCTCCTGCCATCTCGTCGATCCTGCTCATCCATTCTGTCGGATTGCCTCCGCCGCCGCGGGAACGGTCCCCCGCCCGCAGATGCACCAGGTACTCGGCGTTGCCGTGCGTCCCGAGGATCGGCGAAGGGAGGAGACCGCGCACGCCGAACCCCTGATCCCACGCGCTCCACAGCACGCGGGCGACCGCGTCGGCACGGATCGCGGGGTTGGTCACGAGACCGCCCCGCACCGCGGTGCGGCCCACTTCGAACTGCGGTTTGACGAGCAGCACCACATCGGCGTCCGCCTCCGCCGCCGCCGCGATCGCGGGAAGCACGAGCGTCAGGGAGATGAAAGACAGGTCACCGACCACGAGCGACGGCCGAGCGCCCTCCCCCGTCGCCGCGGCAAGGATCTCCGCGTCCATGTGCCGGACGTTGAATCCCTCCACGGCCACGACGGCGGGATCCAGGCGCACCGACGGGGCGAGCTGATCATGCCCGACGTCCACCGCGAGCACGCGACGCGCCCCGCGCTCGAGGAGCACCTGGGTGAAGCCGCCTGTGGACGCGCCCATGTCCAAGGCCAGCCGGCCCGCAGGGTCGAGGCCGAATCCGTCCAGCGCGGCGATGAGCTTGTGCGCGCCGCGGCTGACGTAGTGATCGGCGCCGGCCACATCGATCGCGTCGCCGTCCTCGACCTTGGTGGAGGCCTTGACCACGGGCTTCCCGTTGACCGTGACGAGACCGCCGTCGATGAGGGTCGCCGCATGTGTGCGCGAGCGTGCGAGGCCGCGTTCCGCCAGAGCGGCGTCCAGTCGGGCCGTCATCCGCGATCGGTACCCGGCTGCGCGGACGCGTCTCGCGGAGCGCTCTCCAGCCGACGTGCCAGGTCGTCGTGCAGGGCCTGATATGCGGCGGCGCGGGAGTCGAGCGGCTGCCCCTCGATCAGGCGCAGCCGGCTCCAGAGCCCGTCCGAAGGATCCGGTTCCGTGTTCTCGCTCACCTGCTCAGCCTACGGCGACAGGGCGCGGTTCCGACGGATCACGGCCGGTGGAAGGGATCCGCGTACAGGCGCTCCGGCACACGGAAGCCGAAGATCTGCCGGCCGGTGCGCCAGATCGCGGCGGCGCCGGCGCGCACCAGGTCGATCGGCCGGTCGCCCTCGCTGAGGATCGTGACGTCGGGACCGTCCACGCGGACGGAGGCGCCACGTACCGTGACCGTGTCGCCCTTGATCTGCGTCTGCGGGTACGGCTCGTCCAGCTCACGAAGGTCGCCGAGGATGTACGTCGGACGCGATCCCTCCGCGGCGGCGAGAAGGTGCTTGGGACGATCGATGCCCGTGAGCACCAGGACCGACTCGATGCCCGCGCGGGACGCCCCGGCGATGTCTGTGTCGAGGCGGTCGCCGATGAACAGCGGGTGCTTCGCACCGAACCGCGCGACGGCCTCCTCGAAGATCGGCGTCTCGGGCTTGCCCGCGACGGTCGCGAGACGCCCGATCGCCGTGTGCACGGCGGAGACCAGGGTTCCGTTGCCGGGGGCGACGCCCCGCGACTGCGGAATCGTCCAGTCGGTGTTGGTCGCGATCCAGGGGATCCCGCCCTCGTCCTCGGGGAGCTTCAGGGCGAACGCGGCCTCGGCCAGGTCCGTCCAGCCCACCTCGGGCGCGAATCCCTGAACGACGGCTGCGGGAGCGTCGTCGGCGCTGCGCGTCACCCGGAACCCTGCCTTGTGCACCTCGTCGACGAGCCCCTCTCCGCCGACGACCAGGATCGTGGATCCGGCGGGGATCAGGCCGCTGACGAGACGCATCGCGGCCTGCGGACTGGTGACGACCTCGTCGGGAGCGACCGTGAGGCCGAGCTCCGTCAGATGCGCCGCCACCGAGGCATCGGTGCGGGAGGCGTTGTTGGTGATGTAGCCGAGGCGACGCGACGCCTCGACCTTCTTCAGGCTGTCGATCGCGTGCGGGATCGCGCCGGCGCCGGCGTACACGACGCCGTCGAGATCAGCGAGCACGACATCGACATCGGTCAGCGGCGTGCGCTTGTCCCGGGAGAACAGGCTCACTCGGACTTCTCCGCGTCCTCCGGCTCGGTGCTGTCGGGCTCGGTATCGTCGGGCTCGGCGTTGTCCGGCTCAGCGATCTCCGGCTCAGCGATCTCGATGCCCATCGGCTCTTCTGCCAGGTCCTCGTAGGCGTCCTCGATGATCAGTTCCTCGTCATCGCCATGGCCCAGCGCCGCAGAAGCCACTTCCGCGCGCTCCTGCCAGAACGCCGCCTCCTCCTCGCGACCGAGGTCTTCGAGCACCGCGGCACGGGCGGAGAACAGGGCGGGGCTCCAGTCGAACGCGAGGTCCGGGTTGAGCTCCGGGATCTCGAGCTCGCCGAGCGCCAGTTCGGTCTCGCCGCGATCCAGACGGGCACCCGACATCGCGATCGCGAGAGCAACGCGCGTCGCGGTCGGCAGCGCCGCCCGCTCGACTGAGCGGGCCTCTTCCAGCGCGCGGTCGGGACGTCCCATGCCGCGTTCGCTGTCAACGATCAGCGCGATCTGGTCGTCGCTCCCGGAGATCCGGCGGTAGGTGCGAAGCTCACGCAGCGCCAGGGCGAAGTCGCCCATGGCGTAGGCGGTGATGGCCACGGACTCGCGGACGACCGCGACGCGGCCGGCACGACGCGAGGCCGCCAGCGCGTGCTGGTGAGCGAGCTCAGGATCCTCGTCGATGAGCTGGGCGGCCATCGCGAGGTGACGCGCGACCTGCTCGGCGTTCTCCTTGCTGAGGGTCTTCAGCTCATTGCGCGCAGAAGGGTGCAGATCGCGGGCCGTGATCTCATCGGGAAGCTCGGGATCACGCGGCCGATCCGCTGCGAACGTGTCGCGACGCGGGCGGTCGCTCGTGCGGTGCGGACGATCGTCGCCGCCGCGGTACGGACGGTCCCCATCCCGGCGAGGACGGTCATCGCCGCTCCGGTACGGGCGGTCCCCATCCCGACGCGGACGGTCATCGCCACTCCGGAACGGACGGTCGCCATCCCGACGGGGACGATCCGTGCGGTCCGAAGATCCACGGTAAGGACGGTCCCCATCACGACGCGGACGATCATCGCCACTCCGGAACGGACGATCACCATCACGACGCGGACGATCCGTGCGGTCCGAGGATCCACGGAACGGACGGTCACCCTCACGACGAGGGCGATCCGTGCGCTCGGCAGAGCCACGATAGGGACGGTCACCCTCACGACGCGGACGATCGCCGTCATTGCGCTGCGGACGATCTCCGCGCGCAGAGTCTTTGCGGAAAGAACGCTCGGAACGGTCGCCGTCGACATAGCGTCGAGGCTGCCTCGCGCCATCATCCTTGCGGTCGCGCGCGGGCTTGCCTTCTTCGGCCATGTCGGGACTCCTTCCGTTTGAGCATGTTAACGCAGAAAGGCCACCCTGCGTTGGGTGGCCTTTCTGTTAAAGGAAGTCCGGCGGTGTCCTACTCTCCCACAGGGTCCC
>NZ_PCOW01000029.1:0-44968 GCF_002979495.1 Microbacterium sp. MYb64 | reverse complement strand
CAGCCCGAAAGCTGGACGAGGAATAAATTGGCATTTGACAAGTGCACGCTGTTGAGTTCTCAAGGATCGGATGCTCCTGCGTTCCGGCCTCTCGGCCGTCCCTTCAGGGCAACTTCTCTATCTTATCCGTCTCGCTCCGGCTGTCAAATCGACACGCCGTGAGGTTCAGAACCGGATCCGTTATCTCGTTTCCGAGGCAACTTCTCTAGCTTATCCCTCCCGGCCAGCTTGTCAAATCGACGTTCCTGGCGGACGGTCACCCTCTCAAGCGCACGCGCTTGGCCCCGCCGCAGGGAGAACCTGCGAAGAGGAACCGACTTCCGAAGAAGAAGGTGGGTGGTGTTCGTCGCTTGGGGAGTCAGGCCTTCCGGCCCTTCGCTCTACCGCTTGGGGCGAACAGGTAATAACTTACGTGGATCCCGGGGGGCCGGCAAATCGGGGCTCCCGCTCGGGCGTGTCGCGCACCGTTCCGCGGCCGTTCACCGCGGATTCACGCGCCCGACGGTGCCGCGCGTCGTGCGCGAACGCCCCGCATCACCAGGATCACGGCGAGGGTCAGGACACCCCAGACTCCGCACGCGAGCGGAAGCGTCCGGTACGCGAGATGCTGCACGGTGAACTCCTCCGTGAGCGGTCCGTACGCGATGAACCCGAGTGCGACCGCGACGACCAGCATCACCGGGAGCGACAGCCACCAGCTCATCCGGATCGCGAGCGGCGCCGGATCCACCGGCCCCGGCGTACGGCCGCGCAGCCAGAGAGCACCGGCGATCGCGAGAACGATCACGCCGCCGATCCCCGATCCGTACTGCAGCCACTTGTATCCGAGGAGCGGCCCCCACTGCTCGTCGAGCACGGGGATCAGGGAGATGCCGGCCCTCCCCTCGTGGGTGAACGCGTCCCAGAGGACGTGCGTCACGACGCCCAGTGCGAGAGCGAGCACGACGAGGATCACGCGCATCACGGTTCCGAAGGTCTCCTGCAGCACGGCGCGGGGTCCCCGGTCCCACTCCTGCGGAAGGCGCGCGCCGATGAAACGCGGCGCGAGCAGCCGGCAGGCCGGCCGCAGCACCATCCGCCAGACGAGGAGCAGCGCGAGCGACAGCAGCACGGTGACCGGAAGCCAGCGCAGATCGTGCGTCACCGAGTAGTCGACGATCAGCCCGCGCGTGAACAGCGGCAGGTCAGGCGCCATCGCGCCGATCGCGATCGCCGCAGGCACGAGCGGGGTCCGGACGAAGGGCAGCGCCACGATCGCGTGACTCGGCGTGAACGGCATGGTCCGACCGTACCCGGAGCGGATCCGGGCTTGCCGTCGGCGCCCCTCCGAAAGATCGACGCCCCCTCTGACGTGCGCATCCCAGAGGGGGCGCGGATAGTCAGAGGGGGCGTCGGCGGTTCGGATCCGCGAACAGATCGGCGGTTCGGATCCGCGAACAGATCAGGCGGATCGGATCCGCAAACAGATCAGGCGGGGAGCAGGCCTGCGAGGGTCTTCTTGCCGCGGCGCAGCACCGAGACCCCACCGGGCAGGCCCAGCGGCACGGTCGCGTCATCGGACTCGACCCGCTCGCCGTCGACCGAGACGCCGCCCTGCCCGACAGCGCGCCGAGCCTCGGAAGCGCTGGAGACCAGCCCGGTCGCCACGAGCGCGTCGACGACCGTGGATCCGGCGGCGACCTGTGCGTTCGGCAGCTCCTCGAGCGCGGTGCGCAGTGTCGCGGCGTCGAGCGCGGACAGGTCGCCCTGACCGAACAGCGCCTCGGACGCGGCGATCACGGCGGCGGTCGCATCCTCGCCGTGCACGGTGGCGACGACCTCGAGGGCCAGGCGCTTCTGCGCGGCACGGCGGAACGGCTCGGACTCGACGAGCGCCGCGTACTCCTCGATCTCAGCGCGGCTGAGGAAGGTGAAGACCTTGAGCCGGTCGATCACGTCGGCGTCGGCGGTGCTCAGCCAGAACTGGTACATCCGGTACGGGCTGCACATCTCGGCGTCGAGCCAGATCGCGTTGCCCTCGCTCTTGCCGAACTTGGTGCCGTCGCTGTTCGTGATCAGCGGGGTGCCGATCGCGTGCACCGAGGCGCCCTCGACGCGGTGGATGAGATCCGTGCCACTGGTGAGGTTGCCCCACTGATCGGATCCGCCGGTCTGCAGCACGCAGTCGTACTGGCGGTGCAGCTCGAGGTAGTCCAGGCCCTGCAGGATCTGGTAGCTGAACTCGGTGTAGCTGATGCCGGCGTCGGAGTTCAGACGTGCGGCGACCGCGTCCTTCTTCAACATGGTGCCGACGCGGTAGTGCTTGCCGATCTCGCGCAGGAAGTCGATCGCGCTCATCGGCGCGGTCCAGTCGAGGTTGTTCACGATCCGCGCCGCGTTGTCGCCCTCGAAGCTGAGGTAGCGCTCGACCTGCGCGCGCAGGCGCCCGACCCAGTCCTCGACGGTCTCGCGCGTGTTCAGCGTGCGCTCCGCCGTGGGGCGGGGGTCGCCGATGAGGCCCGTGGATCCGCCCACGAGTCCGAGCGGCTTGTGCCCGGCGAGCTGGATGCGGCGCAGCGTCAGCAGCTGCACGAGGTTGCCGAGGTGCAGGCTCGGTGCGGTCGGGTCGAAGCCGCAGTAATACGTGATCGCGGGTCCTGCGAGAAGGGCGCGCAGCGCCTCCTGATCCGTGGACACGTGGACGAGTCCGCGCCAGACCAGCTCATCCCACACGTTCTCGAACGTGGGGTCGATGGCCGGTGCCGCGGTCGTCAGGGATGGGTTCGACACCGCCCCAGGCTACCAGCGCGGATCCTCCCTCTCCGCGAGACTGCATCTCCGCGACGAGACTGCGGTTGCGGAGCGCAGTCTCGTCGCCCAGTTGGAGTCTCGCGGTCAAAATGGGGCCGTTAGGCTGGGGAACGTGTGGGGAACGCGCGCGGGTCGCACGGTCCGGGGCCTGATCGCCGCCCTGGTCGCGACGTTCGTGGCATCCGTCTCGCACTCCACGGCCGACGGCGAGCCCGCCCCGCTGATCGGGATCGTGCTCGCACTGCTGTTCGCGGCGCCCGTCTGCATCGCGCTGGCCGGGCGGGCGCTGAGCTGGATCCGCCTGTCGCTCGCCGTGGGGCTGAGCCAGATCGCGTTCCACGGGCTGCTGCTGATCGGCGTGGGATCCGGATCCGGATCCGCGGTTGCCGGCGGACACCTGCACGGCGCGGAGCTGTCCGGCGCGCTCGGCACCACGGCGGTCGACGCCGGGCACGCCCTGCACCTGCAGCCCGCGATGTGGGTCGCGCACGCGATCGCCGCGGTGCTCACCGTGCTGGCCCTCGGCCGCGGCGAGCAGGCGCTGCGGGCACTGCTCGAGCTCACCGGCTGGAACCTCGTCGCACGGCTGCTCACCGCACCGCCGTCGCCCGCGCACCGTGTGCCGGCCGCGCCGCGCGCCGCCGCGCAGGCGCTCCGCTCTCTCTTCGTCCTCACCGTCGTGTCGAGGAGGGGTCCGCCGCTCGCGGCCTGACCTCCCTTCACCCGCACCGCTGTCGGGCCGCCTCCGCGCGCCCGTGGTGCACACACAGACGACCTCAGAAAGAACGAATCCATGCGAAACACCACTGCTTCCCGCGTCCTCGTCGGTCTCGCCGCCGGCGCCGTGCTCGCCCTCGCCGCACCCCTGGCCGCCTCGGCGCACGTGACCGCCACCCCGAACCAGGCCGAGGCCGGATCCTGGACCTACGTCACCTTCCGTGTTCCGAACGAGTCCACGACCGCCAGCACGGTCAAGCTCGAGATCCACCTGCCCGCCGACACCCCGTTCACGAGCGTCAGCTACCAGCCCACCGCGGGGTGGACGGGAGCGGCCGCCAAGACCGCGCTGCCCAAGCCGGTCAAGGTCGAGGGCAACACCATCAGCGAGGCCACGACGGAGGTCACCTTCACGGCCGACGCCGGCGGCGTCGCACCGGGCCAGTTCCAGACGTTCACCCTGTCGCTCGGGCCGGTGCCGGACACGGGTCGCATCGTGATCCCCGCCACGCAGACCTACTCGGACGGCAAGGTCGTGGAGTGGGCAGCGACGCCGGAGCAGGCCGCCAAGGATGACACGCTCGAACCCGCGCCCGTGGTGTGGGTGAACGACGCTCCTCCGGCCGACCACCACGGCGGCGCGACCGCGACGGCCGCACCGGCGGCCTCGGCGCAGACGCCCGCCGACGCTCAGGGCGGTCTCGCCCTCGGCCTCAGCATCGCCGCGCTCGTGGTCGCGGCGGGCGGCGCGCTGCTCGGCGGCTTCGCCCTCGGACGCCGGAAGAAGGCCGACGCGTGACCCTGCGCCACCGTCTCACCGCGCTCGCGGCGGCGATCGGGGTCGGACTGGTCCTCGCCACCGCCGGCGCCACGGCGGCCAGCGCGCATGACACGCTCGAGAGCACCGACCCGGCCAAGGGATCGACTGTGAAGAGCCTGTCGTCCGTCGCGCTCACCTTCAGCGCGGATCCGCTCGGCACCGACGGAGCGACGATCATCCAGGTGATCGGCCCCGACAAGAAGTACTACGAGACCGCGTGCCCCGATCTCAACGGGCCCGTCGTGGCCTCGCCCGTCGCGCTCGGCGGCGCCGGCACCTACGAGGTGCTCTGGCGCGTGGTGTCCTCCGACGGGCACCCGATCTCGGGCAGCTACACGTTCGCGTACGCGCCGGACGGCACCGCGACGCCCGCGGCGACCGGGTCCGCGAAGCCGGTCTGCGGTCCTGCCGCGTCGGCGACCACCGAGGCGCCCGCGGCGGCCGCCGGTGCCGACACGGGGCTGTGGATCGGGCTCGGCATCGGCGCGGTCGTGCTGATCGGCGTCGGCGTGGGCGCGTGGGCGCTCGCTCGCGGCCGCAAGAGCTGAACAAGGCCCTGGGCCGAAACGGGACGCGGTGCTCTTCCGAGAGCACCGCGTTTCGCGTATCCGGCCGAGGCTCCAGGTAGCCCCCGGGAGGCTCAGCCCCGGAACGACCCCGTCAGCGGCGCGAGGCCGCGACGGCGGGCGTGCGCTCGAAGATCAGCGCGCGCCCGCCGCGCAGCGTCCGGGAGGTGAGGCCCGCCTCTTCCATGAGGCGCACCACGCGGCGCGACAGCGTCGGCAGCGCGGCCGAGCCACCGGGCTTGCGGGCGATCCCGGCGATGAGCGTCAGATCGACGCCGGATCCGCGCGCCTCTATCCGCGCGAAGTCGCCCTCCGTGCGCCAGACCAGTCGCTCGAGCTCGCGATAGCGGATCCCCTGCTCGGTGCCGTCGACCTCGAACCGCACGCGATCCGCGTCGAAGCGCACGGCGCAGTCGACCGCGCGACGGCGCATGAGCCACGACATCAGCAGGTACGCGGGAAGACCGGGCACGACGACGTACAACAGGAGGAAGAGCTTCGGGCCGACGTTCAGGATCCTCCCGCCGGTCACGATCAGGACCACCAGGATCAGGATCGCGACGACGGCCGCGGTGAGGATGCACCAGAACACGAGCGCTCGAGTGCCGAGCGGCACCCCCCGGAAGCGCGCGAGCGATCCGCGCTCCGCGGCCTCCCACTGCGGTGCCGGCGGCGCCTTCGCGGCGTCGCGGGCGCCGATCATCGCCGTGATCCGGCTGATCAGCCCGAGCCACACCCAGCCGGCGGCCGGCACCGCCCCCATCTGCAGCACCGCGAGGAACGCGAGCGCGGGGTTGGGCTTGGGCGCCAGCAGTGCGGGAACCGCTTCGATCAGAAGCCACAGCAGCAGCCCCGCGCCCACGGCACCGACGATGTGCACGATCAGCCCGCGCCGGTCCGGCATCCTCAGCGTCGCGTTCACGAACGAGAATCCGCAGAGCCAGCCGCCCACCAGCGTGAGGAGGAAGGAGAGGAACTCGAAGCCGCCGCCGAGGTATCCCGGCACCGCCAGCCCGCCGCACACCAGCGCCCAGAACAGAGGCAGGTGCAGGATCCGCCGCCAGACCGGCCCGGGCTCGGGCCGGACCGGCTCGGGATCCGCCGGCGCCACGGAGTGAACCGTATGGTGCGTCGAACGCGGGACGTGGTGCTCGGACATCCCGGTCAGTCTAGGGAGGGCGCGGGCACCGCCGCGGCCCCGGATCCCCTCACCCCAGTGCGCGCAGCCTCGCGTCGAGCTCGACGAGGCGCTCCGGCTCGATCGATCCGAGCCGCGCGGCGCCGTCGGCCAGGGTGATCCCGCGGGCGAGGAAGACGAGGGAGTGCGTCGAGACGCCGGGCACGAGCTCGTCCAGCACGGCCCGCGCCTGGGGGTCGTCGAGGATCTCGCCGAGGGTGCTGTCCAGGGTGAACCGGGGCTGCTCAGTCATGGATCCTCCTGCATGAGAGTTCGTGCGCTTCGGGGACGGCGTCGCAGAGGCGTCCCTCAGGACAAGGATCCCCGCGCCGCGCACCGACGGCAACCCGGTGGCGGCGCACCGCACGGACGGGCATCGCTCAGAAACCGGCGCGCGCCGCCCACCACAGCAGCAGCGCGCCGCCGAGCGCCACGACCCAGCTGACCAGGCTGCCGACGAGGAAGTACTCCGCGCGACCGCCGTTGACGCCGTCTCGGGAGATCTCGGGGAACCGCACGATCCCCTTGGCCGCGAGCATCGCCGCCAGCAGCGGATAGGCCGCGAACAGGGTGAGAAGGAGCACGATCACGCGCTCGAGCGGGCCGATAAGGCGTCCGCCGCGGAAGCCCTGATCCGCCGCGGGCACCGGCGGCGTGGGCTCGGACGCGGTCGGGACTCCGGGGTCGACCGCAGAGGGCGGCACGGCGACGAGCCCCGCCACCGCACCCGCACTTGCGCCCGCACCCTGTCCCTCATGCTCCGGCGCGATGTCCGCCGGGATCTCGGCCCGCTCCCCCAGCAGCGCCGCACGGACGATGACGTTGCCGGTCTCGAGGAGCACGGCGAAGACGCCGAGACCGAGCACGAGCAGGTCGAACCCGATCGACCCGAACGGCGTCGCGAGCCAGCGCCCGGCGAAGAGCCCCGTCATCACACGGGCCGGCAGGAAGGCGACCAGCGCGACCACGAGGACCGCCAGCAGCGCCGCAGGCCAGAACGACAGCCGCGGCCGCCCGTCGAGCGGGAGCAGCCACACCCACAGCGCGGCGAGCGCGAGCCCGACCACCGCGTAGAGGTATGCGCCGCCCAGGGTCGCGAGGACGAGGACGAGGACGCCGGCGACCGCGATCCCGATCCAGAGCGCTCGGCCGCGCAGGAAGCGACGGAGCACGTCGGCGAGTCCGACCGAGAGCAGGATGAGTCCGGCGAGGATCATGACATCACCGCCGTCCGCACCCGGCCGTCGCCGCGCCGCAGGACGCCGCACCCCGCCGTCGTGACGTGCTGCGCGGGCGCGTGCACGGCGGCGACGGGGATGGTGAGCATGCCCCCATCCTCCCCCGGGCCACCGACATTCCGGTAGGACCGAGCGGCGAGCCCCGACTCGTCGGTCGAGCGGGGAGGAAGGGGCGGACGCGACCGGCGCAGAGGCCGCCGCGACACGGTGCGGGACGGACGCGAACGCCCGCCCCGCACCGTGAAGATCCGCCTACGCCGAGAAGTCCTCCGGGACCTCGAGCGGACGCCGGGAGAAGTAGGTGTCCCTCGCCTTGCGGTAGAAGAGTGCGAGCGGCACGACGCCGAGTGCGATCAGGCCGAGCCCGAGGATGTTCACGACCGGCTCGTTGTTCGGGATGGACGTGAAGAAGATGTACATCATGAACAGGGCTCCGACCAGTGGCCAGATCCCGATCAGGATCGTGTTCTTCACAGATTTGAAGATCACCTTCCGGAAGCCGATCACGACGGCGAGACCCGCGAGCGCGTAGTAGAACGCGATCTGCAGGCCGATCGACGACACCGCCCAGCCGAGGATCTGCCCCACGCTGTCGCCGAAGACGTTGGCGAGCACGAACAGGAGCAGGGACACGACGACCACGACCAGGGTCGCGAACACCGGCGTCTTCCACTTGCGGTTGATCCTGCCGAACGCGAACGGGATCGTGCGGTCGCGCCCCATCGCGAACAGCGTGCGGCTCACCTGCACGAGCGTGGTCTCGAGCGTGGCGATCGTGGAGAGCGCCACCGCGATGATGAGGATCTTGCCGCCGATGCCGGGCATGATCGCATCGCCCAGCACGCTCAGCACGTTGCCGCTGTTGGCCTCGATGGTCTTGCCCGGGAGCATCACGAGCGTCGTCGTCGTGTAGATCTCGAACAGGATGAACACGATCACGATGCCCAGGATCCCGGCCATGCCGGTGGTCTTGTGCGCGTTCTTGGTCTCCTCGCCGAGGTTGGCCGTGACGTCCCAGCCCCAGTAGTAGAACGCCGCGATCAGGGCGGCCGAGACGAAGACTCCGGCGGTCGTCAGGTGCCCGAAGCCGAACCAGTCCCACGAGAACGTCTCGCCGTGGTGATACGTCGAGATCGCCCGGGGGATCGCGATGGCGGCGAACACCACCAGGATCCCGACCTCGACCACCGACATGATCCACTGCGCTCGCTCTGTCGTGTGCACGCCGAAGATCACGGCCGCCGCCATGACCAGGAACCAGACGGATCCGACCAGCGTCACGAGCAGGGTGTTGTTCGCCTGGTCCGGCGCGAACAGGGCGACGGTCATCTGGCCGGCGGGCAGGGCTCCCGCGACCATGAACACCGTCGCCGAGATCACCAGCGCCCAGCCCGCGAAGAAGCCGAGAAGCGGGTGCAGGCCGCGGGCCACCCAGGAGAAGGACGCGCCGGCGTGGCTGTCGACCCTCGCGAGATGGCTGAACGCGAATGCGATGCCGAGCATCGGGATGCCGCACCACAGCAGCGCGGCGGGCGCGCCCACGCCGGCGGCCCCGATCAGGAGAGCGGTGCTCGCAGCGATCGAGTACGCGGGCGCGCTGCCCGCGACGGCCATCAGCGTCGAGCCCGCTTTGGAGACGCCACCGGCCTGGAGCGCATGCTCCTGATAGTCGATCGCGCGTTGCAGAGACGTGTCCGTCTCGAGCGGATTCTGGGTCACTCTGTTCCCCTGTCTCATCGTCGGGTGTGGGGGATGACAGAGGGACGCTAGCACCGCGGATCCCCCCGCGACTAGAGCCCGACGAGATGATTTCCGCGACGGTTTCCGCAGCGGGGCAAAACGGCGCGAAATGACGCGGATTCCTGCGATAACTGACATTCAATGCATAGGTTTCCGTTGCGGAATCGTCGCAACGGATTCGAGATGCGCAGGTGCGTGACGGGCGGCGGCCGGACCGGGATCCGGTGGCCCGGGCTAGCGGACGTCGAGCGCGAGCCGTGCCCCGAAGAGCACGAGCACGCCGCCGGTGATCCGGTCCATCCAGCGGATCACCCGGGCGGAGCGGAGCTTCGGCGCGAGCCGGTTCGCGCCGAAGATGAGCGCACCCAGCCAGACCGTGCCCAGCACGCAGTGCACGGCGGCGAGCAGCAGTCCGACGAGGAGCGGGGACTGACCGGCCGGGACGAACTGCGGGATCGTCGCCATGTAGAAGACGCCGACCTTCGGATTCGTGATGTTCGTGACGAGCCCGAGCAGGAATCCGCTCCGCGCTCCACTGCGGGAGGGGGCGACGGCCTCGACGGTCGGATCCCACCCGCGGCGGAAGGTCTTCACGATCATGGTCGCACCGAGGTAGACGAGGTACGCGGCGCCTGCATAGGAGAGCACCCGGTAGCCGACCTCGCTCGCGGCCAGCAGCGCCGCGGCCCCCGTGGCCGCCGCGGCGCCCCAGATCAGCGTTCCGACCTGGATCCCGAGCAGCGCGGCGAACGCGTAGCCGCGGCCGCGCGTGATCGTGCCGCGGATCACGAGCGCGGTGTCGAGACCGGGGATGATCGTGAGCAGGCCGACGACGAGCGCGAACGAGAACAGGGCCTGGGCGAGCGTCATAGGACGAAGGTAGCGCTCCGGACCGCCGGCGCCGGCCGATGCTTTCCTCCCGAGCTCGGCGCCCTCGCGCGGGAGCGGACGGAGGCATAGGCTGGTTCCACGTCACGCAAACATCGTTGCGTACAGCGCAATCGAATCGAGGAGTCGTCGTGCTGAACCTTCTGCCCCAGCCGTCCCGCGTCGAGGCCGGATCGGGCGAGTTCCCGCTCTCCGCAGCGGTCTGGATCCGCACCGCGGAACCGCTGCGCGCGGCAGCGGAGCGGCTGCAGGAGACGCTGCGCGCAGGGCTCGGACTGTCGCTCGGGCTGGATGCGGCCGCGGACGATGACGCCCCCGCCATCGTGTTCGCCGTCGACCCGCTCCTCGCCGAGGAGGCCTACGCGCTCACGGTGGACGAGAACGGCATCGCGATCGCTGCGGCCGACGTCCGCGGCGCCCACCACGCGGTGCAGACGCTCCTGCAGCTGCTGCCCTCGCGCACGTACCGGCGGGCGCCGATCGCCGCGGAGTCCGCGGTGAGCGTGCCCGCCGTTCACGTCGAGGATGCGCCCCGGTACCGCTGGCGCGGACTCATGCTCGACGTCGCGCGGCACTTCGCGCCGACCGCCGAGGTGCTGCGGGTCATCGACCAGCTCGCGATGCACCGGCTCAACGTCCTGCACCTGCACCTCACCGACGACCAGGGCTGGCGGGCGGAGATCCGCAAGTACCCCCTGCTGACCGAGGTCGGCGGGTGGCGCCCCTCCTCGCAGCGCGGATCCGGCCCCGGATCCACGCAGGACGGCATGCCGCACGGAGGCTTCTACACGCAGGACGACCTGCGCGAGATCGTCGCCTACGCAGCCGCGCGCGGGGTCACCGTGGTGCCCGAGATCGAGCTGCCCGGCCATGTGCAGGCGGCGATCGCCGCATATCCGCAGCTCGGCCTGGTCGCCGAGCCGCTCGCCCCCTGGAACGGGTGGGGCATCAACCCGCACGCGCTCAACGTCGAGGAGTCGACCGTCGCCTTCTTCTGCGACGTGCTCGACGAGATCATCGAGATCTTCCCCTCCGAGGTCATCGGCATCGGGGGCGACGAGTGCCGCAAGGACGAGTGGCGGGCCGACGCCCGCACGCAGGAGCTCATGCGCGAACGCGGGCTCGCCACGGAGGACGAGCTGCAGAGCTGGTTCATCGCCCGCATCGACGAGCACGTCCGCGCCAGGGGGCGCCGTCTGTACGGCTGGGACGAGATCCTCGAGGGCGGCACGGTCACCGGCGCGACGGTCGCCTCCTGGCGCGGCACGGCGGGCGCGGTGATCGCCGCGCGACGCGGATCCGATGTGGTGATGTGCCCTGAGGACACGGTGTACCTCGACTACCGGCAGTCCGACTCCCCCGACGAGCCGATCCCGACCGGGCTCGTGACCACGGTCGCGCACGTACGCGCCTTCGATCCGATCCCCGAGGCTCTCGAGAACGAGCACCGCGGACGCATCCTGGGCGGGCAGGGGAACCTCTGGGCCGAGCACGTCGACTCGGCCCGCCGCCGCGACTACCAGCTCTTCCCCCGGCTGTGCGGCCTGGCGGAAGCGCTGTGGAGCGGGCAGGATCCGGACGCCGTCGGCTCGTTCCCCGAGCGACTCGAGGCCCATCTCGCCCGTCTGGAGGCGGCAGGGATCGAGTACCGCCCCGCCGCCGGTCCCCGCCCGTGGCAGCAGGTCCCCGGCGTT
The DNA here is from genome assembly GCF_002979495.1 of Microbacterium sp. MYb64. Classification (NCBI taxonomy): domain Bacteria; kingdom Bacillati; phylum Actinomycetota; class Actinomycetes; order Micrococcales; family Microbacteriaceae; genus Microbacterium; species Microbacterium sp. MYb64. The sequence continues at coordinate 33,338 of NZ_PCOW01000029.1, read as the reverse complement.
CCGGGCAAGACCTTCGACCGCGCAGAGCGCGCAGCGGAGATCGCCCGGCTCACCGCGAACTTGAGCTAGCGCCGGCGGGGCGTCCTTCGTCTCGCGGCTCCTCGCTCAGGATCCGGTGACGGACCGGTCCCTGAGCGAGGAGCGCAGGGACGAGACGAAGGGCGCTGGGCGGCAACGCGACGCGTCAGCCGCGGGCCGCGGCGAGGAAGGACCGCGCCTTCGCGGTGACCGCGTCCCAATCGCCCGCGGCGACATCGGTGGCCGAGACGACGCTCGATCCGGCCGTCACCGCGATCGCGCCCGCACGCAGGTAGTCGGCGGCATTGCCCTCGTGCAGCCCGCCCGAGGCGACCAGAGGCAACTGCGGGAACGGTCCCGCGAGGTGCCGGAAGTACCCGGCCCCCACGGTCTCGGCGGGGAAGATCTTCACGGCGGCGGCCCTGAGCCTGGCAGCGGTGAGCGCCTCGGTCGGCGTGAACGCGCCCATGATCACGGGCACGTCGTGCGCCTCCGCGACCTCTGCCACCTCGGCGATCACGGCGGGGGTCACCAGGAACGCGGCGCCCGCGGCGATCGCGTCCCGCGCCTCCGCCGCCGTCGTGACGGTGCCCGCGCCGACCCGCACGCCGGGGGCCTCGGCGCTCGCGGCGATGAGTCCCGTGACATCGGGGGTGGTGAACGCGAACTCCACCACGTGGATCCCGCCTGCGCCGAGGGCCGCGAGCAGCGGCAGCGGATCCGGGATGCGCGCGAGTCGCGGCAGCGCGAGCGCCGCGTCCCGGCGCAGCAGCGCCATCACGTCGTCCGTCGTGGTGGCGTCGTTCTCGATGTCGGCGCTCATCGCGTCCCCTCCTTCGTCGCGCGCAGGCTCCGGCCCGACACGCTCTCCGTGCGTTCGCCGTCGCGGATCGCGAGACGGCCGTTGACCCACACGCCGGCCATGCCCTCCGCGGTCCGGCGCGGCTGCTCGAACGTCGCGCGGTCCTGGATGCGCTCGGGATCGAACAGCACCAGATCCGCCGCGAACCCCTCGCGCACGAGGCCGCGATCGGCGAGGCGCAGCCTCCTGGCCGGGGTGGCGCTGAGGTGGCGGACCGCCTCCTCGAGCGTCAGCACGCCGAGCTCGCGCACGTAACGCGCGAGATAGCGAGGGAAGGTGCCCCACGAGCGCGGGTGCGGGCGGTCGCCGACGAGGATCCCGTCGCTTCCGCCGGTGTGCCGCGGGTGACGCATGATGGCCTGCACGTTGTCCTCGTGCCCGATGTGCATGAGCACGCCGGTCGCGAACTCGTCGACGAGGAGGATGCGGATGACGGCGTCCACGGGCTCCTCACCGGTCGACGCGGCGATCTCGGCGATCGTGCGACCCACGAGCCCTGCGAGCTCCGGCCGACCGACGCCGGAGATCTGGATCAGGGTCCACTCGGCGCGCTCGCCGTGGAACCCGTCGCAACCGTCCACGTCGAGGGCCTGCACCAGGGCGTCCCGGTCGGCGCCGGCCGCGAGCCGGTCGCGCAGCGCGTCGAGGCCGCCGGCGGCGATCCAGCTGGGCAGGAGGGCCACGAGCGTGGTCGCGCCTGGCAGGTAGGGGTAGCTGTCCATCGTGATGTCGACGCCGTCGGCGAGAGCCTGGTCGATGAGCTCGAGGAACCGCGGCGCGGCGCCGGCGTTCGGCGCGAAGTTGAGCGTCGCGTGCGCGAGGTGCAGCGCGCAGCCGGTCTCCCTGGCGATGCCGATGACCTCCGCGTAGGCGTCGAGCGCTCCGGCGCCGTAGGACCGGGTGTGCGGCGCGTAGAAGCCGCCGTGCTCCGCGACCACCTCGCAGAGCGCGGTGAGCTCTGCGGTGTCGGCGTACATCCCCGGCACGTAGGTGAGGCCGCTGGAGAGTCCGACCGCCCCGGCCGACAGCGAGTCGGCGAGGATCGCGCGCATGTCGGCGATCTCGGATCCCGTCGCCGCGCGGCTGCCGGATCCGACCGTGAGCAGGCGCAGGTTGCCCTGCGGCACGAGCACCGCGGTGTTGGTCGCCGTGCCCTGCGCGAGCCGGTCGAGGTAACCCGCCATGTCGCGCCAGCCGATCGCGAGCTCTGGGTGCCCGTTCCAGCCTGCGATCTGGCGGCGCACGCCGTCGAGGATCGCGTCGTCGACCGGCGCGTAGCCGATGCCGTCCTGGCCGATGACCTCGGTCGTGATCCCCTGGCCGACCTTGGCGAGGTGCGAAGGGTCGGCGAGCACCGCGAGGTCGGAGTGCGCGTGCATGTCGATGAACCCGGGGGCGAGCACGAGCCCCTCGGCGTCCCAGACCTCGGCGCCCTCGTCCGTGGCCAGGGCGCCCGCGGGGGCGATCGTCTGCACCCGGTCGCCGCGCAGCAGGACATCCGCGGTGCGGCGGGGGGATCCGGTGCCGTCGACGACGGTCGCGTGCCGGAGGAGCGTCGAAGCGGAGGAGGCGGGGGCCATGCTCAGAACACGGTCTCCACGGCGTCGACGACGACCGGATCCGGCGCATCGGCGTCCGCGACGACGGGGATCAGGCGCCACTTGTCGAGCGCCGTGCACGGGTGCGAAAGGCCGAGCCGCACCACGTCGCCCACCTGGAGCCGCGCCGCCGCACCGGAGGCGACGGCCTCGTCGCCGAGCCGGAGGAACAGGTGCTGGTCGTTGAGCGCCGACACGTGGCTGCCCGCGAGCACGTCCTCCTCGTCCGCCCGTCCTGCGATGCGCTGGGCGATCGGCAGGCCCTCGTCGAACGAGGCGTCGCGCCGCCCGCAGTCGAGCAGCGCGAGGCCCGGTTCGGGCCGCGACAGCACCCGCGCCCACACGTGCATCGCGGAGCGGAACGGCGCATCGCCGATCGTGCGGCCCATCGGGCTGATCCCCGCGTAGAAGCCGTCGTCGTGGATCTGGAACGCGCCGGAGCGCACCACGACGTCCGCGTCGGGGCACAGCGGCGGCAGCACGGCGCCGACGCGGTCGAAGTAGGCGCTTCCGCCCGCGGTGACCACGGGGCGCAGGCCCTCCGGATAGAGTCCCGCGTCGGCGAGCTCGCGATGCAGGTCCGCGAGGTCGGCGAGGTAGGCGTCGACCCGGGCGATGGCGGCGTCTCCGGCGTCGTGCGCGAGGGCGCCCTCATAACCGCCGACGCCGGCCAGTTCGAGGACGGGCGAGGCCGCGATGGCGTCGGCGATCGCGCGCGCGGTGGCGCGGTCGCGGGCGCCGGTGCGCCCGCCGGCTCCGCCGAGCTCGACGAGCACGCGGAGCGGCCGCGGCGCTCCCCCGCTCAGGGCCGCTTCCATCGCGCGGACGACGTCGACGCCGTCCGCCCAGCTCAGGAGCTCGACGTCCTGGTGCGCGGCCAGCTCATCGGCGATCCAGCGCAGCCCGATCGGATCCACGACCTCGTTCGCGATGAGGATGCGACGCACGCCGTGGGCGCGGGCGACCTGCGCCTGCCACGGCGTGGCGAGGGTGAGGCCCCACGCGCCGGCGCCCAGGGGCCGGTCGTCGAGCAGCTGGCGCCAGAGCGCCGGAGCCATCGTCGTCTTGCCGTGCGGTGCCAGCAGCACACCCGCCTCCTGCGCCCAGCCGGCCATGCGCGCGACGTTGTGCACCATCGCCCCCGCGTCGAGCGTGAGCAGCGGCGTGGCGAAGTCGGAGAGCGCAGGCTCCGTCGCGAGGAACTGCTCCCTCGTCCGACCGTGCGCGGACGGCGGGAAGGACTTGTCCTGCACGGACAGCGGGCGGGCACCACTCGAAGACGTCTCCACCCTTCCATGATGCCGCCGTGTTGCGTTCGATGCAATTGGCGTTGCAGCCGATTGCGCCACTGGATATTCTCGAACCATGCCCGCGTCCGACGTCTCAGCCGCGACCTTGGAGGAGCTCCGATGAACCAGACCGTGACCCGTGCGCTGGATCTGCTCGTCGCCCTGCAGGACGGGGCGCGCACCCTCGACGAGTGCGCCGAACGGCTCGGCGTGCACAAGTCCACCGTGCTGCGCCTGCTGCAGACGCTGGAGGCGCAGCGCTTCGTGACGCACGACGCGCAGCACCGCTACCGGCTCGGCAGCCGGCTGTTCGACCTCGCCGGCGCCGCCCTGGCCCAGCGCGACGTGCGCGAGGTGGCGCGCCCGCATCTCGAGCGGCTCAACGACCGCACGGGGCAGACCGTGCACCTGGCCGCCTACGAATCGGGCGATGTCGTCTACATCGACAAGCTCGAGGCGCGCACGGGCATCCGGATGTATTCGCGCGTCGGGCTGCGCGCCCCGCTGCACAGCACGGCGGTGGCGAAGGTGCTGCTCGCCGATCTGCCCGCGTCCGCACGACGGGAGATCGCCGAGGGCATCGACTACGTGCCGTACACCGAGCGCACGATCGCGAACCCGGCGGACTTCCTCGCCGAGCTCGAGCGCGTGCGCGCCGACGACTTCGCCCGCGACAGCGGAGAGCACGAGAGCTTCATCAACTGCATCGCCGCGCCCATCCGCGACGGGAGCGGCGCCGTGGTCGCCGCGGCGTCCGTGTCGGTGCCGACCATGTCCCTGCCCGCGCACGAGGTGCTGGCACTGCTGCCGCAGCTGGTCGAGGCGACGCAGGCGGCATCCGCAGACCTGGGCTGGGCACCGCGCCCCGCCGCCGACCGAGAGGAACGACCATGACAGAGCAGACCCAGAAGACCCGGGTGCTCACCACCGACGCCCCCGCCCCCGCGCACGTGTTCTCGCAGGGGGTGCGCAAGGGTCCGATCGTGCAGGTGTCCGGTCAGGGCCCGGTGGATCCGGCGACGAGCGAGTACCTCTTCCCGGGCGATGTCGCCGCGCAGACCATCCGCACGCTCGAGAACGTGCGGGCGATCGTCGAGGCGTCGGGAGCGACCTTCGACGACGTGGTGATGCTGCGCGTCTACCTGACCAAGCGCGAGGACTTCCCGATCATGAACGAGGCCTACGGGGAGTTCGTCACGAAGCACACCCCGAGCGGCGTGCTCCCCTCGCGCACCACCGTGTTCACGGGCCTGCCCCGCGAGGAGATGCTCGTCGAGATCGACGCGCTCGCCGTCGTCTGAGCCGTCGGCTCCGACGCCGCCTCCTGACGTCCGGTCCCCCGAGGTTCTCGGCGGGACCGGATCCGTCTCAGAGCTCGATCTGCGACCCCATCACGATCACGCGGTCGCGCGGCAGCCCGAAGTGGTCGCTCGCGTCGGTCGTGATGTGCGAGGCCGCCAGGAACAGCCGCTTGCGCCACCGCGCCATGCCGCCTCTGCGCCCCTCGCGCAGCTCGATCTTCGACAGGAAGTACGTGGCGTTGTCCAGGTCGAGCCATCCCTGCGTCTTGTGCGGCGGGATGCTGCGCAGGGCGCGGGGCAGATCCGGCTTCTCGGCATAGCCGAACCTCGCCGAGATGTAGAGGATCCCGTCGGTCGGATCCCCCAGGTCGTCGACCGTGCAGCGCTTCGTCTGCGGCACGCGGGGGACGTTCTGGATGTCCACGGACAGGATGATCACCCTGGCGTGGCGTACGTGGTTGTGCTCGACGTTGGCGCGCAGCGCGAGCGGCGTCGTGGTGCCGCCCGGGTTGAGGAAGATGGCCGTGCCCGGCACCCGGTCGATGAGCCTCGGATGCGTGCGCAGATTCCTCACGAAGTCGGTCAGCGACCCCTCCGCCTCGGTGCGACGCGCGGTGATGAGCGCCCGCCCGCGCTGCCAGGTGGTCATGACGATGAACGCGGCGAGACCGATCGCGAGCGGCAGCCAGGCGCCGTGCACGAACTTGGTGGCATTGGCGGCGAGGAAGAGCAGGTCGACCGAGAGCAGGACCACCGCGCCGATCCCGAGGATCCAGCCCGGCGTCTTCCACCGTCGCCGAGCCAGGTAGAAGAAGAGGAGCGTCGTGATCGTGATCGTGCCGATGACCGCCATCCCGTAGGCGAACGCGAGCGACGCAGAGCTGCGGAAGACGAACACCAGGGTGATCACCGACACCATGAGCAGCCAGTTGATCCACGGCACGTAGATCTGGCCGTGCGTCTCGGATGACGTGTGCGTCACCCGCAGCCTCGGCAGGTATCCCAGTCCGGACGCCTGAGCGGCCACCGAGAAGGCGCCGGAGATCACGGACTGCGAGGCGATCACGGTGGCCGCGGTGGCCAGGATCACGAGGGCGATCCTGCCCCACTCCGGCGCGAGCAGGAAGAACGGCGCCGACATGTTGGCCTTGTCCTCCAGCAGCAGCGCCCCCTGCCCGAGGTAGGTGAGCGCGAGCGCGGGGAACACCAGGAACAGCCACGCGATCGAGATCGGCTTGCGGCCGAAGTGCCCCATGTCGGCGTAGAGCGCTTCGGCGCCGGTGACCGACAGCACCACCGCGGCGAGCGCGAAGAACGCGATGTCGAAGTGGCCGACCATGAACTCGACCGCGTAGGTCGGCAGCAGCGCCAGCAGGATCTGCGGGTCGTGGGTGATCCCGCCGATCCCGAGCACCCCGATGACGACGAACCAGATCGCCATGATCGGCCCGAACAGCCGCCCGACCACCGAGCTCCCGAGCTTCTGGATGAGGAAGAGGATCAACAGGATCGTGGCGGTGATGGGGACGACCCACTCCTCCAGGCCCGGATTGATGGTCTTCAACCCCTCGACAGCGGAGAGCACCGAGATCGCCGGGGTGATCATGCTGTCGCCGAGGAACAGCGCGGCGCCCAGCACCGCGAGCCCGGACAGGACCGCCACGGTGCGCGTGCGCCCCTTCGGCGCCCAGCGGCGCAGCAGGGTCAGCAGCGCCATGATGCCGCCCTCGCCGTCGTTGTCCATCCGCATCGCCAGCAGCACGTAGGTGATCGTGACGATCAGGATCACCGACCACACGATGAGCGAGACGATCCCGTACAGGTTGTCCGTCGTGAGCGGGATCGGGTGCGGATCGTCCGGGTTGAACACGGTCTGCAGCGCATAGATCGGGCTGGTGCCGATGTCGCCGAAGACGACGCCGAGGGCGCCCACGATCAGCGCGAGCCGGAGGGGGCTCCTCGCGGGTGCCGCGCTCTTCGCGCCGATGACGGACTGACTGCTCACACGACGAAGCCTAGGGCCGGATTCCCGCGCGACCGGGCGCCCCTCACGGAATCCTCACACGACGTGCCGAAGCGGCCCTCACGGGATCCTCACGGGTGCCGAACGGCGAGGCGCATGCCCCGGGCAGACGCCGGAGCGCCGGCCCCGATGCGAACATCGGGACCGGCGCTCCGGGCATCGCTGCCGGCTCGATCAGCTCATCGGGTCGGCCGTCGTGTCGCCCTGAAGGCGCCGGCGCCGGCGGGACATCACCAGGAAGGCGCTGGCGAGCAGCACGAGCGCCCCGCCGATGATGCCGGTCGTCAGCAGCGCGTCGCCGTTCAGACCGGTGGCGGCCAGGTTGCCCTTGCTGCTCCCGTTGCCGTTACCGCCCGTGCCGGGGTCGCCACCGGGGGTGGTCGGCGTCGGGGTCGGGGTCGGGGTCACGGCATCGGCCACGACGAAGGTGCTCTCCGAAGCGTCGCTGCTGACGCCGCCGTAGGTCTGCACCGCGGAGATCGTGTGCGATCCCACGGCGACCGTGCTCGGCAGCGCGACGGACCAGGTGCCGTCGTCGCCCACGACCGTCGGCTCCGCAGCCTCGGCCGCGGGGGCCGCCGCCTTGGCGGCAGCGAGAGCGGCGGACTTGGCCGCACCCTGCACGCCGTCGAGCGTGACCACCACATCCGCACCGGGGACCCCGGTACCGCTCACCTCGGTCGGCGCCGTGTCGAGCTTCGCCCCGTTCGCCGGCGACGTGATCGCCGGCGCGTCCGGCTTCGCCGGGTCCTCGGAGAGCGGCGCGCGGACGGTGAGGAGCGCCGCCGTGTTGTTCTGCAGCGACTTCTTCACGGTGACCACGGTGCCGTAGCCGACGCCCGCGTCCGCGGGGTTGCCGGTGCCGAGCGTGGTGAACCCGAGGTCATGACCGTACAGGTCGGTCGCCGGAGTGCCGTCCGGGTTGACGACGCGCGTGCTGTACGGCGCGCCGTCGACCGAGGGCACGACCACCGAGGCGTCGCGCAGGCGGTTGAACAGCTGACCGTCGCGGACCTCCAGTCCGGCCACCCAGCCCTGGTCGTCGGTGAAGGACTTCACCGGCGTCTGGGCCGCGAAGTCGGTGCAGGCCTCGTTGAAGTCCACGTCCACCAGGCAGTCCTTGAACGGCAGCGTGGGCGTGAGACCGAACGCGGCGTTGGACGACTGCGCACGGCTGGAGATGTTCTTCAGCGGGGAAGGATCCATCTCGGCCGCAGCCCCCGTTCGACGCAGCGGGTCGAAGTGGCTGTCCACGAGGAGCAGGCCGCCCTTCGCACCGTAGCTCGGCAGGTTCGTCAGGTTCGAGGTGACCTGGTTGGAGTCGCCGTAGGCGGTGTCGCGGTACCAGACCAGCGCGCCGGGCGCGTTGTACGGAACCTTCTCGACCTTCCATCCGGCGTCGCTGTACACGGTGGTGTAGCCGTACTTCAGGCCCTCGTCGAAGCCGTCGAAGTTGCGCCACTCGACCAGGTAGAACTGCGCCTTGACCTGCGTACCGGTGTCGCGCACCCAGCCCGCACCCGTGGTGTCGGTGAACGTGCCCGCGGTCGCGGTCCAGCCGTTGTCGCCGGACTCCACGTCATCGGTCCAGACGTCGGCGCCGCCGGCCGTCAGGGCGAAGTCGTCGGAGAACCAGCCGCGATCCTCGTAGGCCGCGTCGGTCGCCTGGCGCAGACGCACCTGGATGTTCTGACCGGCGTACGCCGACAGATCGATGTGGTCGTGACGCCAGCCGTCCGTGGAACCGGTGAGTCCGTACTTCTTGTTGCCGAAGTCCTTCATCCGCCCGTTCGGGTCGCTGTAGCCGTCATCCGTCGAGACGAGCGCACCGGACTCGTCGTAGACCTTCTGCTCGGTCCAGGTGGATCCGCCGTCGGTCGAGACCTCGACGAAGCCGAAGTCCCAATCCTCCTCGATGACGTAGTCGTTCCACATCGAGAAGGTCGCGCCGGCGGGCACGTTGTCGATCGAGCGCTTCAACTGCGCGTCCGCCCAGTCCTGATCGGCGTTGGAGTACCACATCTCGGATCCGCTGTGCGGCTCGGCGAGCGTGATCCGCTTGTCCGGCAGGTTGATCTTGACGCCGTCCTCCGTGCCCTTGGCGGGACGGGAGGCCTGGCCGACCTTGACGGTCTTGGTGCCGTCGCCCGGGTTGATCTCCAGCGGGTCGACCCATCCGAGCACCCACTTGTCCCAGATGCCCATGTGGGTCGGCATCGACTGGAAGATCGGACCGGAGTGCGAGCCGGAGCTCATCAGATCCCAGAAGTCGATGTCGGAGTTGCCCGCGTTCGAGGTGTCGTACAGATCCGGAAGACCCAGGTCGTGACCGTACTCGTGGGCGAACACGCCGACGCCGGAGTTCTCCGGCTGGACGATGTAGTTCTGGATCTTGAAGTCGGTGCCGGGGATCGTGGCTCCGCCCGCGACGTCGGACGAGTGCGCCCAGACCGCGTAGGTGCCCTCCTTGCCGCCGCCACCGGACTTGTCCTCACCGGCGTGCACGAGCACGACGTGGTCGATGATGCCGTCGGGCTCGTGGACGTTGCCGTCGCCGTCGCGGTCGCCCTGATCCTCGATGTCGTAATCGGCCCAGGGGAAGTCCGGGTTCTGCTGCGCGAGCGCCGCCACCGCGTCGATCGGCAGCTGGCCGGGGCCGAGGGGGTTGTCGGGGTGGCCCTGCATGTCCTGCATGGGTCCGGCCTCGTAGGTGCCCGTCGCGGGGTTGAGGTGGCAGACCGTGGCGCCGTAGTACCCCTCGGAGTGCGGGACCTTGACCCAGGCCGTCGCCTCGCCGGAGAGCGAGTAGGCGCCGCGCGACATCTCCTCGTACATCTTCTTCATCGTGTGACCGGAGATGTCGAAGCCGGGCTGGCCGTCCAGGCCCGTCAGATCGGTGCGGACCCGCTCGGTGATGCCCTCATCGGAGAAGAGCATCCTGTTGTAGAAGTCGCTCGAGAAGTCAGGGACCCACATGGTGTTGTTGTCCTTGTGGGCCGCGCCCGCGGGATCCGGGATGTTGTTGTGCAGCGTCGGTCCCTGCACGTCGCCCGGCTTGCAGTCCGTCGCCCCGAAACCGGTCGGCACCTGCAGTCCAGAGAAGTCCTCCGTCCCGTCGAACTCGACGAGGATGGTCAGGAGCTTCGCCTGCTGCGTGCTGTCGGCGTGCTTGAGGTTCTTCGGGCTCTCGCCGGTCTGCACCGCCTGGGCCTCGGTCTTGGCCAGCTGCTCTGCCGCGACGGGGTTGCCCTGCGCGTGCTTCTGGTCGTTCTCCTTGGCGCGCTCGAACGCCGTGTCGCTGATCGCCTTCCGCGCGCTCGCGCCGCCCCCGAGGTCGGCGACCGCCTGGTCGTCGGACGCGTCGGTGAACGCCTCGGCCCGAGGAGCCACGTAGTTGATGTAGTGATCGCTGGCACCGCTCTTGCCCGCGGTGCTCTCCGAGGCGGTGGCGGAACTCGCGCCGGCCACCTGGGCGCTCGGTGGCGCTGCACTCGGTGGCGCCGCACTCGCTGGCACGGCCCCGAACGTCGCCACCCCTGCGGCGGCGAGCACGAACACCGAAGTCGTCGCCGCTGCACGTCGTCGTACGCGGGCGCTCTTCTCTGACATCGATTCTCCCTCCAGGCATCGCCTCGACGGTTTCCGAGGCGACGCGTCCGTCGTGCGCCGATCTGGCACACACAAGATTCAGGATTACCGTGAAACCCCTATGCAAGGGAAGAGAATCAGCTGATAAAGAAGGAACTTCCTGCGGCGCGGGCCTCTGCGACGCCCTCGCGGCAGGTCCGCGCCCCCTCGCAGCACCCACGCCCCCTCGCGGGGGCGCGCGCACGAGGGGGCCTCGACACTAAGGAGGGGCGCCGCCCGGATGTCCCGAGCGGCGCCCCTCCTGAGCGTCCGGCGTGCGCCGAGGGGGTCAGCCCTTGTTGCAGACGTCCTGCAGCTTCTTGCCCTGCTCGCTGAGCTTGGCGCTGGCGGCCTGGGCCTTGGTCGAGATCTCCTGGATCTTGTCCTGGGCCTGCTGGACCTTGTCCATCGCCGCGGGGTCGGTCGCATCGATGTTCTTGAGGTCAGGGATCTCGAGACCCTCATAGACCTTGATGAAGCCCTTGAACTCGCTCGCGAAGGCCGAGAGCGGCGCCTTGACGGCCTCGTTCGTGACCTTCTTGCCGGCCTCGTCGAGGCCCTTCTGGACGGGGGCGAAGATCGCGGCGAAGTCGACCTTCTCACCCTGGGTGGCCTTCTGCACGGCCGCGTTGAGGTCGCTCGAGACGCTCGAGGTGGCCTTCGTCATCTCCGCGTTGGCGATCTTGCACGCGTCCGCGACGCTCTGGCCGCCCGAGCAGGCGGTCATGGTGGCGGTGAGGGCGATCGCCGCGGCGAGGCCGCCGATACGGGTCAGGGTTGCCTTGTTCATGGTGAGCTCTCCGGTCTCTGCATGGAAGTGGCTGCCGGTCCGTGAAGGGCGCGACAGCCATGATCGCCTTCCACCCTATTCCGAGCTGACGCATAGGTTCGGACCGAGTCGGCGGATCCGGCGCGATCGTGACCGCACCGAGATCCGCCGCCCTTCGCCATCGACGCCCCCTCGCAGCACCCGCGCCCCCTCGCACGGACGCGCGTACGAGGGGGCCTCGACACCACGAGGGGGCGTCGAGGCTGCGGTCGGATCAGAGGGACTTCAGGAGCTGGTCCGCCTGAGCGACCCCGGAGCTGTACGACGCCGACACCGTGCTCGTGCGCATGCCCGCCCAGAACAGGACGCCGCTCACGGTCGCCGACATGTGGTTCGCGTTACCGCCTCCCCCGTACGGTCCCCACGAATAGGGCTCGTTGGCCCAGTCCGTCATGACGGCCTTGTGGTAGTTCAGGCCCTGGTCGCCCGCGGACCGGCGGACGACGTCGAGCACCGCCTGGTACTTCTGCTCGAGCGGCAGGGTGTGCAGCTCCTTCGCCGCGGCGCCGGTCTCCCAGCCGACGACGACCTGGCCTTTGTATCCGGGGTACGCGACCGAGGCGTTCCACAGCGTGGTCGGCGATCCGTCCATGGTCTCCGCATAGCCCCAGTCGTCGGTGCCGTTGGGCGTGAACACCCTGTCCTTGAACTCGAGCACGCACTTGAAGATGTCCTCGTACGTGAAGGCGTCGAAGGCAGCCCACTTGTTGGCCGGCAGACCAGGCGAGAAGGCGATGTCGCGGCGCTTCATGACGCCGGCGGGCACCGCGAAGATCACCCTGCGTCCGAACATCACGCCCTTCGAGGTGCGCAGCTCGACGCCGTTGCCCGTGTACGCGACCTCCTGCACGACGGTCTGCAGCAGCACCGGCACCGTGCCGGCGATCACGCGCAGCAGCTGGTCGTAGCCGCCGATGATCTTGTAGTCGCCGTCGTCGTATCGCGAGTCGTTCGGATCCAGGATCTCCTGCGCCGGCGCCTGCTCTGGGTGCAGCGTGAAGCGGATGCACTTGCGCAGCGGTCCGGCGACCTCCGACGCGGCCGTGTTGTACAGCGGCTCGCTGTCGTCGGTCAGGCGGTAGTTCAGACCGCTCGGCGTGTTCGCCGCGGTCACTCCGATGCGCGCCAGGTAGGCGTCCGCCATCTCCCCCGCCTGCGCCGCAGGCAGCGGCTTGTTCTGCCCGGCGGGGTCGTATGGCACGAGCGAGGCAGGGATGCCGAGCGGGAACAGCCAGGATGTCGGCGAGTCCCACTGGTGCCACTGCGACGTCGGCGACGATGCGGGCGCGTTGCCGAGGCGGATGAAGTTGTTCCGGAACATCCGCATGTCGAAACCGGCCTGCTGGATCCACGGGTAGGTCGACGCGTAGGGACCGCCGTGCACGAGCTCGCAGCCGCGCTCGACGGGGATGCCCATCGACGTCCGGTCCGTGTACATGCGGCCGCCGATCCGGCCCCTGGCCTCGACGATCGCCACCCGCATCCCGGGGTTCTGGTCGGTGAGGCGTCGTGCGGCGCCGATCCCCGCGGATCCGGCTCCGACGACGATCACGTCCCACCTGGTCTTGTCCCCCGTCGCGTGCGCGAGCGACGGGGTTCCGTTGCCGTGACCGTTGCCTGGCGCGGTCGGCGGAGCCGCGGCTGCGCCGGCATCGGCGATTCCGGCGGTGGCGATCCCTGCCGCGGCCGCGAGGCCGCCCAGCAGGATTCCGCGACGACTGATGTTCTCCATGGTGCAACTCCTTCGTTGTTGGATCGGAACTTCGTTGTCGAATCAGGGCGAGGGCGCGCCGAGCGACGGGCGCGCCCTTCGTTGTCGACGCCCCCTCGCAGCACCCGCGCCCCCTCGCACGGGCGCGCGCACGCGGGGGCCTCGGCGCCACGAGGGGGCGTCGACCCAGCGCCGCGGCACACGAGCAGCAGGCTGCGCATGAAGCAGCGGAGCCGTCCGCGCGGATCGGATCCTGGATGCGCCTAGTCGGCGCTGGAGACCTCGGGAACTCCCCAGCCGTAGGCGAGCTTGTGCACCTCGAGTACGAAGAACGACTCGGTCGAGACGACGTCGTCGAGCGCGCCGATCTTGTTCTCCAGCACGTCGACGATGTGCGCGACGTCCCGGCAGATCACCTCGACCATGACGTCGAACTTCCCGCTCGTGATGACGACGTAGCTCGTCTCGGGCAATGCGGCGAGCGCTTTGCAGATCGCACGGGCCGAGCCCGGCCGCACCTGCACGCCGATGAGGGCCAGCCGGTCGAAGCCGATCGCCAGGGGGTTGGCGATCCCGACGACCTGCAGCACCCCCTCGTCCTCGAGCTTCTTCAGCCGGTAGCGCACTGAGGAGGCCGGCACGCCGAACTCGTCGGCGAGGCTGGAGAAGGTGCGGCGCCCGTCCACCTGGAGCGCCGCGATGATGCGGCGGTCCAGGTGGTCCAGGCCGTCAAGCTCGTTCACGGGATCGAGGCTATCGCGAGGAGGGTCGGGATCCGCTGCATCAGTCGAGGTGGATCACGCCGGTGCGCAGGTCGCTCATGTCGAGCAGCGTGTGCTTCCCGCCGATGCGGCCCCATCCCGTGCGGCTCCCGCCGACGCCGCCGAAGGGCATGTTGATGTCCCAGAACCCGTTGCTGTCGTTCACGATCACCTGGCCGGTGCGCATCTGCTCCACGAACCGGTAGGCGCGGCTGAGGTCCTTCGTGAAGACGGCGCCCTGCAGGCCGAGCGCATCGTCGTTGGCGATGCGGAGCAGTTCGTCGTCCGTGTCCGCCGAGATGATCGGGACGACAGGCCCGAAGGTCTCGGCGACGCTCAGCAGCGCGTCCGGCGCGACGCCGTCGACGACGGTGAAGTCGTAGTAGAGGTCGGTCGGGAAGCCCGAGGCGCGACCTCCGCCGACCACGAACTCGAAGCCCCGCTCGCGGGCCTCGGCGAGGTGCGCGTCGACCTTGCTCGCGGCGGCGTGGTTGTTCATCGGGCCGAGCGTGGTCGCGGCGTGGAACGGATCGCCCAGCACGGCCGCCTGCGCCGCCGCCCTGGCCGCTTCGACGAAGCGCTCGCGCACGGAACTGGCCACCAGCACCCGCCCGGTGGCGCAGCAGACCTGACCGGCGTTGTAGTAGGCCCCTCGCACCGCGGCACGCGCGGCGGCCTCGACATCGGCGTCGTCGAGCACGACCACGGGGCCGTTGCCGGACGCCTCGATGATGGAGCGCTTGAGCCCGGCCGTCGTGACGATCCTCTCGGCGGTCGCGGAGGATCCGATGAACCCGATCGCGTCGATGCCGGGGTGCGAGACGAGATCCGCACCGAACGCGCCCTCGCCGGGGAGGACGCTGACCAGGCCGGCCGGGACGCCCGCCTCCTCGAGCACCTCGACGGCGGCGAGGAGCGTGAGCGGCGTGTGCGTCGGCGGCTTCACGACCAGCGCGTTGCCCGTCGCGAGCCCTGGAGCTGCGAACTCGGCGAACATCAGAACAGGGAAGTTCCAGGGGATCACGATCGCCCAGGTGCCGACGCCCTGGTAGAACGTCCACATCCGCTTGTGGGTGTCGTTGGCCGGCAGGGTCTCGCCGTGCAGGCGCACCGCATCCTCGGAGTGCAGATGGAACAGCTGGGCGGTCTCGTCGATGTCGGCGTAGGACTCGGTCAGCGGCTTGCCCTGCTCGAGAGTGAGCAGGTGGGCGAGCTCATCGCGCTTGGCGGCGATGAGGTCGCCCACCTTGTGCAGGATCGCGGCGCGCTGCCAGACCCCGACGCGGCTCCAGGCGCGCTGGGCCTCTCGCGCGGAGGCGACGGCACGGTCGAGATCCTCGCGGCCCGGGACGGCGACCGCGGCGATCACCTCGCCGGTGACCGGGCTGACGACGTCGGTGGTCTCGCCCGAGGCGGCGTCCACGTAGTCTCCGGCGATGTAGAGCTGCGAGTGCGGGACGAGGATGTCGGCTGCGGCGACGACGGGTGACGGGGTCATGATGATGGGTTTCCTCTCGAGGGGATCGGGTGAAGGGGAGCGTCAGACGGCTTCGTCGACGGTCTGCGGCAGGAGCCCGTTGCGGCGGTCGCGGGCGCGGACGAACGCCCAGATCACGACTCCGAGGGCGAGGATGCCGATCGCGATGCTCAGCTCCAGGATCCCGCCGTAGCCGGTGATCGAGAACCCGGTCGCGCCGACGACGACGATGACCGCGAGCAGGACGGCGAGAGCGATCGAGACCGGCACCAGGAAGTTCGGCAGCCGGATCGGGCGCACCGCGTTCGGGCGGTCCTTGCGGAGCAGGGCGAAGCCGGAGACCGCGAGCACGTGGGTGATGACGTAGCCGAGGTTGCCGGTGACGATGATGGCGAGGGGCTGCTGCAGCACCACGAGCAGCACGATGTTCAGCACGAGCATGACGTTCAGCGCCCGCATCGGGATGCCGCGGCGGTCGAGCTTGCCGACGGACCGTACAGTGACGCCCTCCTTGCCCATGTTGAACAGCACGCGCGAGGAGTCGGCCACCGAGGTCAGCATCACGAGCACGAGCGAGGCGATGAGGCAGAGCACCATGATGTTCGCGGCCGCGTCCGAGGGGACCAGCTTCGCGAAGGCCGCGACGAAGAACGTCGCCGGATCCTTGCCGATCGCCGCCTCGCCGGCGAATCCGCCGAGCGTGATCGGGACGAGGAAGAAGACGCCGAGGCAGAACAGCGCGGCCGCGCGGATCGCCCGCGCGGTGTCCTTGATCGGGTCGCGGTACTCCGAGGCGAAGGTCGTGCAGACCTCGACGCCGAGCGTGGTCCAGGCCATCACGTAGAGCCAGACGAGCGCGGTGTGCAGGCCCTCCCAGCCGCTCAGCTTCCAGGTGAGCTCGCCGGGGTGCCAGCCGCTGCTGAACAGAGGCAGCACGATGAACACGAACAGCGGGATCATCAGGATCGCGGCGGTGATGTAGACGAAGGTCATCGTGACGCGGACGCCGATCGCGTTGATCGCGTAGAGCACGAAGATCACGACCAGGCCGATCACGATCGGGAAGCTGAGGTGGATCGGCCCGAACGCGAGCTCCCAGGTCTGATCGGGGAACCACTGCGACTGGATGATGAGGCCGGTCAGGGCGCCGTAGGTCGCGAGGTTGGATCCCCAGGGCAGCCAGTAGCCGACGCCGGCGACGGGGGCGAGCCAGGGCGCGCGGCTCTTCCAGGCCTCGGCCGCGAAGCCCGCGATGCCGCCGGAGGACTCCGGGAACATCGTGGACAGCTCGATGTAGATCCAGTTGACGACGAACGCGATGACCATCGAGACGGCCCAGAGCACCGCGGCGCCCCAGCCGCCGAGACCCGCGATCGACGCTCCGAGCGTGGCGATCAGCGCCGCCGGCATCGTCATCGACATCGCGAACGCGTCATACCACCGCAGCTTGCGCGGGAGCTTCTCCTCCACCGCGTCGCTCGGGTGCGACGTGACTTCCGTGCTCATGGGACTCCTCGACTCTCTCCGTTGAGTGCACGATGACGGGCTCATTCGCCCATCCGAGAGTCATCCTTGCGAAGTCTTGCGGAATACGCAACCATCAATCTGTACTTTTCACCAATCAGCATTGTCCGTCCCTCGGTGATCCCGAATCGTCAATGCCAGCGAGGAGCAACGATGCCGCAGACCGCCTTCGAACGCATGCCGGCCCCGGCAGCCGCCGTCGACCACGCCCTCAGCGCCGCAGAGCAGCGGGTGTTCTGGCTCGACGACGCCACGGCCGAACGCCACGATGCACTGACCGGGCGCATCGACACCGACCTGGTGATCGTGGGCGGCGGGTACGCCGGGCTCTGGACCGCGCTGCTCGCGACCGAGCGCGACCCCGGCGCCAGGGTGACGATCCTCGAGGCGAACCGGATCGGCTGGGCGGCGTCCGGGCGCAACGGCGGCTTCTGCGAGGCCAGCCTCACGCACGGCTACGACAACGGGGCGAGCCGCTGGCCCGACGAGATGGACGCGCTCGAGCGGATGGGCGCGGAGAACCTCGCCGAGATCGCCGCGACCGCGGAGCGCTACGGGATCCGCGCCGATCTCGAGCGCACCGGTGTCGTGAAGATCGCAACGGAGGAGTACCAGCGCCGCCAGCTCGCGAGCGCCCGCCACGACGACCGCCACGTCTTCCTGGACGGCCCCGACCTGCGCGCGATGATCTCCTCCCCCACCTACCGCGCCGGCCTCTGGGACAGGGACGGGAACATCCTCGTGCACCCGGCGAAGCTCGCGTTCGAGCTCACGAGGGTCGTCGCCGAGCGCGGCGTGCGGATCTTCGAGCGGTCCCGGGTGACCGGAGTGCGGCGCGTCGACCGCGGTGTCGTCGCCACGACGGAGAGCGGCGCCGTGCACGCCGACCGTGCGGTGCTCGCGACCAACGTCTTCCCGTCGCTCCTCACGCGCAACCGGCTGATGACCGTCCCGGTCTACGACTACGTGCTCGCGACCGAGCCGCTCACCGCCGGGCAGCGGGCCGAGATCGGCTGGGAGGACCGTCAGGGCCTCGCCGACATCGCCAACCAGTTCCACTACTACCGGCAGACCGCCGACGACCGGATCGTTTTCGGCGGCTACGACGCGGTCTACCACCCCGGCGGCAAGGTGCGGGAGCGCTACGAGGACCGCCCCGAGTCGTTCCGCCGGCTGGCCGAGCACTTCCTCACGACCTTCCCCGCCCTCGAGGGGATCCGCTTCACGCACCGCTGGGCCGGCGCGATCGACTCCTGCTCGCGGTTCTGCGCGTTCTACGGCACCAGCCACGGCGGTCGCGTCGCGCACGCCGCCGGCTTCACCGGCCTCGGCGTCGCCGCGACCCGCTTCGCCGGCAACGTCATGCTCGACCTGCTCGACGGCGCGAAGACCGAGCGCACCTCCCTGCAGATGGTCCGCGAGCGGCCGACCCCGTTCCCCCCGGAACCGGCCGCGACGATCGGCATCAACGCGGTCCGCTGGTCGATGGACCGCGCGGATCACCGCGAGGGCAAGCGGAACCTCCTACTGCGCACGCTCGACGCCCTGGGCATGGGCTTCGACTCCTGAGGGGCCGGGGGATCCGCCGCCGCGTCGTCTCGTCCACGTCACCGCATCTGCCGCTTTTTCGTCGATGCCCCCTCGCAGCACCCGCGCCCCCTCGCGTGGGCGCGCGCACGAGGGGGCCTCGACACTACGAGGGGGCGTCGACGGAACTGGATCGGGGAACCCACGCGCGTTTGTTATGCTGGCCAGGCGTCATCGACGTGCGGGGCTGTAGTTCAATGGCAGAACTTCTGCTTCCCAAGCAGATAGCGCGGGTTCGATTCCCGTCAGCCCCTCCGGACAGAGAAAGGGCCCTCGCCTCAGGCGGGGGCCCTTTCTCGTCACCCGCAGATGCCGACGATGAACCCGAGCAACTCGGAGTAGCGGCCCCAGAGGTTCTGCCCCGAGGCATCGTCTGCCGGGTTGCTGTTCGCGTTGCCGATGATGTTCTCGACAGCGAGGATGTACGCGTCCGACGTCTGCTCCCGGCGGAGCCCCTGGACCTGGAGCCCTGCGGACTGCCCCGCGGGGATGTCCTGGGAGAGCACGAACCTCACCTCGGTCGAGCTGAGGAGGGTGAGGACGCCCGCGCCTGCGACCACCCCGACGACGAGGTTGCCGATCCCCGCGCCGGTGAGCAGGAACGAGGATCCCGCCTTCACCGGGTTTCCGATCGCGGTGATCGTGTACTGCGGGTAGGAGAGCAGGACGCCGCCGAAGTTGGCTTGCCAGCAGCTCGACGCGACCTGCACGTTCTGCTGATCGACGGGAGCCGAGGCCGAGGCCAGCGGCATCGCGACCGCCGCCGTGATGACGGGGACGGACCAGACGGCGGATCTGACGACGGTGCGTCGGGACACCCCGCTCTTGTCGACACGCGATGACGTCATTTCAAGCCCCCAGTGCATGAAAGTCGAGCGGGAGTCCTCGGCGACGACCCCTCGGGAACGCAGCCTCAGGCTCCCCCGACGACATCGAGGGCACCGCATTCGGGGTCAGCCTACGGTACGAGCTCCCCGCCGCGCTGCTGCGGTCCGCCGGGGACCATCTCGGCCTCCGGCGCCTCGTGCACGAGCGTCGCCTCCGGCACGTGCATCGTGGCCCTGGCGCGGAAGTGCCCGATCAGGGTCAGGACGACGCCGAGCACGATCCAGCCGGCGAGGATCCACCACTGCCGGGACGCGTCCGCCTGCGGGAAGTAGGCGGCGGAGCGGATGAGCGTGTTGGCGGCCCCCGGGACAAACCACTGGCCGATCGCACCCCACGGCTCGGCGAGGAACTGCCACGGCACGGCCGCAGCCGAGATCGGGTTGGCGAAGAGCATCGTCACCACGGCACCGAGTCCGATGCCCCCTCGGCCGAGCAGCGACGCGCAGCCGACGATGAACGACGAGGTCGCGAGGATCGACGTTCCCATCACGAGCGCGTTGATCCAGAACTCGCCCGGCAGGTACTCGAACCAGGTCTGCAGGATGAAGGTGAGGACGAGCCCTGCCGCCACTGCGAAGCCGGCGAGCGCGGCCAGGCGGCGGGCGGCGCCGACCACCAGGAGCGAGACGAGCACACCGCCCAGCATCCCGCCGATCATGAGCGGGAAGGACGCGGCGGCGAGCCCGGATCCGGTCGGATCCGAGTCCGCGAGCGGGACGATCGGCGTGACGGCGATCTGCACTGCGGAGGCGTCACCGCCGGCGGCCGCCACCTGCTGCGCGAGCTGCGCCTTGAGCTGGGCGGCCACGCCGGTGAGCATCTGCGTCGCGACCGCGCTGCCGGCCGGAGCCGTGAGCACCTCCGGCATCGCGGGCGGAGCCGCGAGCACGATCGCCCCATACGTCTCGCGCTTCTCGATCTGCGACACCGCGGCGTCTCGGTCCGTCGCCTCGACGAAGTCGAACGTGCCGGGCGCGGCCTTGCCGAGCGCATCCTCCAGCGCGCTCACGGTCGCCGCGGGGCCGGCGATGCTGACCGGCAGGTTGTGCGCCTCCGAGGTCTTGCTCGGCCACAGGAACGCGAGCACGAACAGACCAACCAGGAGCGAACCGACGACACCCAGGGCGACAGCGACACCCCACTTGGTGTGCGGACGAAGGGACGGCGTGGACATGCGAAGCCTCCAAAGAGAACGATCAATTCGTTTAGGCTTCGACTGTAACAGAACAGCTATTCTTTTTACATGCCTCGTTTGACCGAGAAGACCCGCCAGGATCGACGCGAGCAGATCGCGGCGGCCGCGATGGCCTGCTTCACCCGCCAGGGATTCGCCGCAACATCGATGGCGGACATCATCACCGAGTCCGGCCTCTCCGCGGGATCCATCTATTCGCACTTCTCGGGCAAGGCCGACCTCATGCGCTTCGCCTCGACGATGAAGCTGCAGAGCACGTTCGGTCTCCTCCTCGGCGATCTCGGAACACCTCCCTCCGTCATCAGGCCCGGTGTGCTGCTGCGGCATCTGCTCACAGGCGCCGCGGGGCAGCGCGCGCAGCGCGGCCTGCTGGCGCAGATCTGGATCGAGAGCGCGCGGGACGGCGAGCTGTCCGTCATCGTCCACGAGAACCTGGCGCAGATCCACGACCGGCTCCAGACCGTGCTGCTGCCGTGGGCGCAGGAACAGGACACGACCGCTGCGAGGGACACGGCCGGCGGGATGGCGGATGCGGTCATGGCCGTGATGCAGGGGTTCATGGTGCGCCTCACGGTGGATCCCGCGCTCGACGCCGACGCCCTGGCCTCGCGGCTCAGCACGGCGCTCGATGCACTGGACTGAGGCCCCGCCCCGACCTCCGATCTAGCCAAACACCAGCGCCACCGCGAACAGCGTGTAGAACACCACGACCGACCAGAGGAACGCGCGCTCGGTGACGCCGACGATCCGGCGGAGCTTCGGCAGCACCAGGCTCGCGACCAGCGCGATGAGCGCGACCAGGATCACGACGGCCAGCACCCCGAGGATCCCGCCGATCACCGTCAGCAGCGGCGAGCCGCCCTGCGCCGCGGATCCCCGCACGAGCGCGGCGATCCGATCCGCCGGACTGTACGCCGCGGCGAAGTTGATGATCGCGAGAACGTAGTGCACGATCCCCTGCACCCCGAGGCGGGTGCCCTGCGGCGGGATGGGCGCCGCGATCATGAGCAGCGGGGTGATCGCCGCCACGAGCAGGATCACGAAGCAGGGGATCCGGTAGTCCCACGACGGGAGCCCGAGCAGCACGGCGACCGCCGTCGCGGTCCAGGCGCCGGCGGTGATCACGCTCATCACCCGGAACAGCCGCCCGGTCGCCCCGTTCGCGTAGTCGCTGACCGTGTCGCGCAGGAGGTGCGCCGGAGGACGCAGCGCGTGCAGCCGCGCGAACACGACGATCCGCGCGAGCCAGAGGGCGAGTGCGATGCCGGCCGCGGCGAGCGCGATCGGCTGACTGTGAAGAGTGTCCACCGTCTCCCTTTCCGGAGTCCTGGGTTCTGCCTGCGTCCGCGGCTCAGTCCGCGGGGTCGACCTTCAGCTGCGCGATCACGCGGACGAGGCGGGTGGACAGATCGTCCGGGTCCTCGCCCGCCGCACGCACGACGTCGTCGAACGATCCGCCGAGCGCCGCAGTGGCTTCGACCAGGCGCCGCTCCCCGGCGGGCGTCAGCGTGACCGGCTTGGCGCGCCCGCCGCCGGGGACGCCCTCGGCACGGACGAGCCCCGCGTCGGCGAGGTCGCGCACGATGCCGCTCATCCCCGCCTCTGTGACGCCGACGGCATCGGCGAGCTGCCGCGCGACGACGCCCGGGTGCTCGCCGACGATCGTGAGGGTCACGAATCGGCGCATCGACAGCCCGAACGGCGCGAGCCGGCGCTCCCCCTGCGCGTCCATCGTCATCACCAGCTCGTGCAGCAGATGGGAGAGGGTGCTCATGCGACTAACTTAAGTGCTTAAGTCACTGAAGTCAAGACCGGACCGGGTCCCGCGCCGGGTGATCGCGACGCCAGTTCCGCGGCGCGTCTTCCGCCGTTCGGTCAGGGCGTCTACGATCTCTGGCGAGCGCGGCATATCGAGCCGGGCCGGACGTAAAGGAGTTCACCTATGGCTGACTGGGCCGCTGACGTCAAGATCTACCGTCCCAATGCCGATGAAGCTGCGATCGAGGGTCTCCTCAGGACCTACCGGCTCGTGATGAGCAGCCAGGATTCGGCCTACGTCGCGTTCTCCGACAAGGACGAGGTCGAGACCGTCAAGACCAACTTCCTTCAGAAGAAGCTCGGCCTCACCGAGTCGGACGCCGCGCTCGACGCCGCACTCGATGAGGTCAAGGAGACGATGAAGGCGGACCGCACCAAGAGCCGCATCACCGTGTACTACCTGCTCGCCGAGAAGTTCGGCAAGCTGGGCCTCTTCCACTGAGCGCCCGCTCCACTGCACGACAGGAAGGGCCGCATCCGCTCCGGCGGGCGCGGCCCTTCCGACGTGAACCGCTCGCGTGAGCCGCTCGCGCAAGAGGGTCGATTCCGCCAGAGGCGCCGCCGGCCCCCGGATCCTCGCCATACTGGCGGGATGACCGAGCCCACCGAGTACCGCGCGCACTTCGGCTTCGAGCTCCGCTTCGCGAACGGCGGCGGCATGCAGGGCGACGGGTTCCGCCTGGACCTTCCCTCCCCCGACCTGGACACCGTCGCGATCGGCCTGCTCCTCGTCCGCCATCTGGGCCTCGCTCTCGTGGAGTCGGTCGTGCTGACCGACCTCCGGATCGTCGCCGAGCAGCACCGCGGCAGCAGGGGCACCGCCTCCCCGACGGTGGCCTCGGAGAGGCGGATCGTCGACCTGTCGCATCCGATCCACGCGGGTCTGGTCACCTACCCTGGCCTTCCGGTGCCGGAGATCGCGCCGTTCCTCACCCGGGAGGATTCCCGTGCGAAGTACGCGCCGGGCACCGAGTTCGCCATGGACGTCATCACGATGATCGGCAATACGGGCACCTACATCGACTCGCCGTTCCATCGCTATGCCGAGGGCGGCGACCTCTCGTCACTGCCGCTCGAGAAGCTTGTCGATCTGCCCGCCGAGGTCTTCCACCTCACCGACACCTGGTCATCCGACCGTCGCGGGATCGGATCCGCGACCCTCGCCGACCGCGACCTGCGCGGCGCGGCGGTGCTGCTGCACACGGGCTGGGATCGCCACTTCGGCACCTCGGAGTACGGCCGGGGCGCACCCTTCCTCACCGGCGAGGCCGCGCAGTTCCTCGCCGACGCCGGGGTCGCGCTGGTCGGGATCGACTCGCTCAACATCGACGACACCGAGTCCGGCGGCGAGCGGCCGGCTCACTCGGCGCTGCTCGCCGCGGGCATCCCGGTCGTCGAGCACCTCGCCGGGCTGGGATCCCTCCCGCCCCGCGGCGCACGCTTCACCGCCGCTCCACCCGCCGTGGCCGGGTTCGGCACGTTCCCGGTCCGGGCGCACGCGATCGTCTAGGCGGATCCTGCTCCTGAGCGCCGCGCCGGAGACCGCCGATCGCGGCACCCGCCGTCAGAGTCCCTCGATCGATCCCTCGAATCCGAGTATCGGGTCCACCTCGGGCGGCGGGATCAAACCCCCGTCATCCTCGTCCACGGGCGGGCCGCCGGAAGGGGCCTCCTGCTCCTCGACCTGGTCCTGGATCTGCTCCTCGACCTGGTCCTCGTCCTCGTCGTGGCCCATCTCGTCCTCCTTCGCGACGGATCCGACCGGCGACACCTCGTCGGCGCCTGTCCCTCGCGACGGGTCCGATTCGTCTCTCTTTCGGCAGGCTATGCCGCGTTCCGGGGGTTGACAAGGTCCGGGCGAGCACCGCCGCCGCGGACCCGGCGGAGCCACGGATGTCCGGACGCGCGGGTAGCGTGTCCCCCATGTCCCCGCGCCCCGCCGTCACCCTCCGCGCCCGCACCGAAGCCGACCTCGACGCGCTTTACACGATCGCGTCGGATCTGGACACCTGGGAGGAACGCAACCCGGGCCGACCGACGGCGCGGACGCGCGAAGCCTGGCAGGCACGTGTCATCGAACGCGAAGCGGACCCGGCGAACAGCATGAACTTCGTCATCGATGTCGACGGCGATGCCGTCGGCAACGTCGGGTTGTTCGACGTCGACGAGGTCGCGCGTCATGCCGAGGTCGGCATCGCACTCATCCCGTCGGCACGGGGCAAGGGCATCGGGACCGAGGCCATGGCCCGGATCCTCGAGTTCGCCTTCGTGCGCGGCAACCTCCGCCGCGTGCACCTCGAGGTGATCGCCTCCAACGCGGCCGCGATCCGGTCCTACGAGAAGGCGGGCTTCGTCGTCGAGGGGCGCCAGCGCGAGCACGCCTGGGTGCGCGGGCAGTACGAGGACATCGTGCGGATGGGCCTGCTCCGCTCCGAGTGGCTCGAGCGCGGCACCGACTGACCCGCCCACGGCGTACGGTCGGACCAGACGAGCGAAGGGGATCCGCATGGCGACGCACACCGTCACGAACCAGGCGCCGCCGCGCCAAGGCCTGGACGAGTTCTCCCTCGACCTGCCCCTCGTCGAGGGGGTGCGACGTCATGGTGCGTCGTGGGCCGAGCCGGAGCTCATCGCGACCGGGGAGCTGGTCGGATCCGCCGCGTTCTCGCACGACGCCGAGCTCGCCAACGTGCATGAGCCGGAGCTCGTGGCGTTCGATCGCTGGGGACGGCGCGTCGACGAGGTCGAGTACCACCCCTCGTACCACCGCGTCCTCTCGGCCGCCGTCGCCGCCGGGGCGCACACGGCCGCCTGGGCTGATCCGCGCCCGGGCGCACAGGTCGCCAGAGCTGCGCAGTTCCTGCTCTTCGCACAGGTCGAGCCGGGGCACGCCTGCCCGGTCTCGATGACGCACGCCGTGGTGCCCGCGCTGCAGCAGTTCGGACCCGCGGAGCTGCGGGAGGAGTGGATCCCGCGCCTGTTCTCGCGGGACTACTCGCCCGCGCTCGAACCCGGCAAGACCTCCGCCCTGTTCGGCATGGCGATGACCGAGAAGCAGGGCGGGTCCGACGTGCGCGCGAACCGCACGTCCGCGATGCCGGCCAGCGACGGATCCTGGATCCTCACCGGGCACAAATGGTTCTGCTCCGCGCCGATGTCGGACGGCTTCCTCGTGCTCGCGCAGGCGCCCGGCGGGCTGAGCTGCTTCCTCCTGCCGCGGGTGCTGCCCGACGGATCCCGCAACCCGTTCCTCGTCCAGCGTCTCAAGGACAAGCTCGGCAATCGCGCGAACGCCTCGAGCGAGGTCGAGTTCGACGCCACGATCGCCTGGCTGGTCGGCGAGGAGGGCCGCGGCGTCCGCACGATCATCGAGATGGTCAGCCAGACCCGGCTGGACTGCATGCTCGGCACAGCCGCGGGCATGCGGCAGGCCACGGCCGAGGCGATCTGGCATGCCCAGCACCGCTCGGCGTTCGGCGCGCTGCTGGCCGAGCAGCCCGCGATGACGCAGGTGCTGGCCGACCTCGCCCTGGAGACCGAGGCCGCGATCTCCTCGTCCCTGCGGGTCGCGGCCGCCTACGAGGCCGACGCCCCCGCGGCGGACGAGCCGTTCCGCCGCCTGGCGACAGCCGTGCTGAAGTACTGGATCTGCAAGCGCGGCCCCGGCCACGCGTACGAGGCGCTGGAGTGCCTCGGCGGCAACGGCTACACCGAGGCGTTCCCGCTCGCCCGGCGCTACCGCGAGCAGCCCGTCATGGCGGTGTGGGAGGGATCCGGCAACGTCATCGCGCTCGACGTGCTGCGCGCGATCGCCCGCGAGCCCGAGACCGCCGACGCGCTGCTCGCCGAGGTGCGCCTCGCGGAAGGCGCGGATGCGCGGCTCGACGCGCACGTCGCCGATACCGAGCGGCTGCTCCGCGACGCGCAGCACGATCCCGCGTCCGCCGAGGCGCAGGCGGGCGCGCGCCGGCTCACCGAGGCGCTCGCGGTGGCGCTCCAGGCGTCGTTGCTCGTCCGGCATGCTCCGGCGGAGGTCGCCGATGCGTTCACGTCGTCGCGCCTGGGTAGGGCGCGCGGGTTCCTCTACGGGGCCGCGCCCGCCGCAGCCGCATCCGCATCCGCATCCGCGATCGTCGATCGCCACGCCGGTAGCGGGGGCTGAACTACGCCCTCGACAGGTGCCGCCGGTCTACGGGATATGCCCTAGCCGCACCCTCTCCCGTCCACGCGTCGTGATAGGAATCGCGTTGGGCAGCCCGTCCTCCCGTGTACCGCTGATGGGGATCATCAGTGCACGGAGCCCCCTCCGAGGATGATCTCGAGGGGCCGCAAGGGGATGGAGCGAAGGCGCTGCGGTGCGCTGGCCCCCGAGGACAGGGGAGTCACTCGAGATGGGGATCAAAACTGGCGAACATGCTGTGCGCGGCCGGGGGCTCGACAGAGAAGTCTCGCTCACCGATAGCGCCGCACGGCGATGGATGGCCGATCTCGGCTGGCACGCGCAGCTCGCCGAAGGCACGATGCGACTGTACGGGGATCGATTCACCGATGCCGCGATCTCCGTGGCTCGCATCTGGCTCAACGCCGCGCGACTCCGGCCCGTCGAGCACCACGGCGTGCTCCGCGTGGTCCTCGTGGTCGACGGGACGGGCGTCCTCAAGACGCGAGACTGGCGCGCCGAACTGAAGCCGTGGGACCTCTTGCTCCTGGATGCGACCACTCCGACGTGGATCACGGCCTCGGACGGCTTCGGCTTCATGCAGTTCGTCGCCGAGAACGAGCGGCTGGCGATGTACCATCCTCGACCCGGCGTGCCGATCCTCTTCACCGAGCCCCGGTCGGCCCAGCTGTTCGCCTCGATGGTGAGCACCACCATCGGGATCGGTCTCGTCCCTGAGGAACCTGGCACGCCGTTCATCGCGCGCGCCTTCGAGAACATCGTGGCCACTGTCATGAGCCGCAGCACGGTACAGGATGCGGCCGACGAGGCGTGGCGCGCGCCTTCCGACCTCACGCGGGCGCTGGCCGCCATCGCCGCCCACCACACCGATCCGGAGTTCGATGTCGAGCATCTCGCGGCGGTCGTGCATCTGAGCCGTCGCCAACTCGTCCGCATCTTCTCCGCAACCGGTATGACCCCGTCGGCCGCCATACGGAGAGCACGGCTGGCGACGGCCGACTCCACGAGTGATTCGATCCCGATCTCGCATGGTGATCGCATCGCCCGAGCCGCCGGGTTCCGAGACCAACGCGCCCTGCGGCGGGCGCGTGAGCTCGACAGGGCCGGCGAGGACCCGTGCTGATCCGCCCGCGTGGGAGCGCACGACCGGAATGAGACACGATCTTCGCCACCGTGCGCCACCGGCACGTTCCGGCACGACCGGATCCGCCACCCTCTGGGAGCTTGATCCTGGCCGCGACGCATCGGCGGCGGTCCGTATCCAGGGGAGAGAAGAACTATGACGCAGCATCAGGGTGAGTCCTTCGGCAAGACGCCGGACTCGACGCGGCGAACCGTCCCACGCCGCACCATCATCAAGGGGGCCGCCTGGTCGATCCCCGTCGTCGCCGCGGCGGCGGCCCTGCCCACGGCGGCCGCGAGCTGCGCCGGATCCTCACCATGGGACATCGGCATCGTCGGCGGGTGCATGATCAACTTCTGGGGAGCCGGCAAAGGGCTGCCCGGCTTCACCGTCACCTCGGCCGGGAGCAAGGGCGCGAACAACTGCTGTTCCGCCGAGAATCCGCCCAGCGCGCTGAGCATCGACGAGACCGCGCAGGGCGTCTGGTCCGTCGAGCTCCCCGATCTCGGCGGGCTGCTCTACGCCGCCTGGAACGTCGCTCCGATCGGTGGCGTGGCGCTCTCGGCGCCGTTCATCGCCTGGGCGCTGGCCTACGCGACGGCGATCGTCGCCGAACTGGCGATCCCCGCCGCTCTGGCGGGCTACGGCCCGTACGTATCCGGTCCGAACTGGATCGCGCCGACTTCCGTGAGCGACTTCCTCAATTTCTCCGTGACGCCGCAGAAGGTCGGCTCCGGCTTCAACCAGCGCTTCCGGGTGAACTGCACCTTCACTCTGAAGCGCACCCTCACGCTTGCCGGCATGCCGTCCTGCTCGCAGACCGGCTGGGGCTACCTCGGCGGAGTGGTGATGCCGGATCCCACGGCCAACGCCCTGTGGCAGGCGCTCGTCCAGATCCCGCTCCTCGGCTCCGCCCTCAACAGCGCCGCCGGCACGATCGCACCGGTGCTCACGCTCACGGCGACGGGCAATTGGAGTGACGCCGACAACAGCAACAACGTGGGCGTCATCGGCAACAACCTCCTGACCCCCGGTCACTGCGCGTGACCTGAACGATGCCACCGGCGATTCCCCGCCGGTAATCAGGAGCCGGCCGAGACCTCCCCAGTGTCGCGGCCGGCTTCGCCGTACCCCGGGCACGGTGAGCGCAAGCGGTGCCCGAGGAACGCCGCGGGCCGGCCCCGTTTCCAGGGCCGGCCCGCGGTGCGTTCCGCACCGATCATCAGAGCGCCGCGATGATGTCCTCCACGCGCTGCTTGGCGTCGCCGAACAGCATCTGCGCGTTCTCGCGGAAGAACAGCGGGTTCTGCACGCCCGCGTAGCCGGCGGCCATCGAGCGCTTGAACACGATCACGTTCTCGGCCTCCCACACCCGCAGGACGGGCATGCCGGCGATCGGGCTCGACGGATCCTCCGCCGCGGCGGGGTTGACCGTGTCGTTCGCGCCGATCACGAGCACGACGGAGGTCGACGCGAGGTCGTCGTTGATCTCGTCCATGCTCAGCACGATGTCGTACGGCACCTTCGCCTCGGCGAGCAGCACGTTCATGTGGCCGGGCAGACGCCCCGCGACGGGATGGATGCCGAAGCGCACGTCGACGCCGCGCTCGCGCAGACGCCGCACCAGATCCGCGACCGGATACTGCGCGTGCGCGACCGCCATGCCGTAGCCGGGCGTGATCACGACGCTCTTGGCCGCGGTGAGCATCTCGGCCGCGCTCTCCGCCGTGGTCTCGCGGTGCTCGCCGTATTCCTCGTCGGAGCCCGTCGAGGCGACGATCCCGAACCCGCCGGCGATGACGGAGAGGAAGGAGCGGTTCATGGCCTTGCACATGATGTACGAGAGGTACGCACCGCTGGATCCGACGAGCGCACCGGTGACGATGAGCAGGTCGTTGTTGAGCAGGAAGCCCGCGGCAGCCGCCGCCCAGCCCGAGTAGCTGTTCAGCATCGAGACGACGACCGGCATGTCGCCGCCGCCGATCGAGGCGACGAGATGCCAGCCCAGCGCGAACGCGAGCACGGTGACCGCGATGAGCAGCCACAGCTGCTGGTCGATCACGAACCACACCGTGAGCACCAGGAACGCGACGAGCGCCACGATGTTCAGCACGTTCTTGCCGGGCAGCATGAGCGGCTTGGAGGAGATCCGCGCCGACAGCTTCAGGTACGCGACGATGGATCCGGTGAAGGTCACGCCTCCGATGAAGATGCCGATGAAGACCTCGGCATTGTGGATGCCGACGAGCGAGGGCGCGATCTCCGCGTGCGCGAGGTGGCCGTTCCAGCCGACCAGCACCGCGGCGAGACCGACGAAGCTGTGCAGCAGCGCGATGAGCTCCGGCATGCCCGTCATCTCGACGACCTTCGCGCGCCAGAGGCCGATCCCAGCCCCCACGAGCACCGCGACGAGCAGGAAGACCAGCCCGATCACGGCGCCGCCGGACCAGGCGTGCGCGACGGTGAGCGACACGGTCGCCACGAGGGCGATGGCCATGCCCGAGATGCCGAAGACCACGCCGGAGCGCGCGGTCTCGTGCCGGCTGAGACCGGCGAGACTGAGGATGAACAGCAGGGCCGCGACGATGTATGCGGCAGTGGAGAGAGCCCCGACGGTCACTTCTGGCCGCCCTTCGTGAACATGGCGAGCATGCGGCGGGTGACCGCGAACCCTCCGAAGATGTTGATGGATGCGAGCAGGACCGCGATCGCCGCGATCACCTGGACGACGGGATTCGAATCCGTGATCTGCAGCATCGCGCCGACCACGATGACACCGGAGATCGCGTTGGTCACCGACATGAGCGGGGTGTGCAGCGCGTGGTGCACCTTGCCGATCACGTAGAAGCCGATCACCACCGAGAGCGTCAGCACGGTGAAGTGCTGCGGCAGCGGCGCGGGGGCGAATGCGTTCACCGCGAAGAGCGCGGCGATGCCGAGCACGATGAGCAGGGCCTTGCGCCCGGCCGACATGCTCTTCTTTGCGGGTGCCGCACCATCCGGTCCCTGAGCCTGTCGAAGGGCGGGGGTCGCCTTGGCGGGAGCGGCGGCGACCTGCACCGGCGGAGGCGGCCACGTCACGGCGCCGTCGCGCACGACCGTGACCGAGCGCTGCACCACGTCGTCGAAGTCGATCGCGAGCACGCCGTCCTTGCCGGGGGTGAGCAGGGCGACGAGGTTGGCGACGTTCGTGCCGTACAGCTGCGAGGCCTGGGCGGCCAGGCGGGAGGCGAGATCGGTGTAGCCGAGGATGATGACGCCGTTGGCGGTGACGGTGCGCTCCCCCGCGACGGATCCCTCCACGTTTCCGCCCTGGCCCGCCGCCATGTCGACGATCACGCTGCCTGGTTTCATCGCGGCGACGTCCGATGCCGTGATGAGCCGGGGCGCGGCGCGTCCCGGGATGAGGGCCGTGGTGATGATGATGTCGACGTCGGCGGCCTGCTCGGTGTAGATCTCGGCGGCGCGGCGGTCGTACGCCTCGCTCGTGGCCTTGGCGTAGCCGTCGGCGGACTTCTCCACCGCCACGTCGACGGGCAGGTACTCGCCGCCGATCGAGGTGACCTGGTCGGCCACCTCCGGGCGCGGATCCGTGGCGCGCACGATCGCGCCCAGGCTCGATGCGGCGCCGATCGCCGCGAGGCCGGCGACGCCGGCGCCCGCGACGAGGACCTTGGCCGGGGGCACCTTGCCGGCGGCGGTCACCTGACCGGTGAAGAACCGGCCGAACTCGTGCGCGGCCTCGACCACGGCGCGATAGCCGGCGATGTTCGCCATCGAGCTCAGCACGTCCATCGACTGCGCGCGCGAGATGCGCGGCACGGCGTCGAGGGCGAGCGCGGTGATACCGCGCTGTGCGAGCGACTCCACGAGGTCGGGGCGCAGCGCCGGCGAGAGCAGCGCGATGAACGTCGCCCCGTCCGCGAGCAGGGCGATCCGCTCCGGATCGGGCGGCGTGATCGCCAGGACGATCTCGCTCCCCCACGCCTGTTCGCGCTCGACCAGCGTCGCCTCCGCGGCCGCGTAGGCCTCGTCGGGGTACGACGCGTCGGATCCTGCTCCGCGCTCCACGACCACTTCGTGACCGAGCTTCCGCAGAGACGCGATCGTCGCCGGGGTCGCGGCCACGCGCGACTCGCCCCCCGGCTCTCGTACGATGCCGATGACTGCCATAGCTACCTCCTCTGTGCCCGTCTGCGGCGACGGGACTCCGGGCGACCTCGCCCGGACAACCTGCTCAGAGTACTGAGCCGGGCGGCGGGGATCCGTCGGCATTTCGCGATCTTACGCGCAAAGAATCGCGGATCTTTGCACCCTGGCAACGCCGGACGGGCACCGCGTAGGCTCGCAGGCATGGCACCGGATCCACGGCTCAGGGGACTGCTCGGCGACTGGACGGGGACGGAGGAGCTCTTCCCGACGGCGTGGACCGCGGCGGGATCCGCCCGCGGCGCCCTAAGCGTCGAGCCCGGCCCCGACGGCATCCTCCTGGACTACGTCGAGTCGCGCGACGGCGCCGACGGCGCACCGCTCGTGGCGCATGCCGTGGTCGCCG
Source organism: Microbacterium sp. MYb64 (assembly GCF_002979495.1). Classification (NCBI taxonomy): domain Bacteria; kingdom Bacillati; phylum Actinomycetota; class Actinomycetes; order Micrococcales; family Microbacteriaceae; genus Microbacterium; species Microbacterium sp. MYb64. Next base: position 972 of record NZ_PCOW01000029.1, on the reverse strand, counting down.
GGGCGGGATTCTGGTGGTTCGACACCTACGGCTTCACGCCCGAGGCACCAGGCACCGCGACCTGGGAGGGCGATGCCCTCGTGCTCGACCGCCGCTCGGATCGCGGCCGCACCGTGACCCGGCTGCGCGCCGACGGCGACCGGCTCTCGCTCGAGCTGGACACCGCCGTACCGGCCGACGCGGAGCCGGCGCCGCTGGTGCGCGGCGTCTACACCCGGCAGCCCGCAGAGGGCTGAGCGCCGCGGGCCCCGTCCCGACGTGCGTGCACTCAGGGGTGGTGTTCGCTCGTGAACACGTCGTTGAGCGTGACGGTGACGAGCCCGCGCTCCGCGATGATCCGGGTGAGCTGCGGGAAGACGGTCGTCACCGGCGGGTGGTTGAGGTGCCCGATCACGACGTGCTGCGGGAGCAGCCACTCGTGCCCGAGACGGACGATCTCCTCCGCGGGGATGAGACCGGAATCCGCGAGCGAGCCGTACCAGAGGGCCGGCGCGGTGTAGCCGATCGACGCCGCGGCGGCGCGCACCCGGCGGTCATGGAATCCGAACGGCGGGCGGTAGAACGGGCGAGCATCGATGCCGAACAGCTCGCCGATCCGATCGTGCGTGCGCTGCAGCTCATCCACGATGCCCCGGTCGGACAGCGACGTGAGATCGGGGTGCGACCAGGTGTGGTTGCCGATCTGCACCTGGCCCGAGGCGACGAGCGGCGCCAGCACGTCCACGTTCTCCGCCCACGCGGGGTAGGAGGCGGTGGCGAACAGCGTCAGCCGCGTTCCGGTCTCGTGCGCGAACTGCGCATACGCGCGCACGACGGACGAGTCGGTGCCGTCGTCGACGGTCCAGGCGAGCAGGTTCCCCTCGCCGGGCAGGCCGGTGAACGCCTCGTGCGGCGCCGGGAGCTTCGCCAGGGCCGGTGCCGGGGGCGGTGTGGGCGTCGGCGTAGGAGTCGGAGTCGGCGTCGGGCTCGGGG
>NZ_PCOW01000028.1:0-53377 GCF_002979495.1 Microbacterium sp. MYb64 | reverse complement strand
CGTGGTCCCCCCACCTTGGGGTCGTCCCCACCAGCGCACCCCAGGGCCTCCGCTGGCGGGGACGACTCGAGGTGGTGGAAGCCCGTACGCTGGAGCCATGACCGGACTTCGCTGGGGCATCCTCGCCACGGGCGGCATCGCCGCCGCCTTCGCCGCCGACCTCCGCACCGCGGGTCTGGACCTCGCCGCCGTCGGATCCCGGTCCCAGGACTCCGCCGACGCGTTCGCCGCCCGCTACGGCATCGCGAGGGCGCACGGCTCCTACGAGGCGCTCGTGGCGGATCCCGAGGTCGACATCGTCTACGTCGCCACCCCGCACCCGATGCACCACGCCGACGCACGTCTCGCGCTCGAGCACGGCAAGCACGTGCTCGTCGAGAAGGCCTTCACGCTCAACCGCGCCGAGGCGCAGGACCTCGCCGACCTCGGCCGCGAGAAGGGTCTGCTCGTCATGGAGGCGATGTGGACCCGGTACCTGCCGCACATGGCGCGGCTGCGCGAGATCATCGCGGCCGGCACGCTGGGCGAGATCCGCACCGTCTCCGCGGATCACACGCAGACCCTGCCGACGGATCCCACGCACCGTCTGAACGCCCTCGAGCTGGGCGGCGGGGCGCTGCTGGATCTGGCCATCTACCCGATCTCCTTCGTCGTCGGCGTGCTGGGCGTGCCGACCGAGGTCAAGGCGGTCGCCCGCCTCCTCGAGACGGGCGCCGACGCCGAGGTCGCGACCGTCATGACGCACGACGGCGGAGCGATCTCGACCACGTTCTCCTCCTCGCGCACGGCGGGACCGAACACCGCGGTCGTGCTCGGCACGAAGGCGCGCGTGGAGATCGAGCGCTGGTGGTGGTCGCCCTCGATCCTGCGGGTGATCGACCCCGAGGGCGTCGTCCTGGAGGAGTTCTCCGCGCGGCCCGCCGAGGGCGAGGGGCGCGGGATGCAGTTCGAGGCGCTCGCGGCCGAGCGCTACATCGCCGACGGATCCCTGGACAGCGACCTGCTCCCGGTGGCGGAGTCGGTCGCGATCATGGGTCTGCTCGATGAGATCCGTGCGCAGATCGGGGTCCGCTACCCGAACGAGACCGTCTGACCGACTCCGGAGGAGAACCCATGGCCGAGCCGCAGGACACCCGCGTCGCCGTCTACCTGGACTTCGACAACATCGTCATCTCCTGGTACGACCGCGTGCACGGACGCAACGCGTACAGCAAGGATCGCCAGCGGATCCAGGATAACCCCGCCGATGCCGAGGTCGCGGAGCGGCTCAAGGCCGCGATGATCGACGTCGGCGCGATCATCGACTACGCGTCCTCGTTCGGCACGCTCGTGCTCACGCGGGCGTACGCCGACTGGTCGTCGCCGGTCAACGCCGAGTACCGCTCCCAGCTGGTGGCACGCGCCGTCGACCTCGTGCAGCTCTTCCCGGCGGCGGCGTATGCGAAGAACGGCGCCGACATCCGCCTGGCGGTCGACACGGTCGAGGACATGTTCCGCCTGCCCGACCTCACCCACGTGGTCATCGTCGCGGGCGACAGCGACTACGTGCCGCTCGCCCAGCGCTGCAAGCGGCTCGGCCGGTACGTGATCGGCGTGGGCGTCGCAGGCTCCACCGCGAAGTCGCTGGCCGCCGCGTGCGACGAGTTCGAGGCGTACGACTCGCTGCCCGGCGTCGAGCGCGCGGCAGCGCCGGCGCCCGCGGCCGAAGCGGCGCCCAAGAAGACGGTCGCCAAGCAGACCCAGGGGGCGCGCAAGCAGTCCCGCGCGACGGCAGAGAAGGACGAGCCCAGCACCTCGGATCAGGAGCAGGCGACCGCCACGCTCGTGCGCGCGCTGCGGCTCGGGCACGACAAGAGCGACGGCGACGAGTGGCTGCACAGCTCGGCGGTGAAGACGCAGATCCGGCGGATGGATCCCTCGTTCAGCGAGAAGGCGCTCGGCTACCGCTCGTTCAACGCCTTCCTGAAGTCGCGGGCCGACATCGCAGAGCTCGAGGAATCGGGCCACGAGCGCCTGGTGCGCCTGCGCGAGAGCTGAGCCGCCCTCTTCACTGGTTGCGGAAGGCGGCGTCGAAGGACGCGGTGGGCTTCGGCCAGAGCAGGGAGCGCACGTACTGCACGGCCTGGGCCGCGCCGTGCAGGCGGTCCATGCCCGCGTCCTCCCACTCGATCGAGATCGGCCCGGTGTAGCCGATCGCGTCCAGCGCGCGGAACGAGTCCTCCCACGGCACGTCGCCGTGTCCCGTCGAGACGAAGTCCCAGCCGCGGCGAGGGTCGCCCCAGGGCAGGTGCGAGCCGAGCACGCCCGCGCGGCCGTTCTGCGGGCGCATCCGGGTGTCCTTGCAGTCGACGTGGTAGATCCGGTCCTGGAAGTCCCAGATGAAGCCCACCGGATCGATGTTCTGCCACATCATGTGCGACGGATCCCAGTTGAACCCGAACGCCTCCCGATGCTCCACGGCCTCGAGAGCACGGACCGAGCTCCAGTAGTCGTACGCGATCTCCGAGGGATGCACCTCGTGCGCGAACCGCACCCCTTCGCCGTCGAACACGTCCAGGATCGGGTTCCAGCGGTGCGCGAAGTCCTCGAACCCCGCGGCGATCACGTCCTCCCCGACCGGCGGGAACATCGCCACGTACGGCCAGATCGACGACCCCGTGAAACCGACGACCGTGTCGACGCCGAGCTTGCGGGCCACGCGCGCCGCGCGCTTCATGTCCTCCGCCGCACGCCCGCGGACGCCCTCGGCGTCGCCGTCCCCCCAGACGTAGTCGCGCAGGATCGCATGGTGGCGGAAGTCGATCGGGGCGTCGCACACGGCCTGGCCCGCGAGATGGTTCGAGATCGCGAACGTCTTCAGGCCGTGACGGTCGAGGATCTCGAGCCGCGAGGCGATGTAGGCGTCGTCCTCGTCGGCGCGCTTCAGATCGAGATGATCGCCGGACGCCGCGATCTCCAGCCCGTCATACCCCCAGGAGGCGGCGAGGCGCGCGACCTCCTCGAACGGCAGATCCGCCCACTGGCCGGTGAACAGCGTGACGGGGTGGGTGCTCAAGAGCGTCCTTCCAGGTAGTTCTCGGCGATCCATGCCCAGCTCGCCTTCGCGCTCGCGAAGGGCTCCATGCTGGGTTTGTCGACCTCGACGAGCACGGTGCCCGCGAAGTCCTCTGGCAGCTCGGCGAGCGCCTCGCGGATCGGGACGTCCCCGAGGCCGGGCTCGAGGAAGAAGCGTCGCGACATCACGTCGAAGTACGGGGTCGGAGTCGTCCGCGCCGACGCCGCAATGCCCAGATCCATGTCCTTGACGTGCAGGTCCGAGATGCGGTCGGCATGCGCCGCGACCCACGCGACGATGTCCGCCCCCGTCCACGCCAGGTGCCCGAGGTCGGGGCCGGCGGCGAGCAGCGACGCCGGCACCGCGTTCAGGACGTGGTTGTACTCGGCCTCGGTCTCGATCCAGGTGCCCACGTGGTTGTGCAGCGCGGGAGTGACGCCCTCGGCCGTGAGCACTTCGGCGGCGGCGCCGATCATGTCGGTCACGCGGTTCAGCCGGGCCGCGTCGTACGCGTGGCCGACGGCCGCCGCCTCATCGATGCGCGGTCGTCCCGGAGCCATGTCCGCGGCGAGGAACACCCGGTCGAGCCCCATGAAGAGCGTCTCCTCCGCACGGCGACGGAGACCGTCGAACCAGCGGAAGCGCGCCTCGTCGTCACCCGTGTGGTCGACCCCGAACTCCTCAGGGAGTCCGATATGCACATACCCCGGGGTGACGCGCAGCCCCGAGTCGGCGACGACCCGTGCGTACGCCTGCAGGGTCTGCGTGGGCAGCACCTCCAGCATCACGGCGGGGAATCCGGACTCGCGCACCTCTGCGAGCACCCGCGGCTGGCGGTCGAGGAAGCTCGGCCGATCGAACTCCCAGCCGACGCTGCCGGGCTCGCCCGTGGACTCCCCCAGCGAAACGGTGATCCACTGCAGGGTGTTGAGCGAGAAGTGCTCCCGTGTGAGTGTCATGTCATCCCTCCTCAGCCGGCCGTGACGTCCGCGACCCAGCGCGCCGTGTACTGCGCACTCTGCACCGGGTCCATGCTCGCGCGATCCACCTCGATGATGATCCACCCGCCGAAGCCGTCTGGCAACGCGGAGAGCGTGTCGACGAGGTCGATCTGGCCGAGGCCGGGCTCCCGGTAGAGCCCGAGGTCCGTCGCGCGCTCGTAGCCCATGCCCTCCTCGCGGCTGCGCCGGGCCAGGTCGAGGTCGAGGTCTTTGAGATGCAGATCCTGCACCCGGTCCGCCCAGTCGGCGATGGCCTGCTTGGCATCGATGCCGGCCCACTCCAGATGGCCAATGTCGAAGGAGGCGCCCAGCCGGGACGCATCGATCGCATGAAGGACGTGCTCGTACTCGTGCTGCGTCTCGATCCAGGTGCCGACGTGGTTGTGCAGGCCGGGGCGCACTCCCTCGGCGTTGAGCACGTCGACGGCCTCGTCGATGAGGTCGGTGAGCTCGTCGAGGCGATCCGGGGAGAAGTCGTGCCCGACGGCCGGACGCTGCCACCGGATCGCGTCCTGGTTCACCTCTGCGGCGAGGAAGATCGTCGACAGCCCGAAGTAGTTCGACTCCTCGGCCTTGCGGCGCACCCCGTCGAACCAGTGGATCCGTTCGAAGCTGCCCCGCTCAAGCCTTCCTCCGTGCTCGCTCGCCAGCGGCACCTGGACGTAGCCCGGCGCGAGCCGAAGGCCCGACTCCCCCACCATCGCCGCGTAGTTCTGCAGCGTCTGGGTGTCGAGCACCTCCAGCATCGTCGCGTCGAAGCCGGCCTTGCGGATCTCGGCCAGAACGCCGGGATACTCGGCGACGAAGGAAGGATCCGCGAAGCGCCACAGGCTCGCACTGTCGAGGTCGTCCGGATCCTCCTTGACGTTGATCCACTGGATGGCGTTGAGGGCGAAGTTCAGATCGCTCAGGGGCATGACGGGTCCTTTCGACGGGTCACTTCAGTCCGGTGGCGGCGACGCCCTGGATGAAGTACTTCTGCAGGAAGAGGAACAGGATGAGGATCGGCAGCAGGACGACCATCGCACCGGCCAGCAGCAAGCCGAACGACACCGTGTTCGACGCCTGCGATGCCACGGACAGTCCCACGGGCGCCGTATAGGTGGCCTGGGACTGCGCCACGACCAGGGGCCAGAGGAAGTTGTTCCACGAGGAGAGGAACGACAGGATGGCCACGGTCGCGAGTCCGGGACCGGTGAGCGGGAGGAAGATGCGGAAGAACAACCGCACCTCCCCCGAGCCGTCCAGGCGAGCCGCCTCCATGAGCTCGAACGGCACCGAGTGCGCGAACTGCCGCATGATGAACACGCTCAGCGGCAGCACGAGCACGGGCATCACGATGGCGGTGAGGGTGTTGACCAGCCCCATCTGCACCACCACGATGAACTGCGGCACGAACAGCGCCACATAGGGCACGATCATCGAGACGATGACGAGCGGGAAGACGAACCCTCGTCCGCGGAAGCGCAGCTTCGCGAGCGCGTATCCGGCCATCGCGCTGAAGATCACGTTGCCGACGACGGCGACGGCGGAGACGATGATGCTGTTGAGCATGTAGTTGCCGAACCCGCGCTCGGCGAACAGTTGCACGTAGTTCTGGATCTGGAACGACTCGGGGAACCAGGCTCCGGGGCTGTGCAGGAACTCGGACTGGGTCTTGAAGGACCCGAAGAGCACCCACACGAACGGCAGCAGCATGAAGACCGTGATGACGGCCAGGGCGGCGTAGGCGAGCGCCTGACGCGTCGGCGAGAGCGTTTTCAATGTTTCGGCCTCAGCATTCTGAACTGGACGATGGCGACGATGCCGACCAGGAGGAGCAGGAGGACGGATCCCGCCATCGATGCGGAGATGTTGCCGAACCCGAACTGCTCGTACACCCAGAGCGCGATCGACTTCGTCGAGCCGAGCGGACCGCCCTTGGTGAGGAGGTAGGGCTCCTCGAAGATGTTGAGGAACGACACCGTCTGCAGCACGGTGACCAGCAGCGTGGTCGGCCGCAGCAGCGGCAGCGTGATCGACCACAGTGTGCGCCAGCGTCCTGCACCGTCGGTCGAGGCCGCCTCGTAGATCTCCTCCGGCACGGCCTGCAGGCCGGCGAGGAACAGGATCATGCAGGTGCCGGCAGTGCGCCACACGCCCATCATGACGACCGTGGTGATCGCCCATCCCGGGTCGCCCAGCCAGTTCGGCTGAGGGAGCCCCAGGGCGCCGAGCGAGTTGTTCACCGGTCCGGTGATCGAGAACGCGTACTGCCAGATCACGGCCGCGGCGACGATGTTCGTGATGACCGGCACGTACGCCGCCGCGCGGAAGAACGTGCGCAGCCGCCGGATCGCACTGTTCAGCATCAGGGCGAGCGCGAAGCCGAGCCCCATGCTCAGCGGCACGCAGAGCGCCACGAACATGACGGTGTTCAGGAAGGCGCTCTGGAAGCCGGCGTTGCCGATGATCTTGAAGAAGGCCTCGAACCCGGTGAAGTTCACCCCGAACGGATCCCGGATGTCCCGGGCGGTCATGTCGGTCAGGCTCGCGCTGAGCGCGAACACGGCTGGGATTCCGGTGAACAGTGCGAACAGCACCAGGAACGGGGCGAGAAACGTCCAGGCCGTGACCGCTTCGGCCCGGGAGCCCTCGTGCGCTCTCCTGGTGCCCCGGAGGCGCCGGGAAGGCACCTCCGGGGTGACAAGGGCACGGGTTGCCGTGGAGGTCATGACGTCCTACTTGCCCGTCCCGATCGACTCGGCCTGCTTCTGCGCCTCATCGAGCGCGTCCTTCGCGGACGTGTTGCCGCGGACGACCTTCTCGATCTGCTGGCCGATGACGTCGCCCACCTGGTTCCAGGTCGCGACCTTGGGCAGGTTCACACCGGTCTCGAGACCGGCCTTGACCGTCTCCAGCACGCGGTCGCCCTTCATGGCGGGATCGTCCCATGCGGCCTTGAGCGCCGGCATGTTGTGGAAGATCTGGTACCACTTCACCTGGCTCTGCGGGGTGGACATGAACCGCGCGAACTTCCACGCCGCGTCCTTGTTCTTCGAGTCCTTGGGAACGAACCAGCTGCCGCCGCCGACCGTGGTCGCGGCGTCGCCGCTCGGACCGGTCGGGGCCACCGCGAGGGACAGGTTCTGGTCGGCCCAGCCCTTACCGTTCGCGTCATCGAACCACCCGATGAACCAGGGACCGCCGTCGATGATCGCCGCGTTCTTCCCGGTCGTGGACCAGGAGACCGTGTCGAGGAACGCGGGCCCGTCCGGCGAGGCGAGGCCGTCCTTGATCAGCCCGGACCAGTACTCGAGCGCCTCGACATTCTCCTTGGAGTTGATCGTCCAGGTCTTCTGGTCGTCCGAGATGAACCCTCCGCCGTTCTGCTTGGCGAAGGTGAGCAGCTGGCGCGCCGTGTACGAGTCGTAGTTCACGTACAGTGCGAGCGGGTACTCGACGCCGGACGCCTTGAGCTTCTCGCCGAACGTGCGCATGCTCGCCCAGTCGGTCGGCGCCTCGACGCCCGCTTTGGCTGCCAGATCCTTGCGGTAGATGGTCATGTCGGCGTAGGCGTACCAGGGCACACCGTAGGCCACGTCGTCGACGACCGAGTTCTCCCAGATCACCGGGAAGAAGTCGTCGGGCTTGACGAGGCCGTCCGGTACGGGGGCGAATCCGTCGGTCGCCAGCAGCGCCGACTGCGACTCGGTGAACGAGTAGATGAGGTCGGGCACGGTACCGGCGGTGATCGCCGCGGTCATCTTGGAGATGAACTCGGCCTCCGGGACCTGGGTCATGTTGATGGTGACGTCGGGGTTGTCCTTCTTGAACTCCGTGAACATGTCCGGGAGCTTGGCGCCGTCGGCGCCCTGCGTCCAGATCTCCACGGTTCCCTTGGCGGGTTTGTCGTCGATCGCGGCGCCGGCGCCGCTGCCGCCGGTGGATCCGGCGTCGCCGCTGCGGCCGCAGCCGGTCAGCAGCAGCGCGCCGGCGGTGAGAACGGCGGTGCCGAGCAGCATTGCTCGACGCGACCGTCGGGTGGTGAGGTGCATCGCATTCTCCTCTGTATCGGGTTCGGGTGGTGTTCGGGTCGGGTGGGTTCGGGTGGTGGATCGCCCGTGCGGGCATCCGGTCAGAGCGCGGCCAACACGGCGCGCGCGATGCGCACCGAGATCGTGGCGCCCGTGAGGGTGGCATTGCAGGTGAGGGCGGTCGGGATGACGCCGTTGCCTGCGAGATAGAGGTTGTCGAAGCCCCAGACGCGCCCGTCCGTGTCGACCACGGAGGTGCCGTCGTCGACCGGGCCCATGCGCACCGTGCCCGTGTAGTGCAGCGAGGCGCCTGCGGGGAGGATCTCGGAGTCCTGCGCGGGGAAGACGCCGATCGCGTTCGCCGCTGCGCGCTGCACGTCCATGGTCCGGCGGATCTCGGCCTGATCGGCCTCGGAGTACGAGAAGCGCACGGTCATGTGCGGCAGGCCGAGCGCGTCGGTGCGGTCGTCGGAGAACTCGATCCGGTTCTCCGGGCGGATCTCGGTGGCGCAGTACCAGCCGACGCCCAGCACGTGCTGCCCCTCGAACTCGCGCTCCATGAGCTGTCCGTGCGCGGGGCGCGCGGCACCGATCGACGGGCTCCAGTACGAGCCGATGAACGGCTCGCCGGCGGGCGGCACCGGGATGTCTGCGGCGGTGAGGCCCAGGCGGGCCGCGTCGATGACGACGTCGCCGTCGATCGAGGCGTGCTCGTTGAGCCGCGTGCCGAGCGCCTCCGGTCGGATGCCCGAGGCCCAGAGCAGCTGGGGCGTGCGCAGCGCGTCCCCGGCGATGAGCACGACCCGTCCGCGGAAGGACTCTTCGTTCCCGGTCGCGAGATCGCGTCCGACGAGCCCGGTCACCCGGGCACCGTCGTGCTCGATGCGGGTGACGAGCAGCCCGGTGCGCAGCGTCACGTTCGGCTCGCTGCCGTCGAACAGATACGGAGCGATGTCACGGGGACCGGTGCGGGCGAAAGGGCGGTCCTGGTGCGGGACGCCCGCCATCGGCATGTACCCGAACTGCCGCTCCGGATCCGGACTCGGCACGGCGTCACGGAGCGCGGCGAACATCGGCTCGGTGAACGGGTTGTCGACGAGCGGTCCGACGTACGTGCGCAGCAGGCCCCGCGCGCTCTCCAGATCCTCGTCCCACTCCGCGCGCGGCAGGAAGTCAGGGATCTCCTCGGCGTAGGGCCACGGGGTGGCCGCAGTCCAGTGCACGCCCATGCCGCCGATGTTCCATGCGACGGAGGCCCCGGGGAACTCCGCGAAGTTGTGGCCGAGGAACGCCGCAGGGAAGATGCCGGTGGAGTCGGCCGTCCAGCCGTCGCCGTCGAGTTCGTTCATCGATGCGGCGCCGCGGACATACTCGATCTGTCGCGCCCGGCGCATCAGATCCTCGTAGGAGGCGTTCATGGCGTTCTCGTCGACCTCGACGAGGTGCTCGCCGTCGACGCCGGTGATCCGGGAACCCGCCTCGACCACGAGGATCGACGCCTCCGGGTTCTGCTCGTGCACCCGGCGGGCGATGATCGCGCCGTTCGGACCGGATCCGACGATGACGAGATCGTATTCCTCTGACATTGCTCTTCCTCTTCTTCGGTTCAGGAGCTCGTGGGTGGTTGCGCGGTGGGGGTCAGGGCGTCTCGGCCGGGACGTCGATCCAGCGCTCTTCGCGGGCCGCGAGGAGCACGGCCTCGGTCAGCTGGGCCGCGCGCACGCCGTCGTCGAAGGTCGGCAGGCCGTCCGGATGCTCGCCGGCGATCGCGGCGTAGACGTCGGCGACGAAGCCGTTGAACGCGTCCTGGTAGCCCTGCGCGTGCCCGACCGGCAGCCGGGAGAAGCGGGCGACACCGGGATGCGCGTTCTGCGGATCGCGGAACAACTGTCGGTTGCCCTCCCTGCGGCCGATCCACAGCTCCTCCGGACGCTCCTGATCGAAGCGGACGCTCTCCCTGGTGCCGTGCAGCTCGAGAGTGAGGGCGTTCTTCCTGCCCGCCGCCATCTGCGAGACCAGCAGCGTTCCGATCGCGCCCGACGAGGTCTCGACGAGGATCGCGACCGCATCCTCGTTCTGCACCGGATGCCCGCCCCGCTCGGCGAACGCCCGGCGGGTGCGGGCCGTGAGCCGCACGATGCGCTCCCCGGAGACGAACTCGAGAAGATCGCACAGATGAGACCCGATGTCGGCGAACGCACGGGAGGGCCCACCCTCGTCGGAGGTCGCCCGCCAGTCATCATCGCTCGGGAGCAGCATCCAGTCCTGCAGATACCCGCAGTCCACCGTCAGCAGCGTGCCGATCTCCCCCGCGAGCACACGAGCACGCGCCTCGCGCACCATCGGGTGATACCGGTACACGAACGGCACCGCGGCCACCACGCCGTGCTCGCGGGCAGCGGACGCGAGCGCTCTCGCATCGATCAGCGACGTCGCGAGCGGCTTCTCGCAGATCACGTGCTTGCCCGCCTCGATCACCCGCAGCGCCAGCGGCGCATGCGTGGAGTTCGGCGTGCAGACGTGCACGACCTCGCTCCCGCCCGCCAGCAGTTCGTCGATCGTGCCCGCACGCTCGACGCCGAGTTCGGCCGCGGCGACAGCCGCGCGCTCCGGTGAAGAGCTGGCGATATCGGCGAGGACCGCCCCCGCGGCACGCGCCGCCCTGGTGTGCGCCTGCGCCATGAATCCCCCGCCGAGGAAGCCGGATCGGATCGTCCCGATACCGGTGTGCGTGACCTCCGTTGTCATGTGGATGATTCTGACACGGATCGACACCCTTTTGTCAAGTACTAGTCAAAAGTCTTTTCGTAACCGACAGATGTCGCTCGTCGGATCCGCAATTGTCGTGTGGTTTACTGACCCTATGAGCGACCCCGACCGGCTGAACGGCGGCGCCTCGCCGGGTACGGGCGACATGCTGCAGCTGCTCCTGGACGGCCAGGCGCGCACCAAAGCCGACCTCGCGCACCTCACCGGCCTCGCCCGATCCACGGTCTCGGCGCGCGTCGACGCCCTGCTCGCCTCCGGCCTCGTGGTGCCCGCGGGCGAGGGGCTGTCGACCGGCGGCCGCCCGCCGTCGCGGGTGGCGTTCAATCCTCGGGTGGGCCTGGTCCTGGCCGCCGACCTCGGCGCCTCGCACGCGACGGTCGCCGTCTCCGATCTCGGCGGTCGGATCCTGGACAGCACGACGCGGCCGCTGCGCATCGCGGACGGTCCCGCGGCCGTGCTCGACGGCGTGCTCACCGACGGCCGCGCGCTGCTCGAGTCAGAGAGTCTGCGCGGCATCCCCCTCGTCGGCATCGGCATCGGCGTGCCTGGTCCCGTCGAGCACTCCACCGGCCGGCCGTACAACCCGCCGATCATGCCGGGGTGGGACCGGTTCGACGTGCCCGGCTACGTGCAGCGCACCTTCGACGTGCCCGTGCTCGTCGACAACGACGTCAACGTCCTCGCCCTCGGCGAGCAGGCCACGAGCTTCCCCGACGTCGAGGACCTGGTGTTCGTGAAGGTCGCCACGGGCATCGGCGCCGGGATCATCGCGGGCGGAAGACTTCAGCGCGGCGCTCAGGGCTCGGCCGGCGACATGGGGCATGTCAAGGTGCCCTACTCCCCCGAGTCCTCGCACGCCCCCGGTGAGGATCGGGATCTCGAGGAGCTCGCGAGCGGGACGGCGATCGCCACGGCGCTGCGGGCGCAGGGCCTCGACGCCGTCACGAGCTCGGACGTCGTCGAGCTCGTCCGCAACGGCAACCCCGCGGCGATCGAGGCCACACGGCAGGCCGGCCGCGACGTCGGCGAGGTCCTCGCGATGTTCGTGAACCTGCTCAATCCGTCGGTGATCGTGCTCGGCGGCAGCATCGCGCGCGCCGGCGAGCACCTCCTCGCGGGCGTCCGCGAGGTCGTCTACCGCCGGTCGATCCCGCTCGCGACGCAGCATCTCGCGATCGTGCAGACGCACACCGGCGAGAAGGCCGCGGTGCTCGGTGCGGCGATCATGGTGGCCCGCCACATCCTCTCCTCGGCGAATGTCGACGCCTACGTGTCGCACGCGACACCCCGCACGGAAATCCCGGCCTGACCCCCCTCTCTATCCGCGAGACTCCTCGCGCCCGTTCGCCTTTTTTGAACATGTTCGATAATGTGGGGACATGACCACGGATCCGCGCTCCTCCTACGCCGCGGCACTCGGCCCGCGCGTGGACGAGCTGCACCCTCGCCTGCGGAGGTACTTCGCGGCGATCCCTCACGGCGCAGTCGGCATCGGACGCGGCACCTTCGAGCGAGTCGGCTGCCGGAACCCCGTGGTGCGAGCGCTGCTCGGCCCCGTGCTGCGCGTCCTGCAGCGCCACGGCGCGGTCTATGCCGGCTGGGCGGAGAGCGTCCCGTTCACGGTGCGCAACCGCGACGGCGCAGGCCGATCCGCAGAGCGCACGCTGCACCTCCCCGACGGGGACTGGACCATGCGCGATCGCGTGCGCACCCTGCCGCACGGCCGGATCGTGGACCGCCTCGGGCGCCCCGGCGTGCTCGCAGCCGTCTTCGACGTGACGACCTCCGACGGCGCCCTCGAACTGCGCAGCACCCGTGTGGGCGCGCGGCTGGGGAGACTGCGGATCCGGTTCCCGCGGTGCATCGCTCCCCGGATCCGTCTGATCGAGAGCGCCGACGAAGACAACGGCCTGCAGCGGGTCGCGCTGACCGTGGACGTGCCGCTGCTCGGCCGCATCCACGAGTACGCCGGGACGTTCCGCTACGACATCGAGGAGGACGCATGAGCGAGCACGCGAACGACGGCACCCGCGGCAGGGTGGTGCTGGGCGGATCCACGGGGTTCATCGGCCGCGACCTCGCGCGGCGCTGGCGCGACGCGGGGCGCGAGGTCGTCACGATCTCCCGGCACGGTGCCGATCTGACCTGGGAGGATCAGGCCGGGATCGACGCGGCCGTCGACGGCGCGACCCTCGTCGTCGGGCTCGCCGGCAAGAGCGTGAACTGCCGTTACACGCCGGCGAACCGGGCCGAGATCTTCCGTTCGCGGGAGAGCACGACGGCCGCGCTGCGCACCGCTGTCGAGCGCGCCACGACCCCGCCCGCGCTGTGGGTGAACTCGTCGACGGCGACGATCTACCGGCATGCGGAGGATCGCCCGCAGACCGAGTCCACCGGAGAACTGGGCACCGGCTTCTCGGTCGAGGTCGCGAAGGCCTGGGAGCGCGAGCTGTTCTCGGGGGACCTGCCCGGTACGCGCCGCGTGGCGCTGCGCACCGCGATCGTGCTGGGCGACGGCGGTGTACTGGGCACGCTGCGGACTCTCGCGCGATTCGGCCTCGGCGGTACGCAGTACGACGGGCGCTGGCCGGTCGGCCGCACCCGGCGCGAAGCCGGGACCGGGCATGACTTCCGCGCCCGCGGCGGGCGGCAGCGGTTCAGCTGGGTGCACCTCGACGACGTGGCCGGGATCATCGCCTTCCTCGAACAGCACCCGGAGCTGGAGGGGCCCGTGAACGCCGCCGCACCGGGCGCGAGTGACAACCGCACGCTCATGGCGACGATCCGGCGCGCCCTCGGGGTGCCGTTCGGACTGCCGCAGCCGCGTTGGATGCTCGAGCTCGGCGCCCTCGGGATCCGCACCGAGACCGAGCTGATCCTGAAGAGCAGATGGGTCGCGCCGGAGAGACTGCTCGATGCCGGATACGCCTTCGCGCACCCCGACCTCGAGGAAGCGGTCCGCGCGTCCTTCGGACACGTCTGACCCCCGGAACAGGGCGAACTCAGCGGTCGCGGATCCGTTCCCGTCGCGACAAGCGTCGCTCAGACGGCCGGTTGGCGGCATCCATTGCGACGGGAGCGATCAACAGCGGCGACTTCTGCGACGGGAGCGCACCAACGCGCCAACGCGCCAACGCGCCAACGCGCCAACGCGCCAACGGACCCGCGGCACGAGGCTCGGGCGGTCAGCGCCCCTGGATCTGGCGCACGGCTCCGTCCAGCTCGGGGAACCGGAACACGTATCCGGCGTCCTCGAGCACCTGGGGCAGCACCCACCGGCTCTTCAGCACCAGCTCGGACTCGGTGCGCAGCACGGCCATCCCCGGCTCCAGCACGAAGCGGGGCGCGGGCAGTCCGAACGGCGCGCGCACAGCCCGGCGCAGGATCCGCATGAGCTCGATGTTCGTCACCGCATTCGGCGAGGCCATGTTCACGGGCCCCGTGATGTCGTCGTGGTCGCGGAGGAACCGGACCGCCTGCACGAAGTCCTGCTCGTGCATCCAGCTCAGCCGCTGCCGGCCTCGCGAGTGCTCGCCGTCGGGCTGCGGAGGATCGGTCGGGTGCGCGCCGATCCCCCGGTACCGCCGGTGCGGGAACCACCATCCGTCGTACTGCGGCCCGCCGAGTCCCAGCCGCGCCAGGCGCAGCAGCATCGTCATGACCGGAGCGCCGCGTCCGAGGACGAGCGACGTGCGCAGCGCGATCCGTCGAGTGCCCGGCAGCTCGCCGGCGAACAGCGCCGCCTCCCACTCCCGCGTCACATCGGGCGAGAAGCCCCTCTCCTCGAGCGGATCCGCCTCCGTGCGCGGCGTATCGAGCGAGTAGCGGTAGGCGGTCGCGGAGCTGCCGTTCATCCAGATGGCGGGCGGGCTCGCCGCCGTCGAGATCGCGTGGTGCAGGGCAGCGGTCGTGCGCAGGCGCGAGCGCAGGATCTCGTCGCGGTTGCGGTCGGTGTAGCGGCAGTCGATCCGCCGCCCGGCCAGGCCGATCACGAGCTCGGCGCCGTCGACGAGGCGCAGGATCCCGGCCTCGTCGTCCCAGCGCGCATCCGCGTCGCCGCCGCGCCCGATCGTGCGCACGTCGTAGCCGTCCCGCCGCAGCGCGTCGCGCAGGGCCGTGCCGAGGTAGCCGCTGCCGCCGCCGATCACGGCGCGGGGGCTGCGCGGCGCGGCGCTCATTCGGCCCCCGCCTCCCCCTGCTGCTTCTTGCGCTTCTCGATCTCGGCGCGCAGCCTCCACTCTTCGATCTCGCGGTCCAGGTCGGCGATCTGCTGCTCGGTGCTGCGCGTGTCGCCGGGCTGGGGCGGCGCCGTGGGCGCCGGCGATCCGGAGCGGCGCTCACGAGGCCGCGGCAGCCGGATCCCCTCCTGATCGTACTCGCGTCCGACCAGGAACCAGATCAGAGAACCGGCGAGCGGGACGATGATCACGAGGATGATCCAGAACATCTTGGGCAGGTGCTTCACCTGGTCGTCGCGCCGGGTGATGATGTCGATGAGCGCGCCGATCATCAGCACCAGCATGAGGATCGTGAACACCAGGCCCATGCCGACAGCCTAGGAGATCACGGATGCGCCCCGGCCACCCCTACGGCAGGGTGTGTCCGGCGGCGCGGAACAGCTCGTACCACTCCGCACGACTGAGCTCGACGTCGGCTCCCTCCGCCGCCTCCTGCACGCGGGACGGCGTGGTCGTGCCGAGCACCACCTGCATGCCCGCGGGGTGCCGCGTGATCCAGGCGGTGGCGATGCCGATCGGGGTGACGCCGTGCACGGCCGCGATCCTGTCGATCGCCGCGTTGAGCTCGGGATAGGCCGGGTTGTCCAGGAAGACGCCCGTGAAGAAGCCCGCCTGGTACGGCGACCAGGCCTGGATCGTGATGCCCTCGATGCGGCAGTACTCCACGATCCCGCCGCCGTCCCGGACGATGCTCTGATCGAGACCTGCCATGTTCGCCGCGAGCGGCTGCGCGATGATCGGGGCGTGCGTGATCGACAGCTGCAGCTGATTCGCCATGAGAGGCTGCGTCACCGCGGCCTTCAGCAGATCGATCTGACGCGGGGTGTGGTTGGAGACGCCGAAGGAGCGCACCTTGCCCGAGGCGTGCAGCTCGTCGAACGCGCGCGCGACCTCCTCCGGCTCCACGAGGGCGTCGGGACGGTGCAGCAGCAGCACGTCGATGCGGTCGGTGCGCAGCGCCGCGAGCGACCCCTCGACCTGTCGCATGATGTGCTCGTAGGAGAAGTCGAACATCCCCTCCGAGGGCACGATGCCGCACTTGGTCTGCAGCGTGATCTCGTCGCGCTCCGCGGCGGACATCCCGAGGGCCGCACCGAAACGCTCCTCGCAGACGTGCATCGCCCCGCCGTAGATGTCGGCGTGGTCGAAGAAATCGATCCCGTTCGAGCGGGCGGTGTCGTACAGCTCGCGGATCTGCGCGTCCGTACGGCCGTCGATGCGCATCATGCCCGCGACGACCGCCGGGGCGGATCCGGATCCGAATCGGATCTGCTTCATGCCCTGCTCTCCTCCTGCGCAGTCTGCTGCGCTGTGTGCGGAGCGGCGTTCGCCGCCCCCTGCTCCGCCGCTCGCGCCGCGAACGACCGGTAGTCCTGCTCGGCCAGGTCGGCGTAGGCATTGGCCCAGCTCACCAGGATATCGGCGAGCTGCGCACCCTTGCCGGCGTATCCGGCGATCTGAGCGGCCGCGGGCGCCTGCGCATGGGCGCGAGCCAGCGTGATCGCACAGGCGACCGCGTACTCGCGATACCCCTCGTCCTCGATCTCGTCGGTGTCGATCGAGCCCTTCATGTCGTGGAACTGACGCACGTAGTAGTCCTCGCGCGATCCCTTGATGTGTCCGAGGAAGGGATCCGAGAACGCCTGCAGGACCCGCTGCACGCCCACGACCCTCGCCCCCTCCCCGCCCTCGCGGATCCGCGCCTGGAGGTCGTCCGGCTGTGCGATCCCGCCGTACTCCGCGAGCACGCTGCGCCCCGCCTGTTTGACCTGCAGGAGCAGGGGCTCGGCATCGGCGGTGCCGAGCACGGCGAGGAAGCAGCGCGTGCCGACGCTGCCCACGCCGACCACGCGGCGCGCCACGTCGCGCACCCGGTACTGGCGCAGCAGCAGTTGGATGTCGATGTTCGCGGAGGCCGCGTACCGCTCGAAGGCGGTGTCGCTGACCTCGCGGATGTCGGGGTCGGCATGCGTCATGACCGGCGGCTGCTCGACGAACCGCAGGTGCCCGTCATCCCCGCGGACGGTGAGCCTGCGCGCCGCGCGCGCACCCGTTCGCTTCTCGGCGGCGGCGATCGCCTTCTGCAGGGTGCGCTGCGAATCGACGTCGAGCCCGTCCCGCGCCGCGGTCGCGTCGAAGTGCGCGAAATACCGCTGCAGCGGATCCGCCGACGCGGCCGCACGCAGCGCCCGCGCGTAGGCGAGGACGCACTGCCGCGCCGCGTCATCCGCGAGCGCCTGCCCGCGGCCTCCTCTGGCGCCGATGACCACGCTCGCGACGAGACGCTTGAGATCCCACTCCCAGGGCGCCCACGCGGCTTCGTCGAAGTCGTTCAGGTCGAACATCAGCGTGCGCTGCGGCGAGGCGAAGAACCCGAAGTTGCCGATGTGCGCGTCGCCGCAGGACGGCACGAGTATTCCCGTATGCGGCTCCCGCGCGAAGTCCGCGGCCATGATCGCGGCCGTTCCGCGATAGAACGCGAACAGGTCGACGGTCATGCGCTCCGTGCGCAGCGGGACGAGATCCGGCACGCGCGTGCTGTTCTGCCGGTCCAGGATGCCGAGCGGGTCGCGACCCGTCGCAGTGATCGTCGCGAGCGCGGTGCGGGGCACGCGGTCGCGTGCCGCCCTCCCCGCCGCGAGCCCCTCCGCGCGGGAGAGCATCGTGTCGCCGACCAGGTTGGTTTCGGTCATGGCCCATTCTCTCCCCGTGCCGGGTCGTTCGTTGCGCTTGCTTTCTGCTTTGCGTCGAGGCCCCCTCGCAGGATCCGCGCCTCCCTGTAGGTGCGTGCGTCAGTGGGGGCGTGGACGCTCAGAGGGGGCGTCGAGCGCCCGTCAATGAGGCACGCTCGAATGTCCGAGGTGCGGCGTAGCTTCGGGAGGGACGGCGGATCCACCGCCAGGGTTTTCCCACTGAAGGAGCGTGCAGCATGGACTGGAAGATCGAGCTCATCTTCGTGCCGGTCACGGACGTCGACCGATCGAAGGAGTTCTACGAGCGGATCGGCTTCCATGCCGACCACGACCAGACGCCGTTCGAGGGATTGCGCTTCGTGCAGATGACCCCTCCCGGATCCGCATGCTCGATCGCGTTCGGCACCAATCTCGGCATCGACCTCGAGCCCGGTCAGCAGAACACGATCCAGGTCGTCGTTCCCAACGCGGACGAGGCCCTCGCGCACCTGCGCGGCGTCGGCGCAGAGGCCACGGACGTCGACGACCAGGCCTGGGGTCGCTTTGTCACGTTCGCCGATCCCGACGGCAATCGCTGGACGCTGCAGGAGCTGCCGGACCGCAGCGAGCAGTCCTGATCCGAGGCCGGGGCGGGGCGCCGCGCGCACCCCGCCCCGGCGCTTCATCCGGCCGGCAGGACGACGTCGGCCCACGGCGACCATCCCGCGCTAGCGTTGACCCATGACCTCCCCGATCGACGCCACCACGACGCCCGCCTGGACCGATCTCACCGCCCTGCGGGAGTCGTTCTCGCCCGATCTGCGCGGCTGGTTCGCCGCCGACGCCGAGCGCGTGGAGAGCCTGACGTTCGATCTCGCCGACCTCCGCGTCGATCTGTCCAAGAACCTCGTGACGGCGGAGATCCGCAGCGCTCTCGTGCGCCTCGCCGAGCAGACCGGCGTCGCCGAGCGATTCGCCGCGATGCTGGCGGGCGAGCACATCAACACCACGGAGGACCGCGCCGTGCTGCACACGGCCCTCCGCCGCCCTGCGGACGCCTCCCCCGCGCTGGTCGTCGACGGCCAGAACGTGGACCACGACGTGCATGCGGTGCTGGACGCGCTGAGCGCCTTCGCCGACCGCGTGCGCTCCGGCGACTGGCGGGGCGTGACCGGCAAGAAGGCCACGCACGTCGTGAACATCGGGATCGGCGGATCCGACCTCGGCCCGGTCATGGTCTACGAGGCGCTGAAGCCCTACGCCGATGCGGGGATCCAGGCCCGCTTCGTCTCCAACATCGATCCGACCGACATCGCGCAGAAGACGGCGGATCTGGATCCGGAGACCACGCTGTTCGTCGTCGCGTCGAAGACGTTCACCACGCTCGAGACGCTGACCAACGCACGCCTCGCCCGCGACTGGCTGTGGGAGCACCTCGCCGCCGCCGGCGTCGACGTCGCAACCGACGAAGCGCGCAGCAACGCGGTCGCGCACCACTTCGTCGCGGTCTCCACCGCGCTCGACAAGGTGGCCGCGTTCGGCATCGACCCGGCCAACGCGTTCGGGTTCTGGGACTGGGTCGGCGGCCGGTACTCGGTCGACAGCGCGATCGGGCTGTCCTTGGCGATCGTGTTCGGTCCGGGCGCATTCCGCGAGCTGCTCGCCGGATTCCACGCCGTCGACGAGCACGTGCGCACCACGCCCCTGGAGCGCAACGTCCCGGTGCTGATGGGCCTGCTCAACGTCTGGTACACGAACTTCCTCGGGGCGCAGTCGCACGCTGTGCTCCCCTACGCCCAGCAGTTGAGTCGCTTCCCCGCGTACCTGCAGCAGCTCACGATGGAGTCGAACGGCAAGTCGGTGCGCTGGGACGGGTCGCCCGTGACGACCGACACCGGCGAGGTGTTCTGGGGCGAACCCGGCACGAACGGCCAGCACGCGTTCTACCAGCTGATCCACCAGGGCACTCGTCTGATCCCGGCCGACTTCATCGCCGTCGCGAACCCCGCCTACCCGCTCGCCGACGACGGTCGCGACGTGCACGGCCTGTTCCTCGCGAACTTCCTGGCGCAGACCAAGGCGCTCGCCTTCGGCAAGACCGCAGAGGAGGTCGAGGCCGAGGGCACGACCGGCGCGCTCGTGGCGGCGAGGACCTTCGCAGGCAACCGCCCGACGACCTCGATCTTCGCGCCCGCGCTGACGCCGGCCGTGCTCGGCCAGCTGATCGCCCTGTACGAGCACATCACCTTCACACAGGGCGTGATCTGGGGGATCAACTCGTTCGACCAGTGGGGCGTCGAGCTCGGCAAGCAGCTCGCCCTGCAGATCGCGCCCGCGATCGAAGGCGATCAGGATGCGATCGCCGCGCAGGATCCCTCCACCCGCGCGCTGCTCGCCTACTACCGCGAGCAGCGCCGCTGACGTCGGCGGGCCGCTGAGAGCGCGATCGCGCCGGCTCTCCGCCTAGAGTGGGCCGGGACCACCCCGTACCACGACGACTGCGGACGTGAAGGAGCCGGACGATGACGACGGAACTGCAGGAGATCCTCGACAGGCACGTCGCGAACGGCACCGCTCCGGGGATCGTCGTCGCGGACGGCGACGCCGCGGGACGGCTCGAGATCCTCTCCTCCGGCGACCTTCAGCCCGACGCGATCGTGCGCATCCAGTCGATGACGAAGCCCGTGCTCGCCGTCGCGACGCTGCGCCTGGTGCAGGACGGACGGCTCGACCTGGATGCGCCCGTGCAGCAGTGGATGCCGGAACTCGCCGATCGCCGCGTCCTGCGCACTCCGCAGTCGGCGCTCGACGACGTCGTACCGGCGGAGGCGCCGATCACGGTCCGTCACCTGCTGACGAACACCTCCGGCTACGGCATGACGACTGCCCCCGGGCCACTGCAGGACGCGATGGTGCACAACCGCACTCAGGCGGGCCAGGATCCTGTCGAGCTCGGCGCCCAGGACTGGCTCGACGCCCTCGCCGATCTCCCGCTGATGTTCCAGCCCGGCGCGGGATGGCGCTACCACCACTCCTTCGGGATCCTCGGGATCCTCCTCGGTCGCATCGCGGACCGTCCCCTGCCCGATCTCCTCGCCGACGAGATCTTCGACCCGCTCGGTATGACCGACACGGGGCACTCCGTCCCGCGGCAGGACGCGCATCGCCTCCCGGCCGCCTATCGCCGCGACGGCGCCGGCGCCCTTGTCGAGATGGAACCCGCCGGCGACGGCTTCTACGTCGCCCCGGCGCCCTTCGACCTGAGCCACGCCGAGCTGGTCTCGACGGCGACGGACTATGCGGCCTTCGCCCGGATGCTGGCCTCCGGTGGCCGGGCAGGCGACCGGGTCATCGTGCAGCCCGCGCTGCTCGAGCAGATGCGGACGGACCGGGTGCCGGCGCAGCTCAAGACGCCCGACAGCTTCTTCCCCGGGTTCTGGGACGGTATGGGCTGGGGATACGGCGTCGCCGTGCAGACGGCGGGGCCGCACCAGGGCCGCTACGGATGGTCCGGCGGGCTGGGCACCGATGTGTACGTCGACCTCGACGGCTCGTTCCGGGTGATCCTGACTCAGGTCGAGATGGGCGCCGAGGCGATGGCGCTCTTCGCGGAACTCGCCTGAGCGTCATTCCGCGAAGACGCCGGATCACACCGCCGCTGCCGCCGCGATCGGGCCCGAGGCGCCGGGATCAGGCGCGCCGGTACTGCCCGACCATGGGGCAGTCGAACGGATCCCGCGCGGCGAGGCCCACCCGGTTGAGGTAGTCGATGACGATCGCGTACGACCGCCACAGGGAGGTCTCCGTGTAGGGGACGCCGTGCGTGGCGCAGAACTCCCGCACGATCTCGCTCGCCTGTGCGAGGTGCATCCGCGACATGTTCGGGAACAGGTGGTGCTCGACCTGATAGTTCAGGCCGCCCATGAGCCAGGTGGCCCACCATCCGCCGCGGATGTTGCGCGACGTGTACACCTGCTTGGAGAAGAAGTCGAGACGCGCGTCGGGTGCGATCACTGCCATGCCCTTGTGGTTCGGCGCGAAGGACGCCCCCATGTACACGCCGAAGACGGCGAGCATGACGCCGAGGAACGCGGCGGCCTTGCCGAGCGGGAGCACCAGGAAGATCGGCGTCAGCACGAGCGCGAAGCGGGCAGCGATCAGGACGATCTCCGTCCAGCGGCCCTTCACGGGCGCGCGGCCGAAGAGATGCTTGATGCCGAGGTAATGAAGGTTCAGGCCCTCGAGGGTCAGCAGCGGGAAGAACAACCAGCCTTGCCGGCGGGTGATCATCCGGATCAGGCCTCGCGACTGCGCCGCATCCTCTTCCAGGAACGAGATGGTGTCGACTTCGATGTCGGGATCCTTCCCGACGCGGTTGGGGTTCGCGTGGTGGCGGCTGTGCTTCGAGTCCCACCACGAGTAGCTGATCCCCACGACACCTGCCGCCAGGATGCGCGCGAGACGGTCGTTCGCCGGCCCGGAGGCGAGGATCTGCCGGTGCGCAGCCTCATGCGCGAGGAAAGCCACCTGCGTGAAGAGGATCCCGAACGCGGCGGCGATGAGCAGCTGGAACCAGCTGTCATCGAAGAGGATGAAACCCGTGATCGCACCGCCGAAGGCGACCGCGAGCCCGGTCGCGATGAGGATGTAGAACCGCGGGGTGCGCTGCATCAGCCCCGTCTCGCGTACCACCCTGGACACCTCGACGAACGCGCGGGCCACATGCGGGAAGTCCTCTTTGCGGGCGTAGGTCTGCCGGACGGGGCCCAGGCGCGAGGGGATTTCGGTGTGTACGGATGACATCGATGAGCGCTTTCCCTGGGTCCGGCGGAGAGGCCGGAGCTGGAGCCAAGGGCGGACGCCGATCGCTGGGACCCACGCTACGCGTTCCCATATGCGTGGACGGGCATGAGCCGCTGTGCATCCACCTCGAAAGCACCCTCAAGAGGCCCTTGGGCCGCGGGCGGTGCGGCGCCTAGGCGATGGACAGGAGACGGCCGTCGCGATCCGCGGCGTCCAGGGCCTCCTCAGCCGCCCGACGCCCCTCCGCGATGAGCCTCGGTACGTCCTTCATCACCCATTGCGCCATGCGATCCATCTCCGGCTGGATGAGGATCACGGTCGGGTCGGCGACGAGGTCGGCGGTGGCGGTGACGGTGCGCATCATCCGCACGTTCTCCCACTTGGCGTGCAGCCGGACGACGATCGTGCGCTCCGCGCCGAGCGCGCGGGTCACCGAGTCCGGGACGTTGTCGACCATGCCGCCGTCGGCGAGCAGAGCGCCGTCGCGACGGACGGGCGGCAGCACGCCGGGGACGGCGACCGTGGCACGGAGGGCCGTGCTGAGCGGTCCGCGGTCCAAGATCACGCCGCGACGCGTGCGCAGGTCGGTGGCGTAGGCGCCGAAGCGCCGCGGCAGGTCCTCGATGAGGGGGTCGTGGCCGAGGATCCGACGGATCGCGACGGTCACCGCATGCGTGTCGAGCAGCCCCCACCGCGGGCGCAGCGACCAGCGGGCGATCGCGCCCCAGCGGAACCCGCGCACCGCACGCTCGATCGTGTCGGCTCCGAAGCCCGCGGCGTAGGCGGCGCCGAGGAGAGCACCTGCGCTCGTCCCGGCGACGATCCCGGGGCGGATGCCGCGCTCGGCGAGCACCTGCAGCACTCCGGCCTGCGCGGCGCCGTACGCGCCGCCGCCGCTCAGCGTCAGCCCGAGGGTGTGATCGTCCGTCACGTGTCTCCCCTCGCCGGCCGTCAGGCGACGCTATCAGTGGCCGCCTTCGCAACGGCTGAGACGGAGGTATGGAGAAGAGTTCATCGTCCTGGTCCCGAACCAGAACGATGACCCCTCTGCACCTCCAGCGGGCGCGGCACTCCCCAGCGCTGCGCCACAGTGAACAACCAGAATATTGGCTGCTCGCTGAGCGTTTCATCGGAACGTTGGGCCTGGACGTCGAGGCCCCCTCTGAGCACCGAAGCCCCCTCGCAGTTGCGTAACTGCGAGGGGGCTTCGGTGCTGCGAGGGGGCCTCGGCGGAAGTGGGGCGCCAGGGACGTCAGCACTCGTCCTCCTGCGCGCCGACGGCGCGCGCCCTCATCGGAGGGAGACGACCGTCCGACCGCGCTCGGTGCGGGGAGCCATCACCGCCGCCGGCGCCCGGTCGAGATCGACGATCTCTCGAATGCGCGCGATCATGTCCTTCGATGCGATCAGGCCCAGCAGATAAGTCAGTTGCGGGCGATCGGCGGCGACGACGAGCGACGTCACTCGCACCCCGCGCACGGAGGCGGGCTCGCCGCCGGGCATGACGCCGACGTATCGCCCGCCGTCAGCAACGACCGCGAGTGCCTCCGCGCCGAGCTGGGCGGTGTCGAACACCGCGTCGTAGGATCCGGCCAAGCCGTCGAGGAAGGCCGCACCGGTCGACTCGACGAACGCGCGGTCGTGGTCTCGAGCGAGTCCGGTCACGGCGAAGCCGAGCTCGCGGGCGATGGCGATCGCGAAGCCGCCGACCATTCCCGCGGCGCCCGTCACCAGCAGGCTGCCCCGCTCTTCGCCGAGCGTGGCGAGCGCCTGGAGCGCGGTGAGGGCGGCGACGGGGACGACAGCACCTTCTTCGGACGAGACACCATCCGGCAGGTGGGTCAGTGCGTCCTCCGGAACGCTGACGTACTCGGACACCGCGCCGACCTCCTTGTCGAACGTGTCGATGATCCCGACGACGCGTTGTCCCGGGCGGAACTCGGAGGACGGGTCGGACTCGGTCACGGTTCCGGCGAAGTCCCAGCCGAGTCCGACGGTCGCGCGCTCGATGTAGCCGAGCTCGTGGAAGACGCCGGCGCTCACCGCGGCATCGCCGGAGTCGATGGCGGCGTGGTGGACTTCGACCAGGACCTCTCCCCTCTGGCGAAGGGGAGCAGCGACCTCAGCGATGGCCGGAGTGCCGGGAGGGGCGACGAGCAATGCGCGCACGAGTGTCCTTTCGATTCGGGCGGGTAGTCTCAGTCTGATCAAGCCGTCCGCGACGCGGAAGAAGGCACTCTCGAGTGCCTATGGATACTGTGGGGATGCGATGACGACGCTCACTGCACGGCAGCGCCGGCAGACGACCCGTGATGCCTTCGAGCAGTTCTTCGAGAGCTGCCCCAGCCGGCAGGTGCTCGACCAGCTGTCGAACAAGTGGGTGGCGATCTGCGTGCTGACCCTGAGCGAAGGCCCGATGCGGCATGCGGAACTCGCGCGGGCGATCCCCTCCGTGACGCAGAAGATGCTCACGCAGACGCTCCGGGCTCTCGAGCGTGACGGCATGGTCCATCGTGCGGTCGAGCCGACGGTGCCCGTTTCCGTGACCTACTCGCTCACCGAGCTCGGAGAATCGCTTCTCGGCCTGCTGGACTCGGTCGTCCAGTGGTCCGACCGCCATATCGACGAGATCGAGCGGAGCCGTAGCTCCCATGTCGGTTGGGAAGCCGGCGCGGCGCCGTCGTCCTGACGGAGACGCCGCGCCGCACGGAACCGCCGTCGCTCCGGCGCTCAGCCCGCTGTCGCGCGCAGCACCTCCCGATGATCCCGCAGGCGTGCGACGAATGCCTCGAAGCAACGGAACGCATCCGCGTCGAGGTCGAACCGCAGAACCTGGAACGTGATCTGCGCCCCACGGGATCCGATCGCGACCTTGACGCCGCGACGACCGGGCTTCGCTTCGATCGTGAGGTATTCCACGTCGAAGAGGAAGATGCCGGGAGGCCAGCGGGTGCTGGCGACCGTGAGCAGATGCGCCTGCCAGGTGAGGTGCAGATCCTCTGCGAGAGCGAGGCGTTCGTAGGGGTGCTCGCTCACGCGGCTACACCGAAGGATTCTGGCTGAGGGCTTTGCGGAAGGCGTCCGCCTTCCTGCGATCCTGCGCTTTCACGCTCAGGCTGGGATCGTTCTTCACATCGAAGCGCACCTCCTCCGACGTCGACTCCACGAGCACTTTCACGGCGGCACCGGCGTCGGGCGGCCAGAAGTCCGTCACCCAGCGGGGTTCGTCGATTCTGGCGCGCATGATGCTGCCGTCGGCGCGGACCACGTCCGCGACCCATTCCCTGGTCGGCGTGAGACCGTCGCCGGACACCCTCTTGATGTTCACGAGCACGATGGTCGCCACCGCGTTCTCCCATTGCCTCTTCCGTCGTCCGAACATGCGGCCGCCCCGTCCCTCCGTGTCGATGCCGGCGGCCCGTCCAGGTGATGCCGCCTTCGGGGCGGCCCTTCCTCCGCTCCCCCGCAATGCTCCGCCTCTCCGGCCGATTCCGGATGAGGGGGCGTTACTCATCTGCGACCGAGCATCACTCAGAGGCAGCCCGGCGATGGCATCAGAGTTCGTCGCGGCCGGCCACCCCGAGCTTCTGATAGACGGCGTACAGGTGGTTGTCCACGGTCCTCGGAGAGAGCGTGAGGCGGGCCGCGATCTGAGGGGTGCTGTGACCGGCACGGGCGAGCGACGCGATCTCGCTCTCCCGACGGGTGAGCCGGGCGGACTCGCCGAGTCGTTCCAGCATCGGCGTGCGCGCGTCGTCGGCGAGACGACGCAGATGCACCGCGGTCTGCCGCAGTCGGGTTGCGGGCCGCGCCGAGCTGTGCAGCGCGGCCGCGGTGAACGCCTCGGCCGCCAGGATGTGGGAGCCCAGAGACTGCCATTCCGTGCCGACGGCGGCGAGTCGATCCGCATTCTGCTCGGCCTCTGCGATCGCATGCTCGGCGAGCAGAGCGATGTCACGACTGTCGGAGGCCTCAGCGATGCTTCTCAGCAGCGGCGCCGCCGCTTCCGGCTCTCCGAGTCGCGAGACGCTGTGCAGCAGCACCGCCGCGACCGCTCGCTCCCCTCGCGTGACGAGTTCTTCCGCGCGCTCGACGAGGCGCCAGATGATCTCCCGGTCCGCGCCGGCGGCCAGATCGACCCAGACCGTCGCGAGGAGCGCGATCGAATTGTGCTCGGCGAGTCGATCGTGGAAACCATCCCGAACGGCCACGGCCTCATCGATGCGCCCCTGCCAGGTCAACGCGAGCGCCAGCCGTGAGGATGCCTGATCGTGGAATCGCGCCTGGTGCTGCGCGCCGACGCTGCCGATCACCTCACGGCACCACTGCTCGCTCCTCCGCAGATGCCCCTGCGCGAGCGCACAGTCGGCGAGGATCAGCTGCGCGTAGGCGATCGTGTGCTCGTCGTCGACCGCGATCGCCTCTGCCAGGCCCAGATTCGCCGTGGCCTCCGCTGCGACCAGCTGCGAACACCAGAGCTGGGCCATCGCCAGGGCGACCCGCGCGCGACGGAGGGTCGTCACCGGCTCGTTCTCGAACATCGCCGCATGCACAGCCGCCTCCGCGATGGCGAGCGCCTGCGCCGAACGCCCCTGCGAGACCGCGGTCAGCGACGACACGACGGCGACAGAGAGCTGATCCGGCCCGATATCTCCGACGTCGCCCTGAAAGGGGCTGGGCCCGAGAGCCGCGGCCGCCGCATCCGCGCGCTCGAGATAGGTGAACAGGATCGCCCGCTGCTCCGCCAGTGTGACAGCGAGCTCCGGGTTCTCTCGTGCGACCTGGTCGAGGACGGCGAGCGCGTCGACCTCCCCGAAGCGGCGCCCGGCGTAGGCGCTCGCAAGGGCACGAGCGATGCTGACGGTCCGCACCCTGGGTCCCGGATCCGCGCTGTCTGCAGCACGGGCGGCTTCGAGCACCGCGATCGACTCCTCGTTCTCTCCGAGGATCCACAGCGAATACCCCTGCAGCAGGAGCATCTCGGGGTCCGGCCCGCCGACGGCGAGGGCCGCGGCCGCGAACCGCGCCATCATCGGGTAATCCTGTGCCAGCGATGCGAGGCTCGCCGCTCGCGCGAGGGACGCCGCGTCGGCGGGTCGCCCGGCGTCCAGGTTCCAGGCGGCGATGCGCAGCTCGTTGCTGCCTCCGGAGGAGATCGCCGCGGTGGCGCGCGCCTGATCGACAAGGATGCCGATGCGTTCGAGCCGCGAGAGCGATGCCCGAATCGCCTCCCCGTACTGCGGGTGGCCGAGCGTGAGCCACAGCGTGCCCTCGTGCTCGCGGAGGGCGATCATCCCCTGCTGTTCCAGCCTCGCGGCATGAGCCGCATCTCCGTCGCCGACGGCCTCCTCGAGCGAGAGAGTGTGGCAGACGGCGAGTCGACGGACGAGATCTCGATCGGGCGGACTGAGCGTCGCGAAGCGAGCGCGGATCAGTTCCTGCAGGGCGATGGTGCCCTGCGGCGGCCCCGAGAGCCGCCAGATGCCGTTGTGCGACTCGAGGTCTCCGGCTTCATGCGCACCCGCGACGAGTTCGCGCAGCATCAGCGGGTTCCCCTCGGACGCGGCATGGAAGTCCCGCACGGCGCGGTGTGCGACCGGATCGTCCAGCACCGCTTCCAGGAGTTCGGCGCATTCGTTCAGAGTCAGCGCCGGCACGTCGACGCGCACGCCGGCCCCACCGGTCCAGAGCGACAGCACGGTGTCCGGAATGGGCTCCCCGTCGCGCAGCGTCGCGACGAGCCGCACTGCCTCGGCGGCCAGGAGCTGTGCGATCAGGGCCAGGGACAGCCGGTCCAGCGACCCGAGATCGTCGACGACCAGAAGGATCCTCCGACCGGCCGCATCGTCGTGCAAGGCCCGCCGGATCGTGTCGAAGGGCGCATTGGAGTGGTGGGCGAGAGCGTCGAGGTCGAGTGCGGCACCGGGGAGGGCAGGCAGGAGCGCGCCGAGCGGGATCTCGGCCAATGCCTTGTCCGCAGTCACGCGCAGCACACGCTCCCCCGCATCGGCCGCCTCTGTCGCGACCTCTGCGGCGATCCGCGACTTGCCGACGCCGGACGGCCCGCACAACAGCAGCGCCTTCGCGCTCCGGGATCGCAGCGCCGCCCGCACCGCGGCGAGCTGCGAGGCGCGGCCGACGAAGGGCCATCTCCCGCGCACGTCGAGAGCCGCGACCGGGACCTTCTCGGGTCGCGTGGTCGAGTGGTCGGCACGCATGATGGGGACATTCTGGCAGGCCCCCTGCCCGGTTCGCATCGACATCTGTCGTGAAGCACGGGGCGAGGCGCGATCCGAGTAGTCGCCGTCACGAATCCGAGTGACGGGCACTCATGCGGAGGGGCTCGAGTCCCTCCAGGATTGCCCTGTCCCTGGGCGGACCCTGCCCGCATGCGCTTCACGGCGCACGAGATACGTCACGAGCTCTGAAGGAGCCCCATGCCCGCTTCACCGCACCGCCGATCATCCCCCGCTCGGAGAGCCGTCCGCCTGGCCGTCGCGGGCCTGGCTCTGAGCCTCACCGGCGCGCTCTCGCTCTTCGGGGCCGGCGCGGCTTTCGCAGCCGATTCCTTCTTCACTCCCGTCGCTGCGACGGATGCTGACGGGACGGTCCAGAACCCGCCTCTGACAACCGCGCCGGAGATGAGCCGCGAGCAGGCCGCGGTAGCGGTGGCCCCCGCGGCGAACACCGCACCGACCGCGAACCCTGACACCTACTCGATGGTGCAGGGCGACGTGCTCGCCATCGATGAGCCCGGGGTGCTCGCCAACGACACCGACGCGGACGGCGATGCGCTGCACGCATCCTCGGTGCAGGGCATCGACAGCGCCACCACCGTGCTCAACCAGGCCGGTTGGCTCAAGTACATGCCTGATCCCTCCTTCACCGGAGTGACGACGTTCCAGTACCGCTCGAGCGACGGTGAGGCCGAGAGCAACTGGGCGACGGTCACGATCACCGTCACCCCGAAGCCCGAGCTCCCGCAGCCGGTGGCGAACCCCGACGCCTACTCGGTGATGCAGGGCGACACCCTCCACGTCGATGCCGCGGGCATTCTCGCGAACGACACCTCGGCGAGCGGGGAGCAGCTGGCGGTGGCACCGCTTTACGTCGGCAGCAACCCCGTCGAAGGCCTCGCGGTGAACGCCGACGGCAGCTTCACCCTCACCACGGAGCCGTCGTATGTCGGCGACTTCCAGTTCTCCTATGCGGCGATCGGCCAGGGCTCCCTGGCGACCAGCAACGTCACGACGGTCACTGTCACCGTGCTTCCGCGGGCGGCGTCCGAGCGGCCCGTCGCTCAGGACGATCAGTACACGACGTCGAAGGATGTGCCGCTCGTGATCCCGGCCGCGAGCCTCCTCGCGAACGACTCGCTGCCGAACGGCGACATCGCGGACTGGTTCGAAGACGCCGGCGAGGTCTCACGCCACCTCGACGGCAGCTTCGTCTACACCCCCGCCCAGGGCTTCGTCGGCACGAAGACGTTCACCTACAACATGGCCGCCCATTCCGACGACCCTGTGAGCATCCAGAGCAACTGGGCGACGGTGACGATCACGGTCACCGATCCGGGGACGGCACCCGGCCCTGGCGCCGCACCCGATCCCGGCACCAAAGCCGAGGGCACCACGCTTGCGCAGACCGGCGGGGCGGACTCGACGCCGGTCGCGTGGGCCGGTGCCGCGCTTCTGCTGCTGGGCGCCGCAGCGTCCGCGATCCCGGTGCTGCGCCGCGGGCGGACACGAGGCCTCTAGCTCGACTGTTCCACCCCGAACCCGAAAGAGGTCCGGCCCGCGAGATTTCGCGGACCGGACCTCTTTCCGACGCTGCGTCACTCCGCGCCCGTGTTCCGGTCCGGATGAAGTCGCGCCATCAGAACCAGCTTGCCGGCCCGCCCCGTCGGCTCGGTGCGATGCGCGTCCGCCGCGTGTTCGAGCGCGAACAGTCCGCCCACGACAGGCCGCAACTGTCCGCGCTCCAGCATGTCCTGAACGGCGGAATAGGCATCGTCCGCGTCCGCCGCGCTCATGTTCCAGAGAGCGGTCCCGCGGATGTCGGCTTCCGCGGCCATGAGCTCTCGCGGCGCAATCGTGACCTGCCCGCGCGCGCCCACGATCACGACGCGCCCATTCGGAGCCAGGACGCGCAACACAGTGCCGAGATTGAGGTCGGCCCGCATCTCGATGACGACATCCGCGCCGCGTCCGCCCGTGAGACGCCCGACCAGCTCGAGGTGGGCAGGATCGCTGTGGTCGATCACGTGATGAGCGCCGGCGGCACGGACGATGCGACGTCCCTCTGGCGTCGACGCGGTGCCGATCACCGTCATGCTCCGGGCCACGGCGATCTGGACGGCGGGCAGCCCCACCCCTCCGGAGGCACCGTGGATGAGAACGGTCTCGCCTGTGCGGGCCTGCCCCCGCTGGATGAGCGCCCGGTAGGCGGTGATCGCCGGTACTCCGATTGCAGCGCCTTGCGCGAAGGAGAGATGGCTGGGAAGAGGGTGGACGAGGGCGGCGTCGCAGTCCAACGTGTCGGCGTAGGCGCCGGTGATGCGGGCGGGAAGGAGGGACACCCAGACCCGCTCGCCGACGTGCCGGTCGGTCACCCCGGCGCCGACATCGACGATGATGCCTGCCGCGTCGAATCCCGGCGTGTAGGGCAGCTCCGGGGCGAGGAACTCATAGGTTCCTGCACGGATGTACGTGTCCGCGGGGTTCACTCCGGCCGCTTCGATGGCGACCCGGACCCGTCCCGCTCCCACGGGCGCCGATGCCGGAGGGTCGGCGACGAGCTCCAGGACGTCAGGCTCTCCGAACCGCGCCACCCTGATGCGCCTCATCAGAGCTCGCTCGGGTTGCTCATCGCCTGTCGGAACGGCCGGACCTCGACGTCATCCCACACGCGCCCCACGACGTACGGGTCGTCCGCAAGCCAGGCGTCGAGCGTCGCGCGGTCTGCGAACTCGACGTGCAGCGACGAGCCGATCGGAGTCCCGCGGGGGCCGAGGATCGCGCCGCCGCTGAGTACTCGGCCCGCGCTCAGGTCCTGCAGTCTCGCGAGATGCGCAGGTCGCATGCGGACGCGCCTCTCCTGCGCTCCATCATCCGGGTGGTCGACAGCCGTGATCACGAACTGCTCCATCTGTCCGTCTCCTCTCGGAATGGTCCATGCCTCGGGGGTGAATGCGCTCGATCGCGGTGATACCGGGACCCGTCACAGTTTCGCGGTGGTCGCGAGGAATCTCATCTCGGCGATGTGGCCAGCTGCGGGAACGACGTCGCGGGGACGTTCGACATATCCTGGCAGCTCCCGCAGACCATCGGCGCCCTCGATGAGGCGGAGTTCCAGCGGCCCGGCGCCCTCTGACCGGATCGTCATCTCGATCTCGCCCTCCCGCAGCGCCTCGATCTGCAAGGAGGGAACGCCTCCGCTCGCCACGAGCCTGCCCTCGACAGTGATGGACCGAATCGCGCCTCGAACCGGCTCGAGGTACAGCGTGCGCGCCGAACTCCGTGACGAGAAGCGGACCGTGAGCTCGCGGTCTCCGTCGGTGGCACCCTCGCTCAGGACCGTGACGACCGGCGCCGGTGCTCCGCTGGGCTCGGCCGTACCGGTACGGCCTCCCTCCTCCAGCATCGGGAAGGACCCTGTCAGATCCTCGTGACGGTCCACGAGACGATCGCTCCAGCCTGTGGGATCGGCGTCACCGCTGACCCAGTGCGCCTGGCCCGTGTCTCGGTCTTCGACGTACGCGAGCGCGACCGGAATCGGATGCGAGCGGGTGTTCGCGTTGACGACGAATCCGGCGACCACGAGGGCGCTCGCGACGACGAGCGCGCCGACGGGGAGCACGAGGCGCCGGAACACCGCAGGCCGGAGCCGGTCGGACCCCGCGGTGAAGAGAAGGTCGGCGACCGGCGTGAGCAGCAGGAGCAGCAGCGCGGCGAGGAACAGGGCGAGACCGCTGCCCGATATCCCTGCTACCGGGAGCAGCAGGACGACGCTGGGCACCAGGATCAGGATCGCAACCGAGCATGCCGCGACCGTCGACACCGTCGCCCAACGTGCGCGGACTCTTCCTCGGATCCCGGCTGCTCCGACCGATGCGGTTGCGATCAAGGAGAGGCCTCCCGCGAGCGCCGGCAACGCGAAGACGTACGATCCGCCGGGGACGGCGGCAGCGGCGAACAGAGCGAGCACGGCGGTCCAGACGAGAGCGCCGAAGAAGAGCGAGCTCCCCTGATCCCACCGTCGGGCCAGGGCCAGCCAGCCGAGGTGGACACCGATCACGGCGACGACGAGGCCGGCGCGGAACCACCCGGGGTTCCATGGCTCGTCCAGTTGGGCGTATGCCGGTTGGACACCCGTCATCAGCGCCCACAGGCCCGCTCCCAGGCCGAGCGATATCACGAGCGGCGGCATCGCCATCAGAACGCCGAGCGCCAGACGCCGCAAGGTCGCCGCACCGCGTCGCACCAACAGCACGCCTGCCGTGAGCACGATCGACGCGGCGACCGCGGCGATCGGCCAGACGAGAGCAGCCGGATAGTGCGCGAGCCGGCCGAGGAGCGGGAAGTACGTCGCATCGCGCGGAGCCGGTTCGCCGAGTTCGGCGAGGTCGGCGTCCGCGAGAGCCCTCGTCACCGCGAGTGCGTTGGAGCCCTGATGCTGCAGGGAGTCGATCGACTGTCGTTCGATGCTGTCCTCGGGCGAGTGGTAGACCGCGGATCCGTCGAGGTAGGAGCTGTTCAACCCGGTGAAGCGTCCCGAGTCGAGCACCGGGGTCAGGTCTGTGTCGTTCGGGAGGAGCCGGTAGAGGTCACCCGCGAGGCTCGTCGCGACCGGATACGGCGCATTCGCACCGAACAGGTCGATGAGTCGCTCATTCCCGCTGCTCGTCTCGAACATGACGGCCGGCCCGGATGCGCCCCGTGACTCGATGTTCAGCGCGACCCCGCCTCGTCGACCATCCGGATCGGATGCCACGAAGGCCTCCGCGCCGAACATCCCGGGTTCCTCCGCGTCTGTGAAGAGCAGGACGATGTCGTTCTTGGGGGTGCCGTCGTTCGCGAGCGCGCGACCCACCTCGAGAAGCGTCGCGACACCGGCGCCATCGTCGCCCGCGCCCAACGAGGCCGGGGCCGCGTCATAGTGGGCGACGAGCAGCACGGTTCCCGATGGATCGCTTCCCGGGATCTTCCCGACCACGTTCTCGACGTGCGCTGCGGCGGGATACTCGGTGTCCCCGGACGATCCGACCGCGCTCTGCACGCGCGCGTCGATGGCCGAGGCACGCAGCTCCTTCAGGATCCCGCCCCGCACGACCGCCGCCTCGGCGGAGCCTGCCGGATGCGGGCGCCGACTCGCATCGGCCTGATGCACCCGCGCCCGTTCTGCGCTGAACCCGCTCGCCTCATCGCCGATGCGCGCGGCATCCGGCGGGGAGACGCTCGCGGCGGCCCACCAGGCGAGGAGGGAAAGGACGGCGATGGCGACGAGGCCCGCGAGAGCAGGGCGCGCCGAACGTGGTCGTGAAGTCATCTCATGGCCCGCTGCTTCTCGTTTCGATGTCGGGTCGGATCCCCGGCAGGATGCCGATGGGAAGGGCTAGTACTCCTTCACCACGGTGACCGAGCGATCGAGTTCCCGGAACCCCAGCCGGCTGTAGAGGCCGACCGCGCCGGTCGGGCTCTCGCTGTCCACGTCGAGCACGGCTCGCTCGAGCCCCTCTGCGCGAAGAGCGCGCAACGTGTGCGCCAGCAGCGCCTGGGCGATCCGCCGTCCCCGCCACCCGCGTGCCACGCCGAGCATCTCGATGTAGCCGAAACGGAAGCCGTTCGGTTCCCACTCCGCCTCGTTGATCATCGTGCCCAGCACGCCCACGACGTCCTCGGAATCGTCCTCGCGCTTCGCGAGCACCACCGCGCTCAGTTCCGGGCGGAAGCTCTGGAGGCGAACGAGCGCCCCCCAGTCGTCCGGGGTCAGCGGCTGGGTGCCCCAGTGATCGCGAAAGGCGTCGTTGATCACCTCGCGCGCAGACTCGGACCACTCGTCCGCAAAGGGCGCGATCCGGAGATCCGGAGCGAGCTCCACCTCCGGGATCGCGTCACGCAGATCACGGTCCATCGTCAGCCACCATCGTGCCGGGACGAATCCCGCCGATTCCAGCAGCGCGCGCTGGGCCGTCGCCTTCGACTCGATGCCGGCATTCAGCCATCCGGGCAGGTCCGACTCCGACGCGGCCAGCAGCTGCAGACCGCGGGCCTCCTGCCAGGCGAGCAGCGCCGTCCCGATCCCCTCCCGCCGGCGCGAGGGGTGGACCTTGCCGTCGAGGCGCACCTTCACCAGCGTGGAGGCCTCGCTGCCGGTGGTCGCTTCGCCGTAGGCGACGATGCGACCGCCGGCGTCGAAGGCGATCGCGCTGTCCGTCTCGGGGTCGAAGGTCGGGGCGTCGAAGCCCTCTTCCAGCATGTCGAGAGTGTGCACGACCCGCGGGTGATCGACGGCGCCGCACGCCCGATCGAATTCGAGCAGAGCGGGCAGGTCCGCCCGCGTCACGCGCCGCCACGTCAGGTCGTCGCCCGCGTCCGGCAAGGAGACGGAAGCGGGAGCGTCGACCCGGGATCGGAGCGGACGGGCCTGTGGCGGTGAATCGAACGTCACTGAGTCTTCCTTTGGTGAATGCGTCGGACGGAGAGCGATGAGGACGCCGCCTCAACACTCGCTCGACTTCCCTGGTCGTGTCGAGATCTGTTGCCGGTTCGGCACATCATGTCGGCCCACCTGCGGGACGGGGCGAGATCTCGCCTCGGGACGCATCAGGGCGATCGCTCCCCTGGGCTTCCGCCTTCGCCCTCTCGGCATCACCCTTTCTGCGGGTGTGGGCTCGCACGTGCATCATCTCCCCCTGCGTGCCGAACAGGCTCAGCAGCTCGACCGGGCCCCTGCCTGTCGAGCCGAACCAATGCGGCTGCTCGGTGGGGAACTCTGCGACCTCACCGGGACCGAGGTGGACGTCATGCGGACCGAGCCTCAGGCGCATCGTGCCCGAGAGCACATACAGCCACTCGTACCCCTGGTGGGTGCGGAGCGACGGCTTCGATTCCGTGGCGGGGATCACGAGTTTGTACGCGCGGGGCTCGGTGTTCTGGCGCGTCAGCGGCACGACGGTTCGCCCCTCCACCCGCGCATGAGCGAGCTGGACCCGCGGGTCCTGGACGCTGGGCGCGGCGACGAGATCCGCGAGGGGGACCTCGAGCGCCATCGCGACGCGCAGCACGAGCTCGATCGTGGGTCGTCGCTGCCCGGACTCGAGTCGCGAGAGCGTGCTGGACGAGATGCCGGTGCGACTCGAAACCTCGCTCAGGGTCAGGTCACGTTTCTCGCGCGCCCGCCGCAGGCGCGAAGGCAGCTGATCGAGCGCGGCCGCGACAACGTGCTCGATCGCCATCCCGCCATGATCCGACGCCCTCGCACGGCCCGCAACACGCGTTGCGGAATCAGCAAACGTGGTCGGCGTTCCCACCCCGTGGATGCGACGATGCCCCCGGACGCCTGGGGATCGAGTCGGGTCGAGAAGTTCCTCTGGCTGTTCTGGCAACGCCGCTCTTCTTCTTCCGACGTTCGGGTGACCATGAAGGTCACAACAAGGAGGTCTGGACATGTATTGGGACGCAATCGTGCTGGGCGGCGGTGCCGCGGGGCTGAGCGCAGGCATCGTGCTCGCGCGCACTGGGGTCGAAGTGGTGCTGGTCGAGGACCGCACACCGCGGAATGCACCTGCATCGCAGATGCATGGCTTCCTCTCCCAGGAGGGGACGAACCCCGAGGCGCTGCTGCAGAAGGGCCGCGAGGAGATGATCGGGTTCGGCGGACGGATCCTCGCCGCCCGCGCCATCCGGACGTCGCGACGTGCGGGTGACTTCGTCGTCGCACTGGAGGACGGCAGCGAGATACAGGCACCGGCCGTCCTCGTGGCGACGGGTCTCCGTGACGTCCTGCCCGCCGTCCCCGGCGCCGAGACCCTGTGGGGCGACCTGGTGCACCACTGCCCGCATTGCCACGGACGCGAAGTGGAGGGACGGAGCATCGCCGTCATCGGCGGGAGCAACGAACCCATGTCCGTTCACCAGGCAGGTCTGATGAGGCGGTACACGGACGACGTCACGTTCTACACCAACGGGATCGCGCTTCCAGAGCAGGCACGCACCGAGTTGGATGCCGTCGGCGTCGTGATCGACGACATCCCCGTCAACGGGATCGAAGCGACGACGGGAAGTCAGGTCGTCGTGTCGTTGGAGACCGGACGCCAGATGACCCACCAGAGCGTCTTCGTCGCCCCGACGATGGAGCCTCGGGACGCCGTCGTCGAGGAACTGGATCTGACGCGCGCACCCGGTGGATCGTGGATCGAGGTCGGCCCCACGGGGAGGACGTCCGTGGCCGGCGTGTGGGCCGCGGGGAACGTGGCGAATCCGCGCGCCCAGGTGATCACGGCGGCGGGCGAGGGCTCGGCCGCGGCGGTCGACATGTCTGCGTACCTGCTCGACCGCGACCTCCGCCGCGCGGTCGGCGGAGAAGCCGCCTCCTGGTTCGTGCGGTAACGGGCGGCGCCGGGGACCGGCCCGGAAGAGGGGCCGTCGAGGGGTGGCGATGGGATCGCCACCCCTCGACCCGTATCTCAGCTGAGAGCCTTGTCGACCCTCTCGGCGAACGCGTGCAGAGGCATCGCCCCGGAGAACGAGCTCAGCATCGTGTCGCCCTGAGCGATCGCGAACGTCGGCACGGCTGTCACCCGGTACTTCAGGGACAGATCGGGATTCGCGTCGACGTCGACCCGCGCGACGGTCACGCTCGCGCCGCGCTCGGCCGCGAACTGATCGACGATCGGGATCATCGCGCGGCACGGCGCGCACCATTCGGCCCAGAACTGGATGATGACCGGTGATTCTCCCTCGAGGGCCGACTGCAGCGTGGCGCTGTTCGCTTCCAGGACAGGCATGGGCGGGTCTCGCTTTCTGGTTGAGGACGAAGAACTCCACACTCGCTCCTCTACATGCCCGCGGTCGAGAATGATTGCTGCTTCAGCACCGCCGCCTCGAGCCGTTGCGCCGCGAGAGCGCGCTCGACGTCCGCGAGGTGCTCCTCGATCAGCCGGCGGAGCCCGTGAGGAGCCTCAGGAGTCTCGTCGAGCCAGCGCCTCGTCGCCCGCGCGAGCTCGGGACTCGCCAGAGGGTGCGGGTAGAAGCCCTGGCTCAGCTGTTCTGCGACCACGTGCCCCCGCGACTCCCAGGCGGGGAGCATATCGGTGAAGAACCGCTCGGTGAAGGGCTCGAGCACCGACGCGTCCTCCACCTCCAGGAAGCCCTCGCCGATCGCCTCGATCATGAGATTCGACTCTTCGCCGCTTCCGAACGCCGCGGACCAGGCACGCGCCTTGTCCTCGAAGGAGGGAAGGGCCGCTCTGACACGCGCGGCTGCCCTCTCTCCGGATGCGGTGGGATCCGCTGCGAGCTGCGTGTCGATCATCGTCTGCGTCACACGCCCGCCGGCGGCGAGCGTGGTCAACAGCGTCCAATGCATGTCGGTGTCGATCGTGAACCCCGAGACGGTGACGGTCCCCGCACCCAGCGCAGCGATGACGTCGAGCTGGTCGGCGGTGACGGCGAGCTGGAGGAATGCGGTGCCGAACTGGAGCTGCGCATCGGATCCGGGCTGCGCCCTCGTCGCAAGCGCCCAGACCGCCTCGGCGGCATCCGCGCGAGCCCGGCGTCGTCCCTCCGGCGGCACGAATGTCGAGACGGCGTCGAACAACTGCCCGAGCAGCAGGCGCAGGATCCCCGAGTGCGTCTCCCCCGCCGCGTTCGCCAGCACGACCTGAACGAATCGCGAGGCGGGATACTCCGCGTCGCGCGTGGCATCCCACAGCGTCCCCCAGATCAGGGCGCGGGTGACCGGGCTCTCGATGGTGGCGAGGCCGCCTTCGGCGCTGCGGAGGGAGCGCTCATCCATCCTGATCTTGGCGTACGTGAGGTCGTCCTCGTTCAGGACGAGGAGGTCGGG
The DNA here is from genome assembly GCF_002979495.1 of Microbacterium sp. MYb64. Lineage (NCBI taxonomy): Bacteria > Bacillati > Actinomycetota > Actinomycetes > Micrococcales > Microbacteriaceae > Microbacterium > Microbacterium sp. MYb64. The sequence continues at coordinate 14,755 of NZ_PCOW01000028.1, read as the reverse complement.
CCGGGCGACGCCGACGAGTTCCGGCACCGCCGTGAGCGCGCCTTCGACGTCGATCTCGATGCGTCCGACCCGGTGGATCGAAACGCCGTCGTCGTCATACAGCCCGATCGCGAGGCGGTGCGGTCGCAGGGTCGGCTGGTCGTGCGACGCGGTCTGCCGGACATGGAAGGAGCTGAATCTCCCCGCTCCGTCGAGTTCGAACTCCGCGCGCAGAGTGTTGACCCCTGCGGTCTCGAGCCATAGCGCAGACCACCGCGCGAGGTCCCTCCCGCTTCGCGCTTCGAGATGATGGAGGAAATCGTGGAGTCCGGCATTCGCGTACTGATGTGCGACGAAGTAATCGTGCACCCCCAGGAGGAACGACTCGCGACCGACCCATGCGACGAGCTGCTTCAGTGCCGAGGCGCCCTTGGCGTACGTGATCCCGTCGAAGTTGTTCAGCACGTCCTCGAGGTCCCGCACTTCGCCCGCGACCGGATGCGTCGAGGGCAACTGGTCCTGCCGATAGGCCCAGGCCTTGTCCGATGCCGCGAAGGTGGCCCAGCCGTGGGTCCACTCCGCGGCCTCCACGCTCGCCAGGATGGAGACGTAGTCCGCGAACGACTCATTGAGCCAGAGGTCATCCCACCAGCGCATGGTGACGAGATTGCCGAACCACATGTGTGCGAGCTCGTGCAGGATCGTCACGGCTCGGCCTTCGCGCCGTGCTTCAGAGACCCGCCCGCGGAAGAGGAACTCCTCGTCGAACGTCACGGCGCCGGCATTCTCCATCGCTCCCGCGCTGAGCTCCGGAACGAACAGCTGGTCGTACTTCTCGAAGGGGTACGGGTAGCCGAAGATGTCCTCGAAGAACGCGAGTCCTTCCCGTGTCGTGGCGAAGACCTCCTCAGCGACGAGATGCTGTTCGAGCGACCTGCGGCAGAACACGCCCAGGGGAACCCTCCGCCCGTCTCGGCTCCGCCACTCGCTGCGCACGGCCGCGTACGGCCCCGCGATGAGCGCGGTGATGTAGCTCGAGACCACGGGCGTCGGTGCGAACGCCCACCGCGCGATGTCCTCGCCATCGCGGTCGCCGACGGGAACGGGGACGGGCGTCGATTGATTGCTGACGACCTGCCAGCGCGCCGGCGCGACGACGGAGAACTCGAACGTCGCCTTGAGGTCGGGCTGCTCGAAGACGGCGAAGACGCGCCGGGAGTCGGGCACCTCGAACTGGGTGTGCAGATACACCTCGCCGTCGACCGGGTCGACGAAGCGATGGAGCCCTTCTCCGGTGTTGGTGTACCGCTGGGTCGACTCGATCCTCACGTGATTCCGCGAGGCCAGGCGCGGGAGCTGGACGCGCGAATCCGCATACGCTTCTCGAGGATCGAGCAGACGGCCGTTCAGTTCCACGCTCTCGACGGAGTCAGCGATCAGATCGAGGAACGTCGCCGCCCCCGGTCGGCTCCCGAACCGCACATCGGTCACAACAGCGAAGGTGTCCTGCCCGCCGGTGAGGTCGATCTCGACGACGTAGCCGTCGACGCGGATGAGTTCGGCGCGCTCGTGCGCCTCGAGCTTCGTCAGATTCCGTCCAGGCACGCCCTGCTCCTCGATTGATCTCCCGTTCCGCGGGCTCGCGAGAGGCGTCCGCGTCGGGCGGGATCAGTCCATCGGACGAGGACGGCCTCCCGGTTTGGCCTCTCGTTACAAGATCAGGAGGTCAAGATCAGCGCAGCGGCCAACGTCGAGCGAGATCGCCGCCGCCCATCTATCTCTCGTTCTCCGCACGATCGTTCCCGATACAATCAATAGCATGAGCGCGACCACCCCCACCGACGAGACCGAGCTGCGAATGACCCTCGACACGAAGATCGTGATCTGGGTCGCCTGCGCAGCGCTGGGCGTCAGCCTCGGCCTGGCCTTGCCGTGGCTCCTGCAGAACATCGCCAGTTGGCCGATCCCCTTCATCGACCAGCTCAAGTTCCTGGGTTCCTTCGACGCGCCGATCATGGTCATCGGCCGTCCGGCGATCCTCGGAATCATCGGCATCGTCATCGCCTTCTTCATCACCTATCAGAGTGCGCGGCTGAGGATCAGCGACACTCAGATCACCATCACCGAGGGCGATGACTCCCGGCTGATCTCTCGCGACCAGGTCGGAGGGGTGTTCCGCCACGGCGGCAAGGTCCGCATCGAATCACCGGAGGGCCGGGTCCTGTTCGACGACGACGTCGAGGGGGGCAAGCACCGCATCGCGGCGGCCTTCCAGAAGCACGGCTACCCCTGGGAGGGAGCCTGAGCCCCCCCCCGGGCGCCGACGACTTCGGCCCGGCGATCGGGACTCTCTCGTCAGGGAGTGCGCATGCGGTCCAATGAATACTCGACGCTGGCGTAGGCCCCGCCCTGCGGCTGCCCGGCGGGAAGCTCGCCGAAGTCGCCATGCTCGGCAGCGTCGTCGACCGGTGCGTAGCCGATCGCCTCACCCGACGTCAGACTCCACCAATGCTGCGTGTTCCGGGAGACCGCGTAGAAGGTGGCGTGCTGCTGGGGAGCGGTCATCGCCGCTTCGAACGCACGGAGAGCGTCGCCTGGGCTGAGCCAGGTGCGCAGTTCTCGCGCGGATGTCGGCGCTTGTTCGTAGCTGCCGATCCGCATGACGATGGTACTGAGACCGAACTTGTCCGAATAGAGACGGCACAGCGCTTCACTGGCGACCTTCGACGCCCCGTAGAATCCGTCCGGACGAGGGGGCATGCCCTCGTCGACGACCGTGTCGGTGCTGTAGAAACCGGTCGCACGGTTGCTGCTGGCGAAGACTACTCGACCGACCCCGGCGCGTCGCGCGGCCTCGAGTACGTGGTAGGTCCCCACAATGTTGATCTCTGCGAGCTCGTGGAAGTCCGCCTCATCGGGGACACCACCCAGATGCACGACACCCGCACAGCCGGCGAAGGCGGCCTCCAGCGCGGCGAGATCGCGAACATCGCACTGGACGGGACGATCCGACGCGGAGACCGGTACGACCTCCGCGATATCGATCGACACGAGGTCGGTGTCGGGCAGAGACTCACGAAGGGCCCGCCCGATGGTTCCTGCGGCGCCCGTAACGGCCCAGCGTTGCCCCTTGAACGTGTTCACGGCGTCAACGCTAGCCAACGAAACCGACATCGGCTCCGCGCGGCCCCACCCATGTCACGCTTTCGATGCGTCCGCCGCTGAGCGGAATCTACCGTTTGAACTACGATCGTGTATCACTTGATAGACTTCATCGATGGAGCTCTCTGACGTCGCCATCACTGCAGGAATCCCTCGCGGACAGCGACCCCGCGTCGCCCGGCTCTACTGGCAGGCGTTCCACCGGAAACTGCGCCCGGCACTGAGCGACGAACAGCGAGCCGTCCCCTACCTCGAGTCGCTGCTGGCAGACGACCGCGTCGTCTGCGCACATGCGGACGGCACCGTCATCGGGGTCGTCGGGTTCTCCCTTCGGGGTCGCGCCGCCGTCGGGTTCTCCTTCGCAGAACTGCGTGCGCGATACTCGACCTTCACCGCACCGGTTCGTGCGCTGCTGCTCGGCGTCCTCGAGCGGCGCACGCATCCTGGGAGCCTGCTTCTCGACGGGATCTCGGTCGCGCCGGAAGCCCGCGGCCTCGGCGTCGGAACCGCGCTGCTCGCGCACGTGCGTCGGCTCGCACTCGATGAGAAGATGGACGCCGTGCGGCTGAGCGTCGTCGATACCAACCCTCGGGCGCGGGACCTCTATCAGAGGCTCGGCTACGTCGCGGAAGAATCCGCATCGATCGGCCCGCTCCGCAGGCTCTACGGATTCCGCACCGCGACCGAGATGGTCCTATCGCTCGAGGGGAAGAGGTCCTGACATGAGCGACATCCGTGTCTCACCGCGGGTCGTCATCGAGGCATGCTTCGACGAGAACGGGGTCGCCGAGCTCGCTTACGTCTATGACGTGGCCCTGGCGGCCGGACTGGCGGATCAGCCCGTCCGTCTCGCCATCCGTCGTCTCGAGGCGACGGGGCATCTCCGGCAGGAGGGGCGCGGGCGCAAGGGACGCCTCGTCCTCACCGACTCCACGCGTGCACGGGAGGACGCGAACGTCGGGTACATCGCGCTCGCCTACGCGCAGGATGCCGGCGACGCGCCGTGGGACGGGCGCTGGCGTCTGTACACCTTCTCGATACCCGAGCGAAACCGGTCGGAACGGGACGGCCTGCGCAACGCGCTGCTCCGTCTCGGTGCGGCGTCGCTCGCCCCCGGGGTCTACATCAGCCCGCACGACCTCGCCTCGAGCCTCGCCCACGAGACGGCGACGACGACCCTCGCGCGATATCTCATCACGGCGGAAGTCGTTCATCTCGGCGGGGCGGGATTCGGCGATCCCCTTGCCGCCGCCGAGACCCTCTGGCCCGCGAAGCCCCTCCTCGATGCTTACGCCCCTCTCGCGGAGGCGCTGCACGCCGCGGAGCGACAGAACGCCGACCCCGCCGATCCCGCGACGGAGACCGCGAGGGCCCTCGCTCTCGCCGAGGCGTTCACCGATGCTCTCGAACGCGATCCGCTGCTCCCTCCCGAACTGCGTCCGCCCGATTGGCCGCCCGCTCGACTGCGAGGGGAGTTCCGCGACTCGTGGGCACAGCACCGGAAGCGCAATCCCGGCCTATCCCTCTTCGCGGCCTACCCCGCCGACTAGTCACCCGGCGAATCGCCGCACGGGCATTCCGCGGTGGCCGGTACGGGCGGCGAAGACGCCACCGGCCTCCGGTTCGTCGCCGTCGCCCAGGCCCTGACGCGACGTCGTGATGAAGAGGATGTCGAGATCCGCGCCGCCGAAGACGCACGCGCTCACCTGCGTCACCGGCAGTTCGACGATGGTGTGCAGCCGCCCATCCGGCGAATAGCCGTGAACGGCGCCCCCTCCCCAGAGGGCGACCCATACCGATCCGTCGGCGGACACGGCGAGACCGTCGGGGAGCCCTTCGGCAGGCTCGATCTCCACGAAGCCACGGCGATTCTCGAGCTCACCGCAACGGTAGTCGAACACGTCGATGCGATGTGTGAGCGAGTCCACGAAGTAGCCTCGCGAGCCGTCTGGGGAGAAGTCGATCCCGTTCGAGACGGTGACGTCCGGCACGACCACCTCCATCCGAAGATCGGCATCGAAGCGGTACAGCGCGGATGCGCCAGGACGCGCGTCATACGCCATCCCCCCGGCGAGGAGCCGGCCATCGGGATCGACCGTGCCGTCGTTCATCCGCACGTCGGTCTCCGCCCAGCAGTCGACGCGCCGGACCGGGAACCCGTCGACGGAATCGGCGAGCGCGATGCCGCGCTCGACGGCGACCACGTATCCCCCGGATCGCCGGGGCCGCACGAATGCCGCGATCGGCTCGTCGAGCTGCAGCCTGGACACGCCGTCGGCCCGCAGCGTGAGGATCGCACCGGCATCGAGATCGACGAAGCGCAGACCGCCCCACTCCTCCGCCCAGACCGGCCCTTCGGCATGATGGGCGATCGGACCCGTGAGCGGAGCAGCCGCCACGCGCACCGGATCCGTGAGAGAGGAGCTCATCCGCCGAAGACCTTTCCGCCGTACATCAGTTCGTCCTGATCCGCCCAGACCTCCTCCGCGTACTCCCGTCCGGCGACCGGAGGCCGGACGTGCCCGAGCACGCTCGGGGCCGGCTGACCAGGACCCGCTGCGGCAGGGTCGGGCGACCAGTGGTCATCCTCGTAAGCCGCCCGCTCGGCCTCGTCGCGGAAGTCCGGCACGTCGATCGGGGCGCCGCCGCTCAGGGCCGACCGGTACGCCAGAATGCCGACTGCCGCCATGGTCACGCCCCGGTAGACGTCGAAGTAGGGCGCCGTTCCGGAGCGGACGGCATCCGCGAAGATGAGATTCATGAAGAAGTCTCCCCCGAAGTGGGTGCTCTTCGAGGCCTTGTCGTTGTGCTGCGGGAAGTCGGGCTTGTAGACCATCTCCTCGGGCACCCCGTCCGGCTTCTCCCAGGTCTCCCGCCACACCCGCACGCGGTCCTGCCCGTGATGGCCCCCGATCCGCGTGTTCTCCATCAGACCGCGGTTCCCGTGGATCCGCACCCAGTGTCCACCACCTCGCAGATCGTACTGCAGCAGCTTCACCAGGGCGCCGTTGTCCATCGTGAGGACGATCATCCCCGCGGTGTCCATCCGGCGGACCGTGCGCGCTTTCTCGGCATCGCCCTCGTCATAGGGCACGACGAAACCGGTCACGCTCTTCGGCGTGGTGCCCGTGATGTGCATCACCGGCGCCAGAGCGTGCGAGCAGTAGTAGGTGACGGGGAGCCAGTTGCGCCAGTGATCGACGCCCGGCGAGATGCTGTTCAGGAACTGCGCCGACATCGCGTGGATGTACTCGCCCTCGCCGTAGCGGAACTCCCCGACGGCGCCTTCGTCGTACAGCCGCTTCATCTCCTGGTTGAAGGCCATGTAGGGGTACTGCTCGGCGAGCATGTAGACGAGCCCGGAACGCTCGACCTCCCGCACGAGGGCGACACCCTCCGCCATCGTCATGCACGCGGCGGTCTCGCTCATCACATGCTTGCCCGCCTGGAGAGCCCTGATCGCGAACGGGGCGTGCTGGTGGAAGTAGTTGGCGAGGACGACGGCATCCATGTCGTGCTCGAGGAAGGCGTCGTAGTCGGTGTACGTCGCGACACCGTGCTCGGCGTTGATCTCGTCGAGCCGTTCCGCCCAGGTGTCGCAGAGCGCCACGAGCTCGATGCCGAGCTCCGCTGTGCTCTGTTCGATGAAGGCGAGGCCGCGGCCGATGCCGACGACTCCGACGCGGACGGTGCGCTGCTGTGTCATGTTCTGTGATGCCTTTCGATGTGCGAGGGGTCTGTGGTGCGGCGTCTCAGCGGACGCCTCGGATCGGGATGAGGGCGATGGCGGCGAGCCCGATGCACGCTGCGGCCACGGCGAAGAGGGCCGGGTACCCGCCGAACCCGCTGATGATGAGGGCGGCGACCGCGGGGCTGAGCGCCTGCGGGATGTTGGTGGCGATGTTCAGGATGCCGAGATCCTTCGCGGCGCTCGCGCCGCCCCCGGGGAGCACCTCGGTCATCAGCGCGGTGTCGCACGCCATGTACAGCCCGTAGCCGAAGCCCTTGATCGTGAACATCAACAGCATTCCGGTCATGTTCGGCATCGCGAGCGGTACGAGCAGCCCGACGATCATGATGCCGGAGGCGAGGTAGACGAACGCCTTCCGCCGTCGCACCCTGTCACTGACCCACCCGGCGACGCTCACCGAGAGGAGAGTGGTGACGAAGGCCGCCATGCTGAGGACTCCGACCTGGATGTTGGCTTCCCCGAGCGGCATCCCGATGAAGTCGGTGAGGATGAACAGCTGGTAGGTGAAGACCAGGAAGTACCCGAGGATGAAGAGGAATCGCGCGGTGAAGGCCCAGGCGAAGTCCGGATGCCGGAGAGGATTCACCCAGAAATCCGCGAGGAAGCTCCGCCAGCGGAAAGCGGTGAAGTCCACATCGGTGCTGGAGCGATCCTTGTTGAGGAGCACGAAGGCGACCGTCACGACGAAGACGCCCCCGCCGAACACCAGGTACCCGATGCCGACATCGGCCGCGATCCGGCCGGCGAGCACGACGCCGAGGGTGGCTCCGGCCAGCGTGCCGATGCCGACGGCCGTCGACGCCACACCGCGGCGCGAGCGCGGGAACCGGTCAGGGGTGATCGCGCTCAGCGGTCCCTGCAGGGCGTTGAGCGACACGAGCATCACCGCCCACACGATCGTGATCAGGAAGATGTCGTGCAGCGAGCCGAGGACGATGAGCGACAGCGCGCCGATGAGGGCGCCCGCGAGCATCCACGGTGCGCGGCGCCCGAGACGCGATCGAGTGCGATCGGAAAGCGCCCCCACGATCGGCTGGGAGAACATGGCGATGATCGAGGCGACGGTGGTGACGATGGCGAAGTTCGCCACCTTGTGCTCCTCGTCGATGTTCGCCATGTGATTGGGCAGCAGCACGGAGGTGAGACCGAGGTACGCCGCGAAGAGGACGAACCATGCCACGGTCAGCGAAGGCAGGAGGCGTCGGCCCGCGACCGGGCTGAGCGAGCCGCTCTGGTCTAGAGCCGCCACCGCTCGGGGTGCGGAATGGGAAGGTGCCACGGCGTACTCCTCTTCATCGAGTTCGGGCGATCGCCGATGATCGTTCCGATGAAGTAACTATCGCGCAACTCACCTTCTTGAGTCAATAGATAGTTTCATGAGTTCGGGGATGCACTCCCCCCTAGGCTGTTGCCGTGAGCATCCCCGACGTCGACGCCCCACCGGCACCCCGAACGATCGTCGAGGCATGCTTCGACAGCACAGGACACGCGTCGCTGCGCTTCGTCTACGATCTCGCCAGCACTCTCGGGGTCGACGATCAGCCCGTGCGCCTGGCGATCAGGCGCATCGAGGCCGCGGGCCTCGCCACGCAGGAGGGCAGGGGTCGCAACGGCGTTCTGGTCCGCTCCGGCGCCACGCCCCGCACGGATCCGGTCACCGCCGGCCGCCTCCGGCGCGCACTCGCCCTGGAAGACGAATCCGACCCCTGGGACGGCCTCTGGCGACTCACGGCCTTCTCCCTCCCTGAAGGACGACGAGCGGACCGCGATGCGCTGCGCTCCGGGCTCTCGCGCTTCGGTGGCGTGAGCATCGCGCCCGCCCTCTTCCTGTCGACGAACGACCCGCGGCCGCCCCTGCGTCACTACGCTGCGCTTCCCGACCCCGAGGTGATCGATCAGCTGATCGTCGCCGAGGTGACGCGAATCGACATCGCCGGTCTCGACGACCCCTCCGCGATCCTCGCCAGGTATTGGGACCTCGGTCCGGTGAGGGAGGCGTATGGCGCAGCGGATCGAGCACTCGCTCGCTTCGCTGCGATCGATGCCGCCGATGACCCCGTACGCCGGGCCGCCGACGCACTCATCCTGTCCGAGCCATTCGCGGCGGCCCTCGCGATCGACCCGCTGCTGCCGAACGCGCTGCTGCCAGCGGACTGGCCTCCCCGTCAGGTGCGTCGCCGGTTCGTGGAGGAATGGTCGCGGCTGACCCACGGCGCCCCCGACCTCGACCTCTACCGGCAGTACGCCGCAGAGACGCCCTGACGCGCGACGGATCGGACGGTCCTCCGCGCCGCCCCTCGCGGCGCTGTCGGGCAGGCCAGGGCGCACCGGAACAGGATGGTGCGCGAAGCCAAAGCCCTTCCGCCGGGTGACGAGCACGATGGTCCCATGCACACCGACGTCGAAGGCGGCTCCGCTCTCCTCCAATCGCAGACGGCCGCAGCGCGTGCCAGCGAGCTCGCCCGTGTCAGGGTCGTCGATGTCCACGAGATGGGAATGCTCGAGGAGGTCAACGACCTGCTCACCTCGATCTGGGGAACCACGACGCAAGGGGCGCCCATCCCGCTCGATGTCCTGCGCAGCATCAGCCACGCCGGCTGCTCGGTGACCGCCGCATACAACACCGACGGCGAGATCTGCGGAGCGGCCGTCGCCATCGTCTCGGCGGAGACCGCCTCCGCCTATTCGCTGATCGCCGGAGTGAGGGCCGGGCGGGCGGACTCCGGCGTGGGCTACGCCCTCAAGCAGCATCAGCGCTCCTGGGCGCTGGCCCACGGACTCGAGCGGATGGTCTGGACATTCGACCCTCTCGTGAGCCGCAATGCGCGCTTCAACCTGTCGAAACTCGGCGCCACCGTCGACGAGTACAACCCGAACTTCTACGGCACGATGCTCGATGACATCAACGCGGACGACGAGAGCGATCGACTGGTCGCGACCTGGACCCTCGCCGGCGACAGAACGGTCGCCTGCAGCGAGGGCGCCGCGCACGACCCTGCGCTTCCCGACTTCCGCTCTCATCAGGTCCGCAGCTTCGGACCGGACGAGAGACCAGCGGTGATCGAGTCCGCCGGCGTCCTCTGGTGCCGAGTGCCGCGGGACATCGTGTCGCTCCGCACGCAGCGCCCCGCGGAAGCACGCGAGTGGCGCCGAAGCGTCCGCGAAGCGCTGACCGACGCATTCGATGCCGGCTACACCGCCACCAGCGTTACCAGATCAGGCTGGTACCGACTCGCCAAAGGAGTCCATTCGTGAAGATTCAGACCATCGAGCTGCGCCGGGTCGCCCTGCCGCTCGTCTCGCCGTTCCGCACCTCGTTCGGGTCGGTGTCCGAGCGCGAGACGATCCTCGTCCGTGTCGCGACCCCGGACGCGGAAGGGTGGGCGGAGCACGCCGCGGAGCCGGGTCCGCTGTACAGCTCGGAGTTCCTCGACGGCGGTGAGCTCGTCATCCGCGATCATCTGCTCCCCCGCCTCGAGGCCATGGGCGAGGATCTCACCGCGGAACGAGTGGCAACCGCTCTGGCACCGGTCAAAGGGCACGCGATGTCGAAGGCCGTGCTCGAGACCGCGATCCTCGACGCACAGTTGAAGGAGACGGGAGTCTCGTTCGGACAGCACCTCGGAGCCGTGCGCGAATCCGTCCCCGCCGGGGTCTCGGTCGGCATCCTCGACAGCCTCGACGAGCTCGTGAACGCCGTCGGCGAGTACCTCGCACAGGGATACCGGCGGATCAAGCTCAAGATCGAGCCAGGGTGGGACGTGGCTCCCGTGCGTCTCGTCCGCGAGACCTTCGGCGACGACATCCTGCTGCAGGTCGACGCCAACACGGCCTACACCCTCGCGGATGCCCGCCACCTGGCGCAGCTCGATCCGTACGACCTGCTCCTCATCGAGCAGCCGCTGTCCGAGGACGACATCCTCGGACATGCGGCCCTCGCCGCGCTGATCCGCACCCCCATCTGCCTGGACGAGTCGATCGAGTCGGCACGCGATGCCGCCGCGGCGATCGCTCTGGGCGCCTGCAGCGTCATCAACGTCAAGCCGGCGAGGGTCGGCGGGTACCTCGAGGCCCGGCGCATCCACGACATCGCTGCGGCGAACGGAGTGCCGGTGTGGTGCGGCGGGATGCTCGAGACCGGAATCGGCAGAGCCGCGAACGTGGCGCTCGCGGGACTGCCGAACTTCGTCCTCCCCGGCGACACGTCGGCATCGGACCGCTATTACGCGCAGGATCTCACGGCACCGTTCGTGCTCGAGGACGGCGCCCTGCGGATCCCGACCGGCCCGGGAATCGGCGTCGAGATCCTGGACGACGTCCTGACGGAGTTCACGACCTCCGTCGAGACGATCCGGTTCTGAATCCGGGGAACCGACCTGCCCGTCCTCCCTGCGATGGCACGGAGGACGGGCGGTTCAGGCTCAGTCGAGACTCAGGAACTCCCGGATCTCCGTCGCCCGCGCTTCAGGATCGATGAGGTTGTAGCCATGGTTCTCCGCCAGGAAGCGGACGGTCACGGTGTCCGAGACGCGATTCAGATCGTTCAGATCGCGGCGCAGGCCCTGGTTGTACGCCGTCATCATCTCGAGCGTCTCGCCTTCGATGCCTGCCGTGTCCTCGCACCTGTGCAGCAGGAACGGCACATCGACTCGGGCGAAGATGTCCATCCAGTCGAGGCTCGTGAGCACCTGCATCATCTCGCTCAGCCGATCGCGGCTCATCGAGAGCGTCGGCCGGCCGTGATCGTCCGACCGGAGCGACCGCGCGAGCGCTGTCACCTCCCTGGAGACCGGAAGCCCGTACGCAGCGGCCTGTGTCGCCTGGGCCGTGACGATGGCCGTGATCGTCTCCGGTTCGAGCGATCCGTCCGGCCAGGACGAGATCGCGGCGTCGAGACTGGTCCGCAGATACTCGGAGGCGACGTCGGGGGCGATCCCCACGTACTGCTCCGGGCGGCCGGAACCGTAGCCGTCCATGTTGATCACTCCGGAGACCCCGCCGCGGCGCACCGCGTACAGCGCGGCGACCATGCCGCCGAGCGAATGTCCGACCAGGACAGGCGCATCCAGCCCCATGATGTCGATGACGCGGCCGACGTCGTCGAGGACAGCGTCCCAGGTCCACGGGCCCTCGCCGGATCGCCCGTGGTTGCGGAAGTCCATCGCGACGAGCCTGGAGCCCTTCCCGAGCAGGTCCGGGTAGGGACTCCAATCCTCGAGGTTGCGCAGGGCGCCGTGCAGGAGCAGCATAGGCGCTCCCGCTCCGCCGTAGTCGCGCACGCTGATCGGACAGTCGCCCGTGATCGTCGTCTCGTGGAAGCTGCTCATCGGTTGGTCTCTCCTTCGGGCGTGATGCGACCGGGACGGTGCCACAGGGGCGGGGCGGCCGATCTCAGTATTCGACGCAACCGATCGCCGCGGACTGCTGACGAGGACCATTCGAATGGACCTTGTCCGTCGGAACCGACAACATCGACGCAGAACCACGCCCGCCGCCGGTTGCAGAACGAGCGGGGATCGATGAACGGCACGAGATCCGGAGAACTCGTGACCGGCGCGCACATGCCGACTCCGTCCTCAGGCGACGAGTTCGGACGTCAAGGCCTCGACGAAATCGTCGATGTCCTCGGCCTCGGTGTCGAAACCGCACATCCAACGGACCTCGCCCCGGGCGGCGTCCCAGTCGTAGAACGGGAACCGGCCCCGCAGTCGCTCGGCGACCGCGGCCGGCAGGCTCGCGAACACCGCGTTCGACTGGGTCGGCTGGGTGAACTCCACTCCGGGCAGCATGCCGGCATCGATCCCTGTCTCCAGCGCATGGCGGAGTCGAGCAGCCATCGCGTTCGACCGGCGGGCATTCCGCAGGAAGAGATCGCCCTCCAGCAGCGCGAGCAGTTGCGCCGAGACGAACCTCATCTTCGACGCCAGCTGCATGTTGGACTTGCGCAGATAGTCGAGGCCGTACGACGCGTCGGGATCCAGCACGACGATCGCCTCGCCGAACATCATCCCGTTCTTCGTGCCCCCGAAGCTCAGGACGTCGACTCCGGCATCCGTGGTGAACGCTCGCAACGGCGCGTCGAGGGCGGCCGCCGCATTCGAGGCACGCGCGCCGTCCATGTGCACTCGCATGCCGAGCTCATGCGCCTGCCGGGTGATCGCTCGGATCTCTTCGACGGTGTACAGGGTGCCGATCTCCGTGGTCTGCGTGATCGACACGACGAGCGGCTGCGCCCGATGCACATCGCCCCACCCCCACGCTTCGGACGCGACCAGTTCGGGGGTGAGTTTCCCATCCGGGCACTCGACAGGGAGGAGCTTGAGTCCGCCGATCCGCTCCGGTGCGCCGTTCTCATCCGTGTGGATGTGGGCGACGCTCGAACAGATGACGGCTCCCCAGCGCGGCAGCATCGACTGGAGTGCGGTCACGTTGGATCCGGTTCCGTTGAAGACCGGATACGCGAGGGCATCATCACCGAAGTGCGTGCGGAAGACTGCGGCGAGCCGGTCGGTGTAGACATCCGCGCCATAGGCGGTCTGGTGACCGCCGTTCGCGCGCGCGAGCGCGTCCATGACCTCGGGGTGCACCCCCGAATAGTTGTCCGACGCGAATCCCCGTCTCGTCCGGTCGTGCGACACCCCGGTCATCGCTGCGCACCCGTCTTGCCTGCGGTGTCGTCGTAGAGCGCGATGCGCGCCCCGTTCATCGTCCCCGTCTCGGTCCACAGGCCTGCGATCGCGTCCGCGAGATCATCGACGTCGGTGTGCCCCGGGAACCGCCGCTCCGGTGCCGCCGCACGCATCGCGTCATCCACGAGCGCCTTGACGACGAAGATCGTGGCCGAAGACTCCCCACCGCCCACGTCGATACGGGCATCGCTTCGGAAGCCGTCTGCGACGCTGAGCGCCCAGGCCTCCGTCGCGGCTTTCGCGGCGGAGTACGACGCGGAAGCAGCTGTCGGCGACTGCACCGACACTGCGGAAACGATCGCGAGCCGACCCGCATCCGACGCCACGAGGTCGTCGTAGAACGCACGGGTCGTGTTGCGGAGTGTTCCGATCATGACGCTGTTGAAGAAGTCCCAGTCCTCGTCGCTCTGGCTCACGATGCCCTTCGCGCCTCGCCACCCGCCGACCAGGTGGACGAGACCGTCGATCGGCCCGAGACGCGCGCGGACGGTCGTGGCCATGTCGGTCACCTCCTCCCTTGAGGTGAGGTCGCAGCTGAGGGTGAGCGCCTCCGGAAACGCCGCCCGGAACTGCTCGAGCAGGTTCGGGATGTTCCCGACACCGACCACTCGTGCGCCATGGCGGATCAGCGTCCTCGCCACGGCGAGTCCCGATGGACTCGTCGCTCCCGCGATGACGACGACTCGACCCCGCAGAGCGCCACTCATTCCGACTCCCCCGTGATGCCCGACGTCGATTCGATGATGGGTTTCATCTTCTTGTCCAGCGTCTCGAAGAACATCGAGAGCGGGAACTCGTCGTCCAGCACGGCGTCGGTGTAGCCCTTGGGAGCGCCGGCGAGGATCTCGTCCGACAGGCCGCGAGCCCACTGCGACGCCGGGTGCGGCGTGAGCGTGCCGCGGACCAGCTCATAGGCGGCGAGCCAGTGGGCGACCTTCGGCCGGTCGATCGAGTGCCAGTACAGGTCGTCGATCGCATCTCCCAGGGCCACCACGGCGTCCGGCACGTTCTCCCAGTCGAACGCGAGCGCGGTGTCGGTCCAGTGCAGCACGCCCCGCTGGTGCAGCCACGCGAACAGCAGCTGCCCGCCGACGGCGTCGTAGTTGCGGGTGCGGTTGCCGGTGATCGAGAAGCGGAAGATGCGGTCGAAGATCACCGCGTACTGCACGAGGTG